>DASVSC010000263.1:0-15514 GCA_036388295.1 Tepidisphaeraceae bacterium | reverse complement strand
TTCACCACGGAGGCACGGAGACACGGAGACACGGAGAAGAAAAATCAAATCGCAAACTGCTGCCTAGCTCTTACTCCGTGTCTCTGTGTCTCCGTGGTGAGATCTTTGCTGCCGGGTGCTACGACGCTGCGCCAAGCTGTGTTCTGCTTCAAATCTTGATCCGCCCGCGCAGCCACCACGTCGCGAGTGCCAGGAGCAGTAGGAAACCTACGATGAGTGTCCAGCCGGCCAGGCGCAGCAGGCGGCCCGTCCACCGCCGTCGGCGGACGCGGGCGGCGACCATGGCGGGCGTTTGCGGCAGGTTCAGCGGACGCGACTGGTGCACTTGCCGGACCGCCGACATCAGGACCGTGAAGTGGCCGCCGGCGAGCGGCGTCAGCTGCCGCGTGGCTTCGTCCAGGTGCGTCTGGACGGCCTGCGTGGAACAGTCCATGGCGACCGCACATAAGCGCGTGTTCCAGTCTTCGGCGTGGCGCAACAGCAGGGCCTCTTGCTGCTGCCGCGGCAGCTTGCGCAGGCCGGCGATCAGGGCGCGATACGCCACGACGTCCGGCCCGCCGACGCCGGCCATCAGCGTGTCGTCGTCGATGTTCGTCGGCTGCGGCTGCTCGCGCGTCAGCAGCACGGTCTGGTGCATGAACCACCGGCCGGCCTCGCCGCTGTCGCGCGAGGATCGCAATTGATCGACCGACCGATCGACCAGGCGTTGCAGTGCGCGGGCCGCGCCACGGTCGTCGCCGCAGAGTGTGGCCGCCAATCGCCCGCACGGCGGCAGGGCGGCGGCGAACAGCCGTTCGGTGGCGACGGCATCACCGGCCTGGGCGGCGTAGAGGTCTTCGTCGGTGAGGTTCCAGAGCATGGTGTTGTGGGAAAGAATAACCACGACCGTGCGAAGAGAGGAAAGGCGGATGAAGTTCGTCGCCGCGAGCAACCTCTTCTCCCCCTCCCCTTACGGGAGGGGGTGGGGGAGGGGTTCTGCGTGGCGCGGGGCACTCTACGGTCGAAGAACCCCTCCCCTAGCCCCTCCCGCAAAGGGAGGCGGACCGGAACGGCAACGACTGACTTCTAGAGCAGGGAGCATTGCTATGTAAGCGGCTGCCCTGGCTCTCTCTCCCGGCCATGCCGGGAGAGGAAACTGGCGGCCGTTATTTCTGTTCCTGAATGGTTCAAACTTGGAAGCACGGTGCCGGACGCCGGAGATCTCTTCGCGCCCTTCGTGTCCTTCGTGGTTCGCCGATCCAACAAAAAAGGCCCGGCTGGCGAAAAATCGCCAGCCGGGCCGTGTGAAATCTTAGAAACGACTCGCTTTACGTCGCGTCACTGCCCGCTTGCGCCAGTTCCGGCGTGGCCGGCGGGGTGTTGGTCGTGAAGCTTTCGAAGTACAGGTGCTTTTCGGCCCCTTCTTCCTGCTTCACGGTGATGCGGATGGTGTCCTTGCCTTTGAAGTTGCCACGGAGGATCTCTTCGCTGAGCGGGTCCTCGATGTGCTGCTCCAGGGCCCGACGCAGCGGGCGGGCGCCGAAATCGGCGTTCGTGCCTTTTTCGATCAGGAACTCCTTGGCTTCGTCGGTCAGCTCCATCTTCAGGCCATGATCGACGAGGCGCTTGGTGACCTTGCGCAGCTCGAACTCGATGATGTGCTTGAGCTGCTCGGCGCCGAGCGGACGGAACACGATCACGTCGTCCAGACGGCCGATGAACTCGGGGCGGAAGTAGCGTTCCACTTCCTTCATCACGGTGTCCTTGATGGCCTGGTACGTGCGCTCTTCGGTGCCGCCCTTGCCGGTGGCCCGCAGGCCGAAGGTTTGGCCGCCGCCCTTGATCAGTTCCGAGCCGATGTTGCTCGTCATGATCATGACGACGTTCCGGAAGTCGACGTGCCGGCCGAAGCTGTCGGTGAGGCGGCCTTCTTCCATGATCTGCAGGAGCATGTTGAACACGTCCGGGTGCGCCTTTTCGATTTCGTCGAGCAGCAGCACCGCGTACGGCCGGCGGCGGATGCGTTCGGTGAGCTGGCCGCCTTCCTCGTAACCGACGTAGCCGGGGGGCGCGCCGATCAAGCGGGAAACGTTGTGCTTCTCCATGTACTCGCTCATGTCGATCTGGATGAGCGAGTCATCGGAGCCGAACATGAACTCGGCCAGGGCCTTGCTCAGCAGCGTTTTGCCGACGCCGCTGGGCCCGAGGAACAGGAAGCTGCCCATCGGCCGTTGCGGGTCTTTCAGACCGCTGCGGGCGCGACGGATCGTCTTGCTGATCGTCTTGATGGCCTCGTCCTGGCTGACGACGCGCTTGTGCAGTTCGGCTTCCAGGTCGAGCAGGCGCTGGGCCTCTTCCTTCTCCAGACGCGTGAGCGGCACGCCGGTCATTTTGCTGATGACCTCGGCGACGACTTCTTCGTCGACCACGCCGTCAATTTCCTTGGCACGCTCGCGCCACTGGCGCTGCATGTCTTCCTTCTTGGCCCGCAGCTGTTCGGCCTGATCGCGAAGGCGCGCGGCTTCTTCGTACTCGGCGTTCTTGACGGCCTCATCCTTCTGGATGCTGAGCCGTTCGATCTGCTCTTCCAGCTCCGCCAGGTTCGGCGGCTTGGTCATGCTGCGGAGGCGGATGCGGGCACCCGCTTCGTCGATGACGTCGATGGCCTTGTCCGGCAGGAAGCGCTGCGGGATGTACCGGTCGGACAATTCCACGGCCGCTTCGAGGGCGGCGTCGGTGATCTGCACGCGGTGGTGCGCCTCGTAGCGGTCGCGCAGGCCCTTGAGGATCTGCACGGCGTCTTCCTTGATCGGCGGGTTGACCGTGATCGGCTGGAAGCGGCGGGCCAGGGCCGCGTCTTTTTCGATGTACTTGCGGTACTCATCGAAGGTGGTCGCGCCGATGCACTGGATTTCGCCGCGGCTGAGGGCGGGCTTGAGCACGTTGCTGGCGTCGATCGCGCCTTCGGCGCCGCCGGCACCCACGAGCGTGTGCAGCTCGTCGATGAACAGGATGACGTTCTTGGCGCGGCGGACTTCGTTCATGACCGCTTTGATGCGTTCTTCGAACTGCCCGCGGTACTTCGTGCCGGCCACCATCATGGCCAAATCAAGGACGACCAGGCGGCGGTCGTGCAGGATGTCGGGCACGTTGTTGCCGACGATCATCTGGGCCAGGCCCTCGACGATGGCGGTCTTGCCGACGCCGGCCTCGCCGAGGAGAACGGGGTTGTTCTTCTGGCGACGGCAAAGGATCTGGATGACGCGTTCGATTTCGTTCTTGCGGCCGATGACGGGGTCGAGCGTGCCCTCGCGGGCCAGTTCGGTCAGGTCACGTCCGAAGGAATCCAGGGCGGGGGTCTTGGACTTGCCCTTGGGGTTCTGCTTTTCGGCTGCTGCGGGTTCTTCGTTTTCCACACCGGCTCCCAACAGGTTGAGAACTTCCTCGCGCACTTCTTCCAGCTTCAGCCCCAGGTTCATCAGGACCTGGGCGGCGACGCCGTCGTGCTCGCGGAGCAGGCCGAGCAGAAGGTGCTCGGTGCCGACGTAGTTATGGTTGAGGTTTCGCGCCTCTTCGATGGCGTACTCGATCACTTTCTTTGCGCGAGGCGTCTGGGGCAGCTTGCCCATGGTGACCATCTCGGGGCCACTCTTAACAAGCTTTTCGACCTCCAGGCGCACTTTCCTTAAGTCGACGTCGAGGTTCTTGAGAACGTTCGCGCCGACGCCGCTGCCTTCTTTGACCAGCCCGAGCAGGATGTGCTCGGTGCCGATGTATTCGTGGTTAAATCGCTGGGCTTCCTGGTTCGCCAGGGCCATCACTTTACGTGCTCGATCCGTGAAGCGTTCGAACATAGTCTTCTCCTGACTCGCGTCCGGCATTGAACGCGAAGCCACGTGTTATACGCAGCGTTTGGGCAAGTCGATTCGGGCGGGGTCGAGCCGTCTCATCCGGGCTCGAAGCGACGCGATATTGTAGATCGTCGGCCGGGGCAATCAAGTAATCGTGCCCACGCGCGGGCATTGAAAGCCGCAATCCGATAAAGTCTTGCCCCCATGACTGATTCGTCCGTTCTGAACGCCCCGGTCGACGCCGACGCCCAGCGCCGCACCCTGGTCCAAGAGCTGGAAGCCGTCCTGGCCCACGCCGACGGCCGGTCGATCAAGGTGGCGGAGGTGGTGGAGGTGCTGAAGCACCGCGGGCCGGCGCTGGTGATGCTGCTGCTGTCGCTGCCGTTCCTGATCCCGATCCCGTCGTTCGGGCTGAGCACGCCCCTGGGGGCTGCCATCATGCTGTACGGGGCCCGGGTGATGCTGCGCATGCCCGCCTGGGTGCCGGGGTTCATCCGCAACCGCACGCTCAGCTACGCCATGCTGGAAAAGGTCATCCGCGTGGCCACCAACGGCGGGCGGAAGATCGAGCACCTGGTCAAGCCGCGGCTGAAGTTCATGCTCTGGCCCGCCATCGACCTGCCGATCGGCTTCTCGCTGATGTTCTGCGGCTTCTTCCTCGGCCTGCCGCTGCCGATCCCGTTCACCAACGCCATCCCGGCGGTCGCCCTGATCCTGCTGCTGCTGGGCGTGATCGAACAGGACGGCGTCTGCGTCATCCTGGGCGAATTGCTGGCCTTGGTGATCCTGTGCATTTGCGGGTACGTTGCCTACCTGTGCTGGGTCCACGGCGTCGAGGCCGGCTGGGAAATGATCAGGGGCGGCGGCGGCGGATCTCCCACCACCGCGCCGGCGACCATGTCAACGACCGTACCGGCGTGAAAGGCAGCCGCGGGGCTCACCCGGCGGCTACCCAGACGTGCTCCGACAACAGACCTAAAAGGATTGCCCCACGATGTCCGAACTCTTCGGGAAGCTGTTCTACCTCGTCCGCCACCTCGGCGAAGACGCCGCCTGGCGGAGCGTCATCGAATACATCGGCACGCCGTACCTGTATGCCGTGCTGTTCGCGATCATCTTCCTGGAAACCGGCGTGGTGATCTTCCCGTTCCTGCCGGGCGATTCGCTGCTGTTCGCCGCGGGGGCGATGAGCGCACGCGACGTCGGCGTCGGGTTCTGGCCGATCTTTTTCCTGCTGCTGGTGGCGGCCATCATCGGCGACGCGCTCAACTACGCCATCGGCCTGAAGTTGGGCCCGGCGGTCTTCAGCCGCGAAGAGACGGCGGGCCCGGCCAAGTGGTCGGACAAGCTGCTCAACCGCAAGCACCTGCTCAAGGCCCAGGCGTTCTACGAAAAGTACGGGGCCAAGACGATCATCCTGGCGCGCTTCGTGCCCATCGTCCGCACCTTCGCCCCGTTCGTGGCCGGCGTCGGCAAGATGAGCTACGCGCGGTTCGCGACGTTCAACGTGATCGGGGCGGTGCTCTGGATCACGATCTGCATGGGCGCCGGCCGGGCGTTCGGCGAGATGGCGTTCGTGAAGAAGAACTTCGAGCTGATCATCGTCGCCATCATCGTCATCAGCGTGCTGCCGATGGTCTTCGAACTGTGGAAGGCCCGCTCGGCGGAGAAGCGCGGGGTCGATCCGATCCTGGAAGCGACCACCCTCGGCGAAAAGGCCGATCGAGTGTGACGTTTGATTCCCTCTCCCGTGAATACACGGGAGAGGGAGCCGGACCTCAACCCTCACCGCGCACCGCCGCCCGGTAGGCCCTCGGGGTTTGGCCGCGGAGGGCTTTGAACGCCACCGCCAGGTGTTGCGGCAGGCGAAAGCCGACCGCCGTCGCGACGTCGCTGATCGGCCGGGGCGTGTTACGCAACAAGTCGGCCGCCCGTTCCACGCGGCAGCGGCGCAGCACCTCCGCCGGCGATCGGCCGAGGCTTTTCTGGAATCGGCGTTCGAGCGTCCGCCGGTCTAAATCGACGGCTCGCAGGATGTCCGTGACCCGCAGCGGGCCGCCGGCGTGTTCGCGGACGAACCGCACGGCGGCCGCCACGTCGGCGTCGGCGACGGCGAGCGTGTCGGTCGACGCACGCAGCGTCACGCCGACCGGCGGCACGCGCTCGACGTCGCCGCCGGCCCGGCGGCGCAGCACCGCCACCAACCGCCGGGCCGCCAGACGGCCGAGCGTGCGGGGGCCGACGTCGATCGCCGACAGCGGCGGGTCGGTTCGTTCACACGTCAGCTCGTCGTCCCCGACTGTCAGCACCGCCACGTCGCCCGGCACCGTTCGCCCGGCCGATCGAACGGCGGCGACCCATCGCACCGCCGCCACGCCGCCAGTGACGAAGCAGGCGATCGGCCGGGGCAATGCTAAAGCTTGCAGCGGGTCGTGCATGACGGCGCAAGCGTGGCCGCGGCGGCGAATGCAATCGGCAAAGGCGTCGCCGCAGGCGTCGGGGTGGACGTCGGTCAACGGGCCGCTGTAGACGAACCGGCGGAAGCCGCGGTCCAGAAAATGCTCGGCCGCCATTCGGCCGACGGCGGCCGCGTCGGGGCCGATCATCGCGTTGGCGAATGGGTCGGCAGAAACGGACACAAGCGGCACGCGGGCCGACGGCGGGGCGGGGCCGGCGTGGAGAATGCCGTCGGCGGCCGTGGGGTCGGCCGTGAGGCGCCAGTGTTTGATGCGCGCCACTTCCAGAATGCCCGCCAGCATCGGCCGGGCGGCGTAATCGGCCGGATTCAGCAGGACGGCGATGCGCAATTCCTTCGTGGCGCTCGGCATGGGGACGAGCGTAATCAACCGCACACGGAAACCAATGGCCGCGGGTGTAAACCCGCGCGGGAACGGTGCGGCCGCGAATACGGAAAGGTTTCCGCGCGGATTTACACCCGCGGCCATCGCTTCCCCTTGTCCGGGATCCCGCCCCGTCTTTCGCGGGGGTCTGCCGATTCCGGTATCATTCCCGCCCATGCGACGGCTCTACCTCCGCGACGCCCGGCCCGGCGATCAGCTCGATGACGTGTTCGTGTTCAACAACAAGCAGATTGCCACCACCAACACCGGCAAGTTCTACATTAAGGCGTTCATCGGCGACAAAACCAGCCAGGTGACCGCCCGCATGTGGAACGCGTCACAGGAACTGTTCCAGAAACTGCCCGAGAGCGGCTTCGTGCGCGTCTTCGGACGCGTCGAAAATTATCAGGGCAATCTCCAGATCATCATGGACCGCCTCAGCCAGCCGGCCGACGGCAGCTATGAGATTGACGACCTGCTGCCGTGCACGAAAAAAGACGTGAAGCAGATGTTCGCCCGCCTGACCGAATTGTGCGGCAGCATCAGCAACCGCCACCTGATGGCGGTCGTGCAGGCGTTCCTGGACGACGAGCAACTGATGGCCAATTTCCGCCGCGCCCCGGCGGCGATGAGCTTCCATCACGCCTTCATCGGCGGCCTGCTGGAACACACGCTCAACGCGATGGAAGTGGTCCACGCCATCCGCCCGTTCTACGCGCACCTGAACAGCGACTTGGTGCTGGCCGGCGTTTTCCTGCACGATTTGGCCAAGACGTGGGAGCTGAAGTACGAAACCGCCTTCGGCTACACCGACGGCGGGCAGCTGGTCGGGCACATCGTCAAGATCGCGCTCTGGATCGAAGACAAAGCCAAGGCCGCCGGCGAAACGCTCGGCGAGCCGATCCCGCGCCAGCTGATCGACGTGCTGCAGCACATCGTCCTCAGCCACCACGGCGAACTGCAATACGGCGCCGCGAAAGTGCCCGCCACGCCGGAAGCGATCGCGGTGCATGAGATCGAAAACCTGGACGCAAAACTGACGATGGCCCTGTCCGCCACGCGCGACCCGGACGCCAACCCGGAAGGCGACTGGACCGAATACATGAAGGCGTTTGGCGTGAAAATGTACCGCCCGGACGTGGCCCCCGCGGATGTGCCGGCGGAACCGGAACCGGCGGCGCAGTTGACGAATCCACTGTTCGGCGACTTCGCACAGAAGAAGTGAACCACCGAGACACGAAGGGCACGGAGACCGTCTCGGCGTGAATGCCTGCGGCGCTAATGCTCTGTGGGATTCAACGGCCTTTTCGGCAGCTTCTCGGCACTTGTCCGAGGATGATCTGCTTGCTCCGCTTTTCGGCGGCCTTGCGAACCGCGGGCTTGACCCGCTTTATGAAATCGGCGTTGCTTTTTGCCATGTTATCTGCCTTTAGTTCGCTTGAACTCGTCCAGATGCGTTCGTTAAAGCCGGGTGCCACAGGTCGCGGTATCCCGCGACCTGTGGCACCCGACAAAGAAATAGCGATCGCTCAGGATTTTTGGGCGATCAAGTAGGTGTGCAACTCCGGGTGCTGGTCGTATTCCAGGTGCCGGCAGACGCAGCCGTGTTCCGTCAGCAGTGCCAGCGTGCGCGGGATGCCGAGGGTGGCGGTGTACATCGGCGGGCCCATGTGGGCGTCGCGGACCTCGTCGGGTTCGTCAGTCCCCCCGAGAGTGAAGATCAACACGCCACCAAGCGTCAGTCCGGCACACAACTTGGCCAGCACATCGGCTTGAGCGTCGAGGGGTACGTGCCAGATGCTATCCCAGCCCGTGATGAAGTCGTACTGTCGCGGCAGAGCCCAGTCGCAGATATCCGCGTGATGGATCGTTACGTCCGAATGTCGCTCGCGGGCCAAGGCGACCATCCGTTCCGACACGTCTACGCCTTCGACGGCAAACTCGCGCGACAGCAGCAGATCCGTCAGCCGGCCATTACACCCACATCCCACATCGAATGCGAATGAGGTCGACCGCACGAACTGCAAAGCGCGTTCGTGTTGTTTTAGCCCGCTCAGCGATCGCTCGGGCGCTTGCCAGCGTCGTGCGATTTGATCGTAACTCTGCCCGACGTCGCTTGGCCTCATACTGAGAAGATTAATGCCTTGCCCGCGCGGGGGCTAGCAGTCAGGTGCCGGGTGCCACGGTCTTGTACTCAAGGCCGTGCTTTGCGTCGGGGCAGAGCATGGCCTTGAGTACAAGACCGTGGCACCTGTTACAACAGAAAGGGCACGAAGATCAGGTCGATCTTCGTGCCCTTCGTGTGTTCGTGATTGATCAATGCGTCGACTTACTTCGTCGCCTCATCGATCGCCGCTTTGAAATCGCGTTCCTGCTTCAGGCCGACGAACTTCTGGGCGACTTGGCCGTCCTTGAAGAGGATGACCGTGGGGATGGCGTTGATGCCGTACTTGATCGAGACGTCGCGGTTGCTGTCGGTGTCGACCTTGCCGACTTTGACCTTGCCGGCGTAATCCTTCGCCAGCTTCTCGATCGTCGGGGCGAGCGCCCGGCACGGCATGCACCACTCGGCCCAGAAGTCGACCAGGACCGGTTCGCTGCTGTTAAGCACTTCGGTCTCGAAATTGCCGTCCGTAAACTCTTTAACGTTCTCGCTGGCCATATGGGATGTACTCCTGTGGGGTTTTCAGACCCCTTCGATGCTAGGAATCCGCGCCGGGTGAGTCAATGCGGCGAAGCGACCGCGCGAGGCCGACGGCACACGCCAGGGCCACCGCGCCGACGGCTAGAAGGGTGACGGGAACGCCCGGCGGCACCTGCCGCAGGGCCGCATCGGGCGGTTGAAGGAAATAGGCGACGCCCAGGCCCAACAGGCCGACGCCCAGCACCGCGCACGGCGGCAGCAGCGTCTGGCGGACGAACGCCGAACCGTACACGGCCACACGCGGCGGCTTCGGTTTGATGGCCGGCGTCGGCGGCGGGGCGATCAGCAGGGTATCGGCGATGATTGGCTCGGCCGGCAGTTCCTCCACGGCCGGCCAATCCGTGGCTTTCGCCCGCCCGCCGCCGGGCCGCACCGGGCGGGCGTTGCCGGACGTCGGGCGTTCGATCTGCGGCCTCGACGGACGGGCGGACGGCTTTGAACTGGCCGGGGCGGGGCGCGGCGGGGTTGGGGCGTCGGAATCGCTCATCGGTGGGCCGCACAGGCAGTATACCCGGTGCGACCGATAAAACCCGCGGCCGCCACGCAGCGCCAAGGCCGTTGTCGACAGCCGGGTGACTTGTTGTTCGTCCGCCGCCGCCCGGCGACATTTTCTGTGTCAAACTCATCGGAGCGCCGGCTAGGGGCCGGGCACTTCTACGACTTGCAGGATCAGCCATGAACGAAGCGGACTTTCAGACCAAGCTGCGCGACCTCCTCGGTGAAATCTCGACGCTGCCGCCCGAGGAACGCGAGAAGGTCCAGAAGCTGGCAGACGAAACCCGTTTGCGCCACGAACGCCTCCGCCGGACCGTCAGCGGCCTGCAGGAATCGCTCGACTCGCTGCGGCTGAGCATCAAGTACCTGGTGTTCGACCTGGAAGCCACGCGGCGGGAAAACCAGTACCTGCGGCGCATGCTGCAGCAATCGGGCGGGCAGTAACACGGCAGGCATCGCGGCGGAAGCCGTGAATTCCGAACACAAGTTGAGAGCCGCTCTTGTAGGGCGGGCACTGCCCGCCGCCGGGCAGAAACGGCGGGCAGTGCCCGCCCTACGGCCAAGCGTTGATCTGTCCGACACGACCTAACTTGGCAACGATCGCGTTTGCCCTCACAATCCGGCCCGCATGAAATCGAAGGCCGGGCGGATCGCAGGATCGTTAGCACGTTGGGTGATCGCGGTCCTGGGCGTGGCCTGGGTCGTCAGCAACCTGCACCTGTACGACCGCGTTTTGCTGCTGGACGACCGCGACCTGCCGACCGACCGCGTGCTGGCCCGGCCGGCGGCGGAGGACGCGCCGGCGTTCACCATCCGCACCGACGGCGAGCCGTTGACCGTCGCAAGTGAACGTGTCGTGAACGGGCCGGACCGCAAAACCGTACAGCTGGTCGACGGCCGGACCGTGCCGCTGCTGGGCATGCGTCTGTTCGGCGACATCAATCACCAGCCGTCGGTTTATTCGCTGCTCATCAAAGACCCCGATGGGCGGGGCCGATTCATCGGCCCTGGCGACGTGGCCGGCGGGTTCAAGCTCGACGTGCCGCAGCCGCGCGTGCAGCAGGGCATTCGGACGATGTTGCGCAACGCCGATTCGGAAAAGCTGGCCTGGGCGCTCATCGTCGCGCCGCTGCCGTTCTTGTTCACGACCATTCGCTGGCGGCGCTTGCTCGGCGTGCTGGGCATCGCGTTGACCTTCGGCCGGGCGTTCGTGCTGAACATGGTCGGCGCGTTCTACAACACGTTCATGCCCGGCAGCACCGGCGGCGACGTGCTGAAGGCGTACTACGCCGCCCGACACGCGCCGGACCACAAAACCGGCGCGGTGATGAGCGTGGTCGTCGACCGCGTGCTGGGCCTGATCACCCTGATCCTGCTCGGCGGCACCATGGCGGGCCTGCAATGGGCCCGGGCGGCCGACCCGAACGACCCGGTCACCCGCGCCTGCCGACGCGTCGCGCTCGGGGCCGTCGCGATTCTGGTCATGGCCGCGGTCGGTCTGCTGTTGCTGTACACGCCGGTGGTGCGCCGGCAGATCACGCGCGTCGACCGCTTCGCCAAATCGGCGGCGTTCGGCCATCTGCGCAAGATCATGCACGTGATGCACGCCTACCGGCAGCGGCCGGGGCTGATCGCCTGGGCGATCCTGATCACGCTGCCGGTGCATCTGACGACGATCGTCAGCGCCATGCTCGCCGGCCAGGCGTTCGGCCTGCCGTTGTCGGCCGGGTACTACTTTATCGTCGTGCCGGTCGTGGTGCTGGCGGGGGCGATCCCGATCAGCCCGCAGGGCGTCGGCGTGATGGAGGCGTTCGCCTACTACTTCACCCGCCAGCAGGGGGCGACGCTGAACCAGGCGCTGGCGCTGACGCTGTCGATCCGCCTGGTGGCCGTCTTCTGGAACCTCGTCGGCGGCCTGTTCGTGCTACGCGGCGGCTACCACGCGCCGACCGTCGCCGAACAAGAAGACCTGGCGGCGACGCCGGTGGCGGCTTGAGGAGTTGATCGGTTGATCGGTTGATAGGTAGATCCGTGGCGCGTTGAGGTCCGCGAGGCTCTCCCGCGCGTGAGCCGGCCACGGATCAACCCCTCAACCGATCAACTCATCAACTTTTTTCCGCTACACTTCCGTCATGCCGCCGCTGCTGAAATCCGTCGACCGCATTCTGATGCGGGTCGACAACATCACCGCCGCCGCCCGGTTCTACACCGACACGCTGGGCCTGAAGCTGGACCGCCAGACCGGCCACGCGGCAGCGCTGCGCTTCACCGGCGGCGAAACCGAACTGGTGCTGCACGACGATCGCCAGCGGCCGGAGGTGGAAGTGGTGCTGGGCGTCGACGACGTGCAGGCGTTGTACGACCGGCGCGACGAACTGGGCCTGACGTTCCTGACCACGCCCAAGCCCAGCGGCCGCGGCCACCGCGCGACGATCCGCGACCCGTTCGGCCACGTCCTGAGCCTGGCCGACCGCGGCGAGACGCCGACCCGTGCCGCCGGCGCACCGGCCGCGTCCGCCGCCAACGGCGCGTTGTTCGATGACGCCCCGCCCGCCGACGCCGCCGGCGACCGCGCCGCGCTGATCACGGTCTACGAAAAGATCGGCCGTACGGCCGACGACTTGCCGTACACGCCGCACTTCGAGCGTTTGCATTCGCTGTACGCCCGGCAGTTCAAGCAGAACAAGCCCGACCACGCCGCCGTCTGGCGGCAGCTGCTCACGCTCCGCAAGGCCGGGAAACTGCCCAAGCTCGGCGTCGCCGTCAGCAAACCGCCGCCGCTGGACCCGGCCGACAAAAAACGCCTGCGCGACCTGCTCGGCCCCGACGTCGGCAAGCGCGACCGCCTGCCGTACACCGACCGCTTCGACGCCATCGTCGCCGAGTTCAACAAAGGCTTCGCCCGCGCGTTCAGCCCGCACGTCGTGTGGCGGCTGGTGGCAACCCTAGCGAAGTGATTCGGGCCGCGCCGAGTTCATGACCGGGGGAAACGATGCTGGAGTTCTTATTCGAGCTGGTCGCCGAGATCGTGGTGAACGTGGTCGTCGAAGGGTTGATCGGGAACTTGCCGGAATTGGCGAACCGGCGGACGGTTGAAGTCGTCGTGCTTCTTGGCGCCGGGGCCGGCCTGGGGTGGGCGAGCACGCTGCTGTTGCCGAACCCGATCATCCCGTGGCCACTGGCCCGCGTGCTTTACATCCTGATCGTGCCGGTGGTCGTCGCGTACTTGATCCGCGCGTTCTCCCGCTGGCGGTACGCGGGGAACGGCAAGGACCGCTTTATCGAAAGCTGGACCGACGCCTACCTGTTCTCGCTGGCGTTTTCGGTCACGCGCTTCGCCGCGACGTGGTAGTCGCCGGACGGTACACGGCATCACACGAAGTCGTAAATCTTCACCCGTTCCCAGTTCGCCTTGTTCCGTTCGATGAACTCCAGGTGCAGCGGGTGCGTCTGGTAGACGTCGTGGGCGGCCTTGTCGGCGAAGACGGTGAGCAGGCCGACGTGGTAGCTGTTGTCGACGACCTCGCGCGGCGTCATCGCGGGGCGGCCGGCGTCGAAGAATGTGAGGCCGGGCACTTTCGCCAGCAGCCCATGACAGTCGGCCAACAGCTGCTCCTGGTGGGCGGCGGGGGCGTCGGGCTTCATCCAGAACAAAACGAAATGAACGAACATGGGTGGGTCTCCGGCCGGGAAGCGTATCGGATTGAAGGGCGGTTGATAAGTTGATCGGTTGAACGGTTGATGCGTGGCGCGCTGACGGTCGCAGGGGCGCTGCGAGCGTCAGCCGGTCACCGATCAACTCATCAACCGTTCAACCGATCAACCCGCCGCGCCTGAACGCTTATTCATCTCAACCCGTCCACCCCGCGGCGTACCATCGCCCATGAAACCCGAAGACGGCCGCACGCAATCGATCTGGTCCGACGTGGAACCGCAGATGCCCGAAGCCCCCTGGGCCGGCGAGGCCGACGTCATCGTCGTCGGCGCGGGCATCAGCGGACTGACGGCCGCGTATCTGCTGGCCGGCGACGGCCGGTCGGTCACGCTCATCGACGAAGGGCCCATCGCCCGTGGCCAGTCGGAACGCACCAGCGCCCACCTGGCCAGCATCCTCGACGACCGTTTCACCGAAGTCGAAAAGCTGCACGACACCGACACCGCCCGCCTGGCCCACGACAGCCACGCCGGGGCTATCCTGACGATCGAGCAGATCATGGTCGACGAGCAGATCGACTGCGGCTTCAAGCGCGTCGACGCCTACTTGTTCGACGGCCCGCCGCCGACGGACGTGAAGCTGGACGACGAATATGCCGCCGCCCGGCGGTGCGGGGTACACAACATTTCGTGGGTGGAAAACCCCGGCGGCGTGAAGACCGGCCGGGCCATTCGCTTCGGCCATCAGGCGATCTTTCACCCGACGAAATACCTCGACGGCCTGGCGAAAGCGGCGGCCAAGCGGGGCGTGAAGTTCCGCACCGGCACGCGTGTCATGGACGCCAGCGGCCGACAGAAAGAAACGCCACCGACAGTCACGCTCGCCGACAACAGCAAGCTGACGGCGAAGGTGGCGATCGTCGTCGCCACGAACACGCCCACGCCGATCAACGACTGGCTGAGCATTTACCTGAAGCAGGCCGCTTACCGCACGTACATGGTCGGCCACGTCATCCTCGAAGGGTCGGTGCCGAACGCGCTGTACTGGGACACGCACGACCCGTACCACTACACGCGCCTCACGCAGCACAACGGCCAAACCGTGCTCATCACCGGCGGCGAAGACCACAAAACCGGCCAGCGCGGCGCGAGCGAAGACCGCTTCGACGAACTCACGAAATGGGTCCGCACTGTTTTCCCGCAGGCGGGCGAGGAAGTCATCCGCTGGTCCGGCCAGGTGCAGGAACCGAGTGACGGCCTCGGGGTGATCGGCAAAGCCCCCACCAAAGGCGACGACGTCTACGTCATCACCGGCGACAGCGGCATGGGCCTCACCCACGGCACGCTCGGCGCGAAGCTCATCAGCGACCTCATCGCCGGCCGTCCGAACCCGTACGTGAAGATCTACGACCCCAACCGCCACCTGATGAACCGTGAGGCCTTGAAGGAAGACCTCAACGCCAATGCCCAGTACATCGACTACGTCACGCCCGGCGACATCAAATCCCCCGACGACCTGAAGCCCGGCGAAGGCGGCCTGATGCGCCAGGGCCTGAAGAAATTAGCCGTCTACAAAGACGAGCAGGGCCAGGTCCACCAATGCTCCAGCGTCTGCCCGCACCTTGGCGGCATCGTGCAATGGAACCCGGTCGAAAAAAGCTGGGACTGCCCCGTCCACGGCAGCCGCTTCACCTGCACCGGCGAACTGCTGATCGGGCCGAGCACTGATGATTTGGCGAAAGTCGAATGACGATGCGGCGCTTCCCTCTCCCGGTATGGCCGGGAGAGGGTAGGGTGAGGGCTTCGACAGGGCCGCACCGAGCGTGGGCCGGCGCTTTATTCAGTAGCATCTTTCGTCGTAAGCCCTCACCCTAGGTTTTGTCTGACGGATCGTTCTATGATGCGGCATGGCACGATACGAGCTCAAGGACGAGCACTGGGCGTTGGTCGAGCCGGTGCTACCGCCGCAGCGGCGGCTAGGCCGGGGCGGT
>DASVSC010000262.1:0-2465 GCA_036388295.1 Tepidisphaeraceae bacterium | reverse complement strand
TGGAATAGAAATGTCTTAAGAAGCTTAAGCGAAAGGACTAATAATAATCGCTTCCGGGATGAGCCATCGGCGAAATGAGCGTCTTCTCGAGCGAAGACGCTCCTTCCGCTGACGCTGATGGGTACGGTGTGGTCCGTCCGTTACCCCTCGGCAACCATCCGGTGGACCCATTCCGGGGCGGCCGGCGTTCCCTTGTCGCCCGGGGCCGTCTCGCCCGATAAGGTCGCCAGAATCGCCTTCATGAATGCCGGCAGATCGGCGGGCGTGCGGCTGGTGATGACCGGGCCGTCCACCACGCAGGCCTCGTCGACCCATTTGCCGCCGGCGTTGATCACGTCGGCGACGATGCTCATGTAGCTCGTGCACCGCCGGCCGCGCAGGGCCTTGGTGTTGCACATCAGCCACGGCCCGTGACAGATCCCCGCCATCGGCAACCCGAGCCGGTCCGCTTCCTTGGCCAATCGCACCATGTGCTCGTCGCGGCGCATGTGATCCGGGCTGCTGCCGCCGGGGATGATGAGGAACTGGTAATCCTTCATCTTCACCTCCGCCGCCGCCAGTTCCGCCTTCTGCGGGTAGCCGTGCTTGCCGACGTACGTTTCGTGCGCCTTCGGGCCGATCACGTCTACCTGATGGCCCGCCTCGCGCAGGCGGTAGAGCGGGTATTGCAGTTCGAGGTCTTCGTAGATTTTTTCGAGCAGGATCGCGACGCGGGCCATGGTGTTCTCCTAAAACGGGAAAGGGCAGTTTAGCCGCAGATGGACGCGGATGAACGCAGATGAACGCAGATGAAGAGAAGAAAAGGTGATGAGTCGCGTCGGCTGGACGCGGCGGGTCTTCATATGCGATCCTCTGCATCTTCCTTTATCTGCGTTCATCCGCGTCCATCTGCGGCTAAATTAGCTTCATGTCCCTGCACGCCACCTGGCTCGGCCGTGAGTCGATCGAACGCATCGCCGACGTCCGCCTGCGCTGCTACGGCAACGGCCCGGCCGATCGGAAGAGCTATCTTGACCGCACCGCCAACGACCGCTTCGACGACGGTGACGTGCTGGTGTTGTCCGACGACACCGGCGACGTCGCCACCGCCACCAGTTTGTCGCTGAGCGTGAACGTCCGCGGCACCGCGCTGCCGTGCCAGGGCGTGGCGTGGGTCGGCACGGTGCGCTCGCACCGCCGCCGCAAGATCGACGGCCGCGGGCTGGCGTCGCGGGTGATGGACGCGATGCTGTATCGCTCGCGCGAACGCAGGCAGGCCGTCAGCATGCTCGCGCCGTTTCGCGTCAGCTTTTACGAGTCGTTCGGCTACGGCGTGATCGAACGGCAGCACACCTGGACGATCCCGCTGAGCACGCTGCCGCAGGACGAGACGCCCGCGGCGTTCGCCGAGTACCGCGACGCGGACTTCGACGCCGCCCTGGCCAATCGCGAGCGGCAGTTCCGCCAGACGCACGGCGACGTCGCCACCGACGCCCGCGGATTGAAACACTGGCTCACGTCGCTGAACGCCAGCGGCTTCCGCCTGGTCGACAAGCAGGGCGACACCATCACCAGCCAGTTCACGCTCGGCACGGAAATCGAGAACGGCCAAGCCGTCGCCGTGGTGCACCGGCCGTACTGGGATTCGCCGGCCGCGCTGCGCCGTTTGCTGGTCCTGCTCGGCACGCTGCGCGACCAGTACAGCGTAGCCCGGATCACGCTGCCGACGGATGTGCCGATCAACTGGTGGCTGCGTGAACGGCAGGTGCCGCACCGGCGCGTCGACCACCCGGCGGCACGCTGTCAGATGCTCACGCGCATGCAGGGCCGGGTGCTGGACGTGCCGCGGTTCGTGTCGGCGTTGAAGTCGACGCCGACGACGGCCGGCGTTATTACGGTCGACGTCGCCGGCACGGCGTACCGCCTCGAAATCGCCGACAGCCAGTCGACCGCCACCGCCACGAGCGCGGCCGCCGACTTTGTGGTCGACGAACCGACCTGGGCCGCGATCGCCTTCGGAGATTTGACGCCCGCGAACGCCGCGATGCTGGGCCGGCTGGAAGTCCGACGGCCGCAGGCGTTGCCGTTGTTGACGGCGCTGGTCAGCGGCGGGACGCCGTACTGTCATGAATATTTTTGACCGGTTTATGGCCGACAGGGCGGACGCGGGGCGGTAAAACGGAGGGCGGCCGGGAGCAGGTAGCCGGCGGCCAAGCGATGCCGCGTAGCGGCGAGGTCGTTTTCCCTCTCCCGGTATGGCCGGGAGGTGCCGCCGGCACGCGGGTCAGGGTGAGGGCTTGGACCGGGCCGAATCGAGGGTCCGCCCGCCTCGGCCTCGACATCGCCTTTCGTCGTAAGCCCTCACCCTAGGTTTTGTCTGACGGATCGTTCTATGATGCGGCATGGCACGATACGAGCTCAAGGACGAGCACTGGGCGTTGGTCGAGCCGGTGCTACCGCCGCAGCGGCGGCTAGGCCGGGGCGGT
>DASVSC010000261.1:0-8962 GCA_036388295.1 Tepidisphaeraceae bacterium | reverse complement strand
GGCGCGGTCCCATGCGTGCGACCATTGCGCCTGCCAAGTCATTGATCTTCAACATGCGACGCCAGCGGTGCTGCAGGAGCTGGCTTCCCGAACGGGCCGGCCGCCGTGCGTGCTGTTACCGCAAGAGGCGACCACGGTCCTGCCGTTGTCGTACGCTTCGCCTGGCCGGCGCGGCGTGGCCTGGCGAGGGCTCGTGCTGCTGACGGCGGGATTGGCAGCAACGGCGGCCATGACGCAACGCTACTTCTTTCGGCCTGCGCCGATGCCGGTCAAATGCCTCTCACCGGTGCTATTCGTCGGGCCGACGACGCGCACCGTGTTGACCGTGAACGGCCGGACGTTAACGACGTGGCCGACCCCGTCGCTGGCCAGCACGCAGCCGACTGCGATGCTCGGCGACGTCGGTACTCCACCAACCACTGTGCGGCACGAGTAGTCGGATCCTCTGGTTCCCTCTCCCGGTACGCCGGGTGAGGGTTAGGGGCGAGCGTCGAATTGATTGAATAAATGAAGCGGCCCGCCGAAGTGAATAACCCGCGAGCCGTTTGTGCTTATCGTCGTTTTTTACGCTCGCCCCTCACCCTGACCCTCTCCCGTGAGTACACGGGAGAGGGAAAACAACGCCGCCTGCGGCGTGCGGCTCGCTGCCAGCCGCACCTCCAGCCGTCAGTTGCCTGCCGCCTGCGATTCACGCATTCGCCCCGTGGCAGTTCTTGTACTTCTTCCCGCTGCCGCACGGGCACGGGTCGTTGCGGCCGACCTTCGGGGTGTCGCGGACGATCGTCTTTGTCACGCCGGCCGCGGATTCATCGGCCTGTTCCGGCGGGGGCACGTCGCCCATGGCGGCGGCGGTTTCGGCGATGTTCTCGCCGACGCCGTAGGCGTCGCTCACCTGGTGCTGGGCGTTCGTTACCCCATAGACGTTTTTCGCGGGGGCTTCTTTGCCTTCCACGCGGACGCGGAAGATCAGGTCGGTGACCTTGTCGCGGATGCCTTCCAGCATCTGCTCGAAGTATTTGTACCCTTCGCGCTTGTACGCGACGCGCGGGTCTTTCTCGGCAAACCCCTGCAAACCGATGCTGCCCTTGAGCACGTCCATGGCGTACAGATGGTCCTTCCACGCGCCGTCGAAGATCGTAATCAGCACGTACTGCTCCAATTGCGTGAGTTCGCCACGCAGGATGTCACGGGCGCGGCGAAGGACGATGTCGCGTGGCGTAACGGTGCCGCTGCGGTCTTCGTCCACTTCTTTCGTCCCCTTCCGGCTCTCGGCCGTAGCGGGGTCGAGGTCTTTGGCAGTGACGCGCTGGCCGAAGCGGGCGTTGAAGGCTTCGGCGATTTTCGCCAGATCGGGGCCGGCGGTCATTACGCCGTCGACGTCCTTTTCCAGTTGGCCGCCTTCGAGGAATCGTTGCTGCTGGGCGATCAATTCGTCTCGCAAATGCGGCAGCGTAGAAGACTGGATGTGCTCGATCGTCATCTCGTGGCCGAACTTGAAGTGGGCCCACGTTTTGACGTAGTCGGCGGCGTACGGGTTGTCGATTTTGTCGACTTCGCCGCCGCCCACCTGGCCGAGCAAATGGTCGACCGGGTACTCGGCTTCGCGGCGGCGGTAGACCTCGCGGGCGCGCTGGTCGATCAGCCGCACGATCTCGGCCTCGGGCTTGAACACGTGCCGCTCGGCGTCCAGCATGATCTCTTCGGGCTTCACGACGACGCCGAACTTGTCCTCGGCCCAGGCGGCCAGAGCCTTACCGGCGAAATCGGGTTCCAGGTACGGCCCGATGCCGCTGAGGTCGCGTTCGTCGATGTATCGGGTCATGCCGGCCTGCAGCACGTCCTGCAGCTGCTGCGCCGTCATCTTCTTGATGTGCGCGGCCGGCAGCTTCGTGTGGTACTGCCGCTCGGCCAGGCGTTCCAGGCCCTTCACGTCCCAGGCGCCCGTGTCTTCCGGGTCTTCGCCGGTGAACTCGCCGACGGTTTGATTGATCGTCGTGTTCAGTTCCAGCTTGGCCTGGTTACGGATGTAGTTCTCAACGTCTTCGAACCGGCGCAGGCCGTGCAGTTCCTCGGCGTCGATGATGACTTCGAAGTTCGTCCGCGCCCACTCCGCCAGGTTGGCGGCGACGTAGTCGTCGACCACATACTTCTTCACCGCGTCGCGGATCGACAGGCCGATCATGTCCCAAATGACGTTTTCGATATGCCGGCCTTCCAGCACCTGCTGACGCAGGCCATAGAAGGTCAGGCGCTGGCGGTCCATTACTTCGTCGTAGTCGAGCAGGTTTTTGCGGGCGAGGAAGTTGCGCTCTTCGACCTTGCGCTGCGCCTTCATGATGCCGCGCGACAGCATTTTGCTTTCGATCGCTTCGCCGTACTCCATGCCGATTTTTTTGAACACGTTCACGGTCCATTCGCCCATGAACATTTTCAGCAAATCGTCCTGCAGCGAGCAGTAGAACCGGCTGGACCCCGGATCGCCCTGCCGGCCGCTGCGGCCGCGTAATTGGTTGTCGATGCGGCGGCTGGTGTGGCGTTCGGTGCCGATGACGTGCAGACCGCCGGCGGCCTTGCTCGTTGGCGTCAGGCTGTGAACGCCGACGAGCGGGCTGTCGGCGGCGACTTTAGTTTCCTTCTTCGTGCCCCGTTGCGTGAGCGTCCATTCTTTTCCGTCGTAAGCGACGTCGAACCAGGCTTCGGGCGCGAGTTTGATGTCAGTGCCGCGGCCGGCCATGTTGGTGGCGATCGTCACGTTGCCGACGCGCTCGCCGAAGGCGTTCTCGTGCGTGTGCCCGGCGACGGCGACGATGCTGGCCTCGCGCTCGTGGTGCTTGGCGTTGAGCACTTCGTGCTTGATGCCGTACTTGCGCGTCAGCTGCTGGCTGATGCGCTCGCTCTTGTCCACACTCGTAGTGCCGACCAGCACCGGGCGGCCGGCGTCGCTGTAGAGCTTGATCTCTTCGATCATCTGCTCCCATTTTTCCGGCTCGGTGCGGTAGACGCGGTCGTCGTAGTCTTTTCGGATGCGGTCGCGGTTCGTCGGGATGGTGACGACCTCGAGCTTGTAGATCTTCATGAACTCTTCGGACTCGGTCTGGGCCGTGCCGGTCATGCCGCCGAGGAACTTGTAGAGCTTGAAGAAGTTCTGCAGCGTAATGGTGGCCAGCGTCTGCGTTTCTTCCTTGATCGGCACGCGTTCTTTAGCTTCGCACGCTTGGTGCAGGCCGTCGCTCCACTGCCGGCCGGCCATTTTGCGGCCGGTGTATTCGTCGACGATCACGACTTCCAGCTGCCCCGTCGCCCGCGGGCCGGTGCCCACTTCGACGACGTAATCACGGTCGCGCTCGTACACCACATGGGCGCGCATCGCCTGTTCCATCAGGTGCGGCCATTCCACGTTTTCGCCGACGTAGAAGCTACCCACGCCGGCCGCTTCCTGGGCCGCGGCGATGCCTTCGTGCGTCAGGTGAACACTCTTGCGGTCCAGTTCCACTTCGTAATACGCGGTGATGCCCGCCTTCTTCGCCTCGGCGGCGGCGAGCTTTTCAGTGGCGTCCTTCTCGCGCGCGGCGACGGCGGCTTTTTCATCCTTCGTCGTCGCCTTGTCGAGATCGCCCTGGGCGCCCTTGATCGCGCGCTTCCAGTGGTCGCATTCGGTGTCGATGGCGGCGTAGGGCTTGTGCAATTCGATAATCTTGCGGGCCACCACGTCGGCGGCCTGGTACTTCTTCGGGTCGTCCTGCGCGCTGCCGCTGATGATCAGCGGCGTGCGGGCTTCGTCGATCAGAATGCTGTCGACTTCGTCCACGATCGCGAAATCCAGCGGCCCCTGCACCTGCAGGTCGGCACGCTCTTTCATGTTGTCGCGCAGGTAGTCGAAGCCGAACTCGCTGTTCGTGCCGTAGGTGACGTCGCACTCGTACATGCGGCGGCGCACTTCGCCGCCCGGGTCCATGTCCTGCTGAATAAAGCCGACGCTCAAACCGAGCGCGGCAAAGGCGGGCATGATCCAGGTGGCGTCGCGGCGGACGAGGTAATCGTTCACCGTCACGACGTGGCACTTGTACCCTTCGAGGCTTCGCAGAAAACAGGCCAGCGGCGCGACGAACGTCTTGCCCTCGCCGGTGGCCATTTCGGCAATACGGTTTTCATAAAGCACCAGGCCGCCGATGAGCTGAACGTCGAAACAGCGGGCGCGGAACGGCGGACGGCTGTCGGGAAACGCTTCCTTCACGGCCCGATAGACCGACGGCGGAATCGGCACGGTCTTCCAGTCGTTGACGCCCTGGATGAGGCGGTCTTCGATGGCCGCGTAGGCGTCGAAGGCTTCGTCGCCTTTGAGGATTTCGGGATTGAAGCTGTTTTCGGGGTTGAAGATTTCGCGGATGCCGATGGCCCGGTCCATCGCCTCGCGGACGATGGCCAGGGCTTCGGGGAGCGCGTCGCTCATGCGAAGCTTTTTGTGCGTGAGCTGCTGGCGCAGTTCGAGCGTGCGGTCGCGCAGTTGTTCGTCGGTCAGGCCGATGACTTTGGGTTCGAAGGCGTTGACCCCGTTGACGATTTTGCGATAGCGCTTCACGAGGCGGTCGTTGCGCGAGCCGAAGACTTTGGTGAGGGTGCTGCCGAACATGGTGTGTTACTCGTTGGGTAAGGCGGCCGGCGCGGCAGTGACGGCGCGACACGGCGAGAATCGATTGATTTTGAAAGGGACGCTTTGGTTGGCCGTAGGGCTCGCCCGCCGGGTTCCTAAATACGGCGACTGGACCGCGACCGGGCGCTACGCCGTCGGCGGCGGCAGGCAGGTGCGGAGCGGGTCGGGCAGATCGACCGAAGCCGGCCGGGTGGTGTGGCCGGTGGCGAGGCTGACCCGCGGCGTCGACACGCGCAGCGCGACCCGCTGCATCAAACCGATTCGGCTGAAGCTCCGCGTGACGCCCGCGCCGAGGCGCTGGACCCACGTCGTCCGCTCCGTCGGCAATGCCGCCGCTTCAACGGGGCGCAACGCGGCCGGCTGGCGTGTGGCCAGGGTCGCCGTCATCACCACGAGCAGTAAAAGCAATCGGCCGGTTAACATCGCAACGCGTGATTATCCGGGCTGTTCAGAAGTCAGTCAAGGCGAACAGTTCGGTCGGAGTTCCCTCTCCCGGCCATACCGGGAGAGGAAACCAGAGGTGCCTTTATGTGGTGGGCTCCACCGTGTGGTCGACGTGCAAGCCGCATTCGGTTTTCGTCTGCCCGCTCCACCGGCCGGCCCGTGGGTCTTCGCCGATCTGGACGGGCCGCGTGCAGCTGAGCGGGTTGCAGCCGATCGACAAATAGCCTTGGCTCACCAGCGGGTGGTACGGCAGGTCGTGCTGCTTCATGTACAGGCCGATGTCCCGGCCGTTCCATGGCAGCAGCGGGCTGATGGCGTAGCAGTCGTTCCGCTTGCTCCATTCGACGACCTGCCGGCTCTGCCGCGTCTCGGCCTGGTCGCGGCGGATGCCGCGCAGCCAGGCGGCCGGGGCGAGTTCCTTCATGGCCCGATCGAACGGCTCGTTCTTGTTCACGCCACAGCATTGCTCGACGCTTTTCCGCCAACTGGGGTCTTCCTCGTCAGCGTCCTGCAGGTAGCGGATCGGGTCGTTCTGCGTGCGGTAAGTCCAGATGTTCAAGTCGAACCGCTTCCGCAAATCGGCCATGAACGTGTGTGTTTCGGGGAACAGGTAGCCGGTGTCGACCATGACGATCTTGATACGTGGCATGACGCTGGCGGCCATGTGGATCAGGAGGGCGCTCTCGGCGCCAAAGCTGCTGGTCATGATCAGCCGTTCGCCGAAAGTCTCGGCGGCCCACGCCACGATCTGCGGTGGCGTGAGGGCGTCCAGCTTGGCGTTGGTTTCTATGAGATCAAGCTTGGTCGCTGTCATAAGTTTCTTCTTAGCCGCAGATGGACGCAGATGAACGCGGATAAGACAAAAATGCCGTTTTCTGATCAGCGTTCATCTGCGTCCATCTGCGGCTAATTCGGCTATTAATCGGTCGAACAGTTCTCTTGGCACCCGGCGCTTGCCGGCTTTGCCGAGGGTGATTGTAGGCTTCGTGCCGCCGTGAAAGTCGCTGCCGCCGGTCTGTAGCAGGTCGTACTTTTTGGCGAGGGCTTCGTAGCCGGCGATTTGAGCGTCGGTGTGGTCGCTGTGCAGGGTTTCAATGCCGCTCAAGCCTTGATCTACCAGGCTTTTAACGACGCGGTCCAGCTCGGCGGCGTTTTCCGTCCGCAGCTGGCTGGGGTGGGCCAGAACCGTCACGCCGCCGCTGTCGCGGATGCGGCGGATGGCGTCGGCGGGGTCGAGGCGTTCCTTGTCGAAGAACGCGCTGCCGCCGGGGGCGAGGTAGACGTTGAAGGCCTGCTTGATGCTGGTGACGTACCCTTTTTTCAGCAGCACGCCGGCGATGTGCGGCCGGCCGATCACGCCGCCGCCGGCCGCGGCTTCGACTTCTTCCATCGTGATCTTCAGGCCCAGTTCCTGCAGGCGGCTGATGATTTTCGGGTTCCGCGCGTCGCGCCCGCCGATCAGTTCCGTCGACAACGCCGCCAAGGCCGGGCTGAGCGGGTCGATGCCATAGCCGAGCAGATGGAGCGTGCCGGGGTGCGGGAAGCTGGCGCTGATTTCGATGCCGGGAAGAAAATCGAGGCCGATGTCTGCGGCCCGCTTTGCCGCCTCAGGCACGCCGGCCACGGTGTCGTGGTCTGTCAGGGCCAACGCGGTCAGGCCCTGCTGTTTAGCCAAGTCGACGACGGCGGCTGGGGCGAGCGTGCCGTCGCTGGCGGTCGAATGGCAGTGAAGGTCAACGAAACCGCCCGCCGATGGATGCGCCGATCGAAGCGGGCGTGTCACCGCGCGACCTTGCGGGATCGCTCCGGCACTTCCTCGGGCGCGAGCAGCCGGGCGGACTTCATCTCCAGCACGTACGGCTCGGCCCGGAAGCCCTTCCCGCTGACCACGCGGCCGGCCACTTCGATCGGCTTGCCGATTTCCGCCGGGCTCCAGGGCGCACGGGTGCGCAGGCCGATGTACCCGCCGTCGTCGAAGCGGACGAGCGGGCCTTGCCCGCTGTTGCCGGCGCTGCCGCGCAGGGTGACGTCGCGGTCGGCGTACTGGCTCCAGTTTTCGGGCGACTCGGCAATGAACGAAGCCGCCCCGCCGCCGCAGCCGGTGAGCAGGAGCGCGATAAAACCAATGGTGCGTCGCCCGTTGAACATCAGCATTCCTTTAAGCGGCGAGGTAGCCTTTGTCGGTCAGATAAGCCAGGATCTGCCGGGCCGCCTGTTCGGGGTTGGCCGACTCGGTGTCGATGACCAGTTCGGCGTTTTCGGGCGCTTCGTACGGGTCGTCGATGCCGGTGAAGCCTTTGAGCTCGCCGGCGCGGGCCTTCTTGTACAGGCCCTTCGGGTCGCGCAGTTCGGCGGTTTCCAGGCTGACTTTGATGTAGACCTCGACGAACTCGCCGGGCCCGTTGACGGCCCGCACGGCGTCGCGGTCGCGGCGGTACGGGCTGATGAAACTGGTGATGGCGATGACGCCGGCGTCGGCGAATAGCTTGGCCACTTCGCCGATGCGGCGGATGTTTTCGGTCCGGTCTTCGGCGCTAAAGCCCAGCCCGAACCGCTTCGCGGCCGGCTCGGCGTAAGCGGCTTTGTCAATCAGGTCTTTCGGGCCCTTGTTCAGGCCGAAGCGGACGTTGTCGCCGTCGAGGCGGTAGGCCGTTTTGCCCTGGTGGAGCAGCATCTGTTCCAGAATGACGGCGATGGTGGATTTGCCCGCCGCGCTCAGGCCGGTCATCCACAGCGTAACGCCCTTCTGGCCGAGCAGCTTTTGACGCTCCTCGCGGGTGACGGAACCTTCGTGCCAGGTGATGTTCGTGTCTTTGTTCGTGAGAGTAGCCATAGTCGTTCGCGCGAGCATAGCGGGAAGAAAGGCGAGTGGGAAGTTGACCTTGGGAAGGAGCAAACCCGGACGAAAGCCGCGCCGGCCGGGACGTCCGGAATAGATCGGTGTTCAAGGGCGAATGGCGTTCTATACTCCGCCTGTGCAGTGTGACGCCACGGGCCGCCTCGCTTCATCGCCCGGCCGCCGGGCGTGGTACTTTATGCACGCACTCGGCCGGGCGGCGTTGCCGGACGAAGTGACCGTCGCCGACCGCCGCTTTCGGGCGACCGAGTTCATCAAGCACGATTTCTTCGCCGCCACGGGCTTCTATACCGACGTCGCCACCGGCGACCGGGTCGTGCTGAAAATGTCGCGCACCGAGCCGTTCCTCGGCCTCCCGATGCGATGGCTGGGCCGGCTGATTTCCGAACGGGAATTGCGGTTCTATCATCGCCTAGCGGACCTGCCGAACGTGCCGGCGGTGATCGGCCGGGTCGGTCGCACCGGCCTGGTGCACGCGTACGTGGCCGGCCAGCCGCTCAAAAAAGGGGTCAGCGTGCCGGACGGCTTTTTTGCCGAACTGAACGACCTGATCACCACCATGGCGGCCCGCGGCATTGCGATCGTCGACACGAATAAGCCTGAGAACATTCTGCTCGGTCACGACGGGCGGCCGTACCTGATCGACTTCCAGATCAGCTTCGACGTCAAAGACCTGTTCGGCCTCTGGCCCGCCGGCCCGCTGCTGCGGCTGTTCACCCGCACCGACCGCTACCACGTGCGCAAGCACAAGTCGCGCCTGCGGCCCGACCTGATGACGCCTGAGGAAATCCAGGCGGTTTCGACGCCGATGTGGCCGATCCGGTTGCATCGCAGGCTCACGCGCCCATACTTCATCATCCGCCGGCGACTGTTCGCGCACTTGCGCGCGACAGGACGATTGATGCCGGAAGGGTCGAAATAGGAAGAGAGTGGGAAGTTGAGAGTGGGAAGCGGGAAGTTGAAGAACGGCTCTTAACAGCATTTCTTAACTTCCCGCTTCCCACTCTCAA
>DASVSC010000260.1:0-2163 GCA_036388295.1 Tepidisphaeraceae bacterium | reverse complement strand
CTGGTCGTCGTCCGACAAATGGGCGATCTGGAACAACGGCGGGTATTGGATTCAAAACAACGTCTGGGGCGCCAATCCCGGCCCGCAGACGGTCAACGCCAACTATTACGGCGACTGGTGGGTGACGGCCAACCACAGCGGCGGTGGCATTAAGTCGTACCCGGCCGTGGGTAAAATGGTCAACAAGACCGTTACCTCGCTGCAATACATGAACAGCAACTTCACCGCCTACTATCCCAGCGGCGTGGTGACGAATCTGGCCTACGACGTTTGGCTCAATGGCACGACCTACGAGATCATGATCTGGGAAAGCTGGGCGAGCGGCATGAAGCCGATCGCCGCCACCTACGACGGCAGCGGCAACGCCATCCCGACGCAGACGAATGTCTCCATCGCCGGCGTGACGTACACCGTCTACAAGCGCAACAACGTCATCTCCTTCCTGCGCAACAGCCAGTCCAAATCGTCCAGCGTCGACCTCAGGGCCGTCCTGCTGTGGATCAACAACCGGGGCTGGTACAACAATCCGACGATCAAGGACGTCCAGTTCGGGTTCGAAATCGTCAGCACCGGCGGGACCAAAACCCTCGGCGTCACCGCCTACAACATGAACTTCCGCTAATCTGCCAATTCGGGACGAATTTCCGAATAGCAAAAGGGCAAGACGTCGCACCGCAAGGTGGGGCGTCTTGCCCTTTACCGTGCGCTCGGCCTCGGTCCGATGGGCGGAGTGGTCTGCGGGCTCTGTCCGTTGCGGATTACATGAATATGCCTACGAACCCGGCGACCATGGCGGCCGGGTTCATCGGGAGAGTTGCCACTACATCATTGAGAGCGTCCGACCGCAGCACCGGCGTGCCGTTCGTCGCCATCAGGCCTTTACGACGGCCAAGCTGCGGCCCTTCTTGGCCGGAACTTGGGCGATCAGGTCGTAGGCCTGGAAGTCGGTCACTTTCACGCTGACGATCTCGCCGGCGGCCAGTTTCTGGCGGCTGCTGACGAACACGCAGCTGTCGATGTCCGGGGCCTGACCCTGATGCCGGGCGACGTAGGTGCCGTCGGCTTCACGGCGTTCGATCATCACCGGCATCAGCTCGCCGATGCGTGTTTCGTTCTTGGCGAACACTAGTTCCTGTTGCGTGAGCATTAGGTTTTCGACCCATCGCTGCTTCGTCGCGTCGTCGTGCTGATGATCGGCCCGGCCCATAGGCGTGCCCGGCTCGGGGCTGAAGGGGAAGACGCCCATGTGATCGAACTCGAAGTCCTTCAGGAACTGAACCAGTTCTTCGTGGTCGGCCTCGGTTTCCGTCGGGCTGCCGGCGATGAACGTGGTGCGGATCGCCATGCCGGGCACCCACTTGCGGAGCTTTTCCAACAACGTGCGGATCTGCTTCCCCGTCACGCGGCGCTTCATTAGAGCCAGCATGCGGTCGCTGATGTGCTGCAACGGCATGTCAATGTATTTGACCACCCGCTCGCTGTCGGCGATGGCCTTGATCATGTCGTCGGTGAAGCACGACGGATAGGCGTACATCAGCCGCAGCCATTGCACGTCTTTGGGCAGCGTCTGGTTCAGCGTGCGGAGCAGGCCGTTGAGGCCGGCGGCGTAGCCAATATCGGTGCCGTAGCTGGTGGTGTCTTGGCCGATGAGGTTCAGTTCCACCGCGCCGTCGCTGGCCAGTTCCCGCGCCTCGGCAATGATCTGTTCGACCGGCTTACTGCGCATCGGCCCGCGGATGCTCGGGATGGTGCAAAAGCTGCAGCCTTGGTTACACCCTTCGCTCATCCGCAGATAAGCAAAATGGCGAGGCGTCAGCCGCAGGCGGGCACGGTCGTCCTCGAACACCGGCAGGCGGTTGGTCTTAGTCCGGCCGGGGCCATCGGATAAGCCCTTCTTTTCGGCCAGTTCGCGCGATAAATCGTGATATTTGCCGAGGTAATGGCCGTGCGCCTGCCGCGGATTGTCGACGCCGCGGACGGCTTCGACAATGTGGTCGCGGTCAAACACGCCCACCAGGCGGTCGATGCCGGGGGCTTCGTCCAGCAGCTTCATCTTGTGCCGCTGCACCAGGCAGCCGGCGACGATCACTTTCTGGAGCTGGCCGTTCGCCTTCAGTGCGATGGCGTCGTTGATTTCGCGCATCGACTCGTCTTTGGAGGCCT
>DASVSC010000259.1:0-7841 GCA_036388295.1 Tepidisphaeraceae bacterium | reverse complement strand
CGACCGCTGGATCGTGGTCGTCAGCAGCGATTCGACTTCTTTGGCTTCGGTCGCTTTTTTCTGCAAAATCGAGCCGTACGCCTTCGTCGTCCAGAACAGCAGCGGCGCGACGGCCAGGCCAACGAGCGTCAGCTTCCAGTTGTTGCTGAACATGATGCCGAGCATGAACACCAGCGTCAGCAGGTTCACCACGACGGTCTGGATGAAGCCCTGTACGATGTTCTGCACGCCGTAGGTGTCCCACGAGAGGCGGTAGATTGCGTCGCCCTGTGGCTGGCTCTTGTGATACGCGAGCGACAGTTGCTGCAGCTTACGGAACAGATCGCAGCGCACGCGCATCAGGCCGCCGTAGCCGATGCGGATGTTCAGCAGCGTCTGGAACATGCTCATCACCTGCTGGACGAGCCCCAGCACCAGCATAATGCCCGCCAGCGCGATGATCTGGCCGACCTTGTCTTCCGGCGCGAAACGGAAGAACAAACCGGAGAACGTGCCGGTGACGCCTTTGTCGCCGAACACGCTGTCGACCAGGATGGCCGGCGGGTAGACCACCAGCAGGCCTGACAGCGTCATCACCGCAATCATCAGCAACGATTGAATGATGCGGGCGGTTTCGCCCTTGTAGTAGCGCAGTGCTCGGAGGATGAGATTCATGTCGGCTCTGGCTCCCTCTCCTGGTATGGCCGGGAGAGGGTGAGGTGAGGGCTTTTTGCCGCTCGAATCGAAGCCCTCACCCTAACCCTCTCCCGGCCATACCGGGAGAGGGGACCAGACTTCAGGCCGCGTGCTCGGCGGCGGCGTGGGCGGAGACGCTATGCTCGCTGGGCGACGGCTCGTCCTTTTTCACTTCTTTATCGTCCGGCACGTCCTGAATGTTCCCGCTGCTCTTCTGCTCACGCGGCACGGCGACGAACTTCAGACGGTCCGCGACCGAATCGATCAGACCCAGCACCGGCCGCATCACACGCACGCGGTTCACCAGATACAGCGTCGCCATCACGATCGGGATCAGCGCCGCCGGCCGGCTGAACGGCCACAGGTGCAGCAGCAGCAAACCGCTGAGCATGCTGACGCAGACGGTGAGCACGAGGCAGAACTTGCTCATCAGCGGCTCGACGCGCACGCGGGTGAGCATCGCCCCGCCGCCGTGAATTTCGGTGGCGCTGCTGAGGCGGACCTTCACGTAACGGCTGCCGAAGATTTCGATGTCCCACCCTTCCCAGCCGCTGTCGGTGCGGTAGCGCCAGCCGGCCGCCTGCACTTCTTTGGTGATCGCTTCCATCAGGTGCAGGCGCTCGTGGCTCTTTGACCAGTATCGCAGCACGTTGGGCTGCTGCGGATCGAAAGGCAGCTTGCGGGTCAGCGTGTAGCCGCTGCGCGTGGCCGCCAGGGTCTTGGCACGCAAGCGCACGCTGTACCGGGCCCAGCCGCGGGTGATCGGCTGCCGCCAGTGCAGGTAGGCGATCAGCGGCTTGGTCCAGAAGTTCTTGTGCTTCGGTTTGGGCGCTTGATACGCCGCCACGCAGGCGAGTACGACCGGCGTGAGGAACATCAGCACCGCGATCCAGAACAGCTGCGAGATCGCCAGGCCCATGAACGTCACGAACGCCGCCAGCAACAGCCATTCGATGCTCATCAGCATCGCGGCGGTCATGCTGGTCTGGCGGCGGTACATCGTTTGGAACAGGCCCGTGCCGAACACGCCGTGGTAGATCACGTCGCGGCCGATCTTGACGCCGATTTCTTCGCCGCCGTAGATCTTGCCGCGCCAGTGTGACGCGCCCAGCGCGTTGAACCGGTCCGGGTGCTTGTACTTCAGCAGCGCCTCGGCCGTGCCGTAACCGCGCTGCTGTTTGAGGTAAGCCTTGACGGTGTTGCGGCGGTAGTGCCACACCTGCGCGGCGGGCGCGAAGCCGATGCTGAAGCCGTTGTTCTGCAGTCGCCAGATGAAGTCGACGTCGTCGCCGGCGGCGCGGTACTGCGGGTCAAACCCGTTCACCTGCAGCGCGGCCCAGCGGTAGTAGGCCATGTTGCAGCCGGGCACGTGCTCGGCGGTGCGGTCGTCGATCATCACGTGGGTCGGGCCGCCGGGCGAAAGACCGACGCAGTCGGCGACCCAGCTGCCTTCGTCCGGAATCAGGTTCGGCCCGCCGAGGCCGACGTGACGGCTGCGCTTTAGCGACAGCGCGATGTAATAGAGCCAGTCTTCGTCGGCTTCGCAGTCGCTGTCGGTGTAGACGATGATCTCGCCCGTCGCCGCGTGCATGGCTACGTTTCGCGCGTAGCTCAGGCCCATGTTCTTCTGCTGGATATTGATGACGGACGGGAACTTCCGGACGATGTCCTGAGTGTGGTCGGTGCTGCCGTCGTCGACGAAGATGATTTCGACTTCGCCCGGGTACTTGATCCGCATCATCGACGCCAGACACGTTTCGACCGTGCTCGCGCCGTTGTAGGAACAGATCAGAACGCTGATTTTCGGGAACTGCTCGTCGCTGACCTGCGGCACTTTCCGGAACAGCCGCTGCACGGTTTCGAACGACGCCTTCGGCGACCGGTCGCGCCGGACGATGCCGAACGACCAGTCGGTGATGTGCATGCCGCCGGTGAACCAGTCGTCGGTGTAGCTGAAGATAAACGTCCCGGCGAGGCCCTCATCGAACACGCAACGAATGTGCGTGCCCAGGATTTCGGCCTGTTCTTCTTCCGTCTTTTCCTTGCTGGTGTCGATGCCGTACTCGCCGAGCATCAGCGGCTTTTCGCCGGCGATCATCTGCAGGCGGGCGAGGTAATTGCGGAACACCTCTTCCTTGTGCAGGTAGACGTTAAAGCTAAGAAAGTCGACGTCGTGCGGATTCAGGAACTCTGTCGTCGGGTAGTTGGCGAACGTGGCCAGGCACTCAGGCGCTTCTTCTTTGACGATGCCAATGAGTTCGTCGATGAAATCGACGATGGGCTCAGCGCCGACGAAGCGGACGATGTCGGCGGGCAACTCGTTGACGACGCTGATGGCGAACGTGGCCGGGTGATTGCCGCAGTCGCGGGCGGCGGCACGCACGGCGTCGCGGGCTTGGTCCATCACCGCGTCGTTGCCGATGAACGTCAGGTTCTTCGGCCACGGCACGTCGACGAACACCTTCATCCCGACTTCTTCGGCGATGTCGAGGAACCATTTATTAGGCTTCCAATAGACGCGCACGCAGTTCGCGCCGAGGTCGAGAATCTGGCGGAAATCACGGCGGACGTCGTCAGGTTCGGGGTAGTGCTCCCCGAGGCTGTTCGGTTCGAACGGGCCGTAGGTCACGCCCTTGACGAAGAACTTCTCGGCCCCGAGACGGAAGAACTTCCCGTCCCGGCGCACGCGATTGGTGGTGGCACTGGCCACCCGGCGGCGGCCGGTGGCGAGGGATTGCGACGGCGGTACATCGGCGACGACGGTCATAATGGTTAGCGGACGAAACGAAGCATACTCGCTGAACAGACGCCCGGCACGCGAAGGTGAACACCAGACACGCAACAGCCGCGTCCGATAGTGTTGCTCTGATACCGTTCGTTCGAAAAACTTAGCCGCAGATGAACGCAGATAGACGCGGATGAAGAGGTTCGTCACTCTCATCTGCGTCTATCTGCGTTCATCTGCGGCCGAGATTTATCGGACCGGCCGCTGGGGCAGTTCGAGAAGCGTGCCGACTTTGAGCTTCGCTTCGTCAGGGCCGATCGTGGTTCGATTGGCTTCATAGAGCGCCTGCCACTGCGTGCTGCGGCCGTACAGCTTCTGGGCGATGCCGCTGAGCGTGTCGCCGTTAGCAACGCGGTATTGGCGGCTGGCGTCGATGGGCGCGGACAGGTTTTGGCTGTCGGTGTCTATCGCCCCGCCGATGCTGGCGACGCTGTCCTTCGGCGGCACGGTGATCTCCTGGCCGATCTTCATGCGGCTGGGATTGATCTCGGGATTGGCTTTGACGAGGACCGATGAGAACTTCTTGTTGCCGTACATTTTGGCGGCGATGGTCGAGAACGTGTCGCCGGGCTTGATGGTGTACTTGGTGCCGGAGCCCGCGGGCGTCGAGGCAGACACGGTCTTGGCCGGCGCGGCAGTGCGCTCGGTCAATGCGGGCGCTTCGACCGGAGTGAACGCCGACGAACCGGATTGTACGAGCTTGCTCTCGGTGCGCGGCGTGACCGGGGCCTTCACCACCGTGGGCCCGCTGGCCGTGCCGCCGGCGGGCGATTTGATGTCGCTGCCCACGCGGCCGGTGGTCAGGGCCGAGCCCCAGACGTCAGCCTTGTTGCCATCGGGGCGGGCGCTTTCGGCGAAAGGATCGGCCGTCTTGGTCTCGAGTTTCGACGTCACGTCGGCGACTTCGTCCGGCTTCGGCGGCAGGCCGTTCATGGCCGAATCGATGGCACGCTGGCGTTCGGCCATTTCGTCATTGGTGACGACTGCCGACGCGGCGTCTTTGTGTTCCCCGGAATTGCTCAGCGAGGCCATCAGGCCATAAACGCCGGCGATGCCGAGGATGGTGAGACCGGCACCGATGCCGATTTTGATTTCTTTGCGGAGGACGAGCACGAGGGACTCCATTCCCGAGGCGCGATCTGAAATCGTCCGGACGCCGCCGGGGGCGACGATCGTCGCCCGAGAACCCGGCCTGCTTCGCGGACGCCGGCGCCTTCGCATCCTGCAGGGGCGCCGATCGAACGATTTGCCTTACCCCGCACTCGCCGTCGTGATCGGGCCCGACGGTGTCGTCGTGCCCGTCACCTTGTCGTCAACCGTTTTCCCGATAAGGAGAAGCGGCGACGCCACGGCAAGCGAGGAATAAGTGCCGACGATAATGCCAAGCAGCATCACGAATGTAAAGCCATGAATTCCTTCGCCGCCGAGCACGTACATCACCAGCAGAATGCCCATCGACGTGCCGCCGGTCAGCAGCGTGCGGCTGAAGGTCTGATTAATTGAGTCGTTGATCACCTTCCGACTCAGTACGCCATACTTGCCGCGGTTTTCGCGAATGCGGTCGAAAATGACGACCGTGTCGTTCAGCGAATACCCAATGACGGTCAGCACGGCAGCGACGATCGTCAGGTCCAGACGGAACGGGCGGATCAGCAGGACATTCTCAATAAAGCCGATCTGCCCCAAGTAATGGCTGAACCCGATGGCGGCCAACACGAACAGCGCGTCGTGAACGGCGGCCACGACCGTGGCGGTGCCGAACTTCAGGTTGCCGAAGCGGATCCAGATGTAGGCAAGAATGCCCAGGATCGAAAAGATCAGGGCCATCGTGGTATTCCACTTGGCTTCGTCGGCGACCTGCGCATTGAAGCTGGTCACGCCTTTGAGTTGCGGCGGGTTGTTCACGGCGTCGCGGACCATCTGCCAAGCCGGGGCAGCCAGACTCGCCCGCCAGGCCTGCGCCTTGGCCGCGTCAGCGGCGTCGTAGGCGTAGCGCGAATCGCTGATCACGACAACAGCGCGGCGGTCGTTGTCGAAGGTTTCGACCTCAATGTTTTCCGGCCGGGCTTCTGGCTTTTCCTGGTCAGCTCGCTCGCGGACGCGCGTGCGGATCGTCTTTGCGTCCAGCGGCGGGTTAAGGTTGTTCAGCACGATGGCTGCCCCGCCGACGTGCGATTGCGTCAGGTAATTTGAGACGCCTTCGATGCGCGTCTGCGCCGTTTCGATCGGGTAGACCGCGCGGTTCTCGGCGGCCGAGTAATCGTCGCTCACGGCGTCGAAGGTGCTGGGCTTGGCGATGTCGAGCCGCGGGCCGATCGCTTCGATGACGGCGGCCTGAACGGCGCGGGCGTCGGTCGTCGGCGTGGAGATTTCGTACTGCAGGTTATCGCCGCCGAGCGAGACGACGCGCGGGGCGGCCAAATCGGTGGGCCGCTTCTGGCTCTGGGCGCTTAGCAAGTCCTGCATGGTCGCCCGGTCGATCGGCTTCTCGCCGGCCACCGGCGGCAGCAGCGCCACACGCACGGCCGTGCCGCCGCTGAACTCGATGTCGAGCGCCTGGCCCTGGCTGAGCTTGATGCCGAAGCAGATCAGGCCCAGGCCGATGAAGGCGACGCTAAACGCGACGAACGCCGGTGACAGCTTGATCCAGTCGACCCGCGGCGTGAGCAGTTGGTTCCACTTCGGGAACGTGCGCGGCAGGCTCGACAAGTCGCGAATCATGCCCCGGTCGACCATTAGGCCGAAAATCGTCTTCGTGACGTACAGCGACGTGAACAGGCTGGTGACGATGCCGATCAGCAGCGTCAGGCCGAAGCCGCGCACTTCTTCCGAGCCAAAAACGTACAGGAACGCCGACGAAATGGCCGTCGTCACCTGGCCGTCGAAGATGGCGCTGAACGCACGGTCGTAGCTGTTGCGCAGGGCCATCTTCAGGCCCAGGCCGCGGGCCTGCTCTTCGCGCAGGCGTTCGAAGATCAGCACGTTGGCGTCGACGGCAATGGCCACCGACAGCACCACGCCGGCCACGCCGGGCAGCGTGAACGTGGCGTTGATGATCGTCATCGCGCCGATGATCAGCACCAGGTTGATCAGCACGGCAATGAAAGCGACCAGACCGCTGACGTAGTAGTAGCCGACCAGGAAGACGAACACGATCACCAGGCCCAGCACGCACGACACCAGACCGGCGCGAAGGTTGTCGGCACCCAGCTGCGGGCCGACGGTGACTTCGCTGATCGGTTCGTTCGTCAGCTGCGCCGGCAGCGAGCCGGCCGACAGCGTGGTGACGAGATAGTCGAGTTCGGACTTCGAGAAGCCGCCCGTCCCTGACGTGATCTGCACGTTGTTGCCGATCGGCCTGTCGGGCAGCGTGGGCGCACTGATGAGCTTTTCGTCCAGAACCAGTGCGAGGTTGTAGCGGCGGGAGTCGGTCGCGCGGTAACGGCTGGTGAGTTCTGTGAAGAGACGGCCGCCGACGGAGTCGAAGGTGAAGTCGACGGAGTTGCCGCCCATCTCGTCCTGGCCCGGCCGGACGGTCTGGACCGCCCATTCCGGCAGGCCCGGGGCATTGACCATGCTGTGCTGCGAATCGACGTAGACGAGAGCGTAGTTCTTGCCGCCATACGGCACGCTGTTGATGCCGCCCTCTCGGCCGACCTCGAACCAACGCATGATGTCGCCGGGCTGCGGACGCGGGCCGTTCTGCTGCAAACGGGTGATCCACTGCTGCTGCGTGGCCGGGTCGATGTCGTTGGCCAGAATGTGGAACGACAGCACGCCCGAGCCCCGGAGCAGGCGCTTGAGTTCTTCGGCGCTGTCGAGCCCGCCGCCGAGCTTGGCGACTTCGTCAAAGCTGCCGGCGAAGGCGTCGATCGCGCTCTGCCGCGAGGGGAAATCGGCGGCCTTGTCCTTGAGCTGCTTTAAGCGTGCGGCGCGGGCGTCCTTATCGAGATCGAGCGTCGTCTCGAGCGTGGCCGTCGGCAAGTTGGTGTCGTTGAGCTGCGCCTCGATGGCTTCGGTCTCCATGCGAGCGGCGGCGGCCGTCGGGATGTCCTTGGCGGCCAGGGCGGCACGGCGGCGGTCGATCTGCTCCGCCAGGCGCGGCAGGAGTTCGCCGCGCAGTTTGCTGTCCTGGGCGTACTGCCTGATCCGCGCCTCACGGTCCGCGCCGGAAAGGTTGGTCAGGTCGTCGACCACGGCGGCGACGCGAATGTTCGTGGCTTCCAGTTTCTCACGGGCCGTCGCGTAGGCCTCGCGGGCGGCGCGCGCCTGCGTGCTTTGCGAGGTGAGCGGCATCTGGATTTCCAGCCGCGTGGCGCCTTGCGGCCGCCAGATCAGGTTGCGCACGCCGTCGGGGTCGACGCGCTGCTTGAGCGCGGTC
>DASVSC010000258.1:0-6347 GCA_036388295.1 Tepidisphaeraceae bacterium | reverse complement strand
AACAGCACGGCATTCTCCTGGCTCCGGAATTGATCCAGCATCGCCCCGCGCGGCATGCCGTAGCCTTGCACCAGCAGCGGGTAGCCGCGTGCGTCGATGCGGGTTTTCAAAAGGTTCGCCGCGTCGGCGAGCATTTTGTGGCTGGTGAACAGGACGAACGCGCCGCCGTGCGTCTGGTCGAGATATTTCAGAATCTTCTCACACGCGGCCGGCAGGAAGCGCAGGACGTCGGACGGGTCCGGCAGATCGTGTTCGATGTAGAGCGTCGCCTGATTCGCATAATCGAAGGGCGAGCCGAGCTGCAGCGTGCCTGCCGTATCCACGCCTAAGCGTTTACGGATGAACGTGAACGCGGCGGTCGACGCGGTCGCCACGGCGGCCGGGGATGACGTCGTGGACGACGATTCGAGCGGAACGCCGCGCCGGGGCGGCGACGTCGTCCCGGCCGTCGCCAGCGTCGCGCTCGTCAGGATCACGCTCTTGCACTTGCCGAACAGTTCGCGGCGCAGGCCCTCGGCCACGTCGATTGGCGCAGCGTGCAAACTGACGCGGCGGGGCGTGCGCTTGGCGATCTCGAACCAATAGACGCAGTCTTCGACCGATTGGCTGACGATCGCCCCGATCGTGTCGGCCAGGCCGCTGACGCGCGTGCTGAGCGAAATCAGCTCGCTGATCTCTTCTTCCTCTTTCAGCGTCGACGTCAGCGTTTTCAGGTGCTTCACCAGATCGTTCAATGCCGGCGTCAGCGGGTTCTCCACCACGTCCGGCTCATGCACACGGCCATTGCCGCGGCCGTAGTTGTCCTGCCACATCACGATTGAGTCGAAAAACTGCGAGACCAGGTCATCCAGGGCAACGATGGTGCGGATGGCGTCGTTCGCCGCGCTGCCGTGGACACTGAGCACGCCGCGGCCTTTTTTCAGGTCGTACAGCGTGCGCAGTTGATAACGGACGGTGGCTTCCGTCACCTTCAGCCCGAAGTGCTGGCCGGCCACGTCTTCGATGGTGTGGGCTTCGTCGAACACCACGGCGTCGTACTTCGGCAGGTAATTCACGCCCGCCATCCGCAGGGCCAAATCGCTGAAGAACAGGGCGTGGTTGACGATCAGCAGCTGCCCGCCCTGCATGCGCCGCTTGGCCGCCTGCCAGTGGCACGTGCCGTAATGCCGGCACTTCTTACCCAGGCAATTGCCGGCCTCCGCGTTCACGCGTTCCCAGACGCCCGGCTCCGGGTGCACCGGCAGGCTGCTGAGCGACCCGTCGCCCGTTTTCTCTGCCCAATCGGCAATCTGCGTCAGCTGTTCGAACTGGGCCTCGCGGTCGAACAGGTAATGCTGCCGGGCGATGGACTGGTCCAGCCGGCGCTGGCAGATGTAATTGCCGCGGCCTTTGACGAGGACGGCGGAAAACTCATCGCCGTACACGCTTTGCAGCAGGGGAATGTCCTTCTGCATCAGCTGCTCTTGCAGCGAGATCGTGTGCGTGGAGATGACGACGCGTTTCTTATGCTTCACCGCCAGGTCAATAGCCGGCAGCAGATAGGCGAACGATTTGCCGACGCCCGTGCCCGCCTCCACCAGCAGGTGCTTGTCCGCGCCGAGCGCGGCGGCGACAGCGTGGGCCATCTCCAGCTGCTGCGGGCGCGGCTCGTAGTCGCCGCCGAGCCGTCGCGCGATGCTGCCGCCGGGGCCGAGAATGGAATCGATCGAACTCAAGTGCGACGAATATACACGGCCCTAACCGATATCGGACATTTGTCGCGCCGCCGGGGGCGCACTACACTGCGGAATTGCGAACGGTTTCGCAAGGTTTCAGGAGTTCGAGATGGCCCATATCATTGCCCAGCCCTGCATCGGCACCAAGGACACCGCCTGCGTCGCGGTCTGCCCGGTCGATTGCATTCACCCGACCAAAGACAATCCGACGTTCGGCGAGGCCGAGATGCTCTACATCGATCCCGACACCTGCATCGACTGCGGCCTGTGCGTCGACGAATGCCCGGTCAACGCCATCTTCCCGCAGGAAGACCTGCCGGCCGAATGGGAAGAGTTCATCGAGAAGAACGCCGCATATTTCAAGAAATAATGCCGTCGCAAACTGCGGCCGCCCGTCATCGCGGCGGGCGGCTTTTTTGTGCGCTGGACTGATACCCCCCAGGGGTATATGATCAGGGCATGGAACAGGACCTCCGGGACAAGGCGGCGAAACGGCTCGGCCGGATCGCCGGGCAGGTGGCGGGGCTGCAGAAAATGGTCGAAACCGACCGCTACTGCATCGACGTATTGACCCAGATCGCCGCCGTCCGGTCGGCGTTGCACGCGGTCGGCGTCGAAGTGTTGGCCGGCCACGTACGACACTGTGTTGCGGGTAAAGGGGACGGCGAGCACGGCAAGATCGATACCGACAGTCTGATCGAAGAACTGCGCGAATCGCTCGCCCGGTTCTCCAAGTGAGCATCGCTATGACCACGACCGAAAACAGAGCATCCGGTACGCAAAACGCCACGTTCAACGTCAGCGGCATGAACTGCGCCTCGTGCGTCGCGCACGTAAGCAAGGCGATCGGCGGCGTGCCCGGCGTGCGCGAGGTCGCGGTGAACCTGGCCCTCGGCCGGGCCGCTGTGACGTATGACGCGGCCGTCGAGCCCGATGCCATCGCCGCCGCCGCGACCGACGCCGGTTATCCGACGCAGCCGGCCGCCGGGCAGAGCGCGCACGCCCATCACGATTCACAGTCCGCTCACGCCAAGGACTGGCTGCGCCGCGGCGTTCTGGGCGTCGTGCTATGGCTGCCCGTGGAGCTGCTGCACTGGACCGTGCACCGCCACGACGCCGGCCATGTGACATGGGTCGATTGGCTGTCGCTGGCGACCAGCACGCTGGCGGTCGTCTTGATCGGCGGGGCGTTCTACGCCAGTGCCTTCGCGGCCGCCCGGCGACGCACCAGCAACATGGACACGCTGATTTCCCTCGGCGCGACCGTCGCCTACGGGTACAGCCTGCTCGCGCTGCTCGGCCACCTGCTGCAGGGCTGGCCGTTGCCGGCGCTCTACTTCAACGAGGCCACCGCACTGCTCGCGCTCATCAGCATCGGCCACTGGCTGGAAGCCCGTGCCCGCAGTTCGGCCGGGAGTGCGATTCGCGATCTGATGAACCTCGCCCCGGCGACGGCATGGCGCGTGCCCGCGCCGTCGGCGTCTCCAGCGAAGCGATCGCTCAACGTTCTCAACAGCACACCGGCCGCCGTTGCCGCGCCGGAAGAAGTCGCCGTCGCGTCGGTGGCCGTGGGCGACCACGTCCTCGTCCGGCCCGGTGACCGCGTGCCGGTGGATGGCGTCGTCGCCAGTGGCGTGTCGACTGTCGACGAATCCATGCTGACCGGCGAAAGCCTTCCCGTCCGCCGCGGCCCCGGCGACGCCGTCACCGGCGGCACGTTCAATCACGACGGCGCACTCACCGTGCGCGTCACCCGCGTCGGCAGCGAAACCGCGCTGGCGCAGATCGTAAAACTGGTGGAGAACGCTCAGAACTCACGGCCGCCGGTGCAAAAGCTGGCCGATCAGATCGCCGCCATATTTGTGCCGTGCGTGCTGGGCGTCGCGGCCCTCACCGCCATCGGCTGGTATTTGCACGGCCGCTTAAGCGGTCATGTCGGTGGCGAGTTGTGGGGACCGCTCGCGCAGGCGGTGTGCGGCGTGCTGATCGTCGCCTGCCCGTGTGCGCTCGGCCTCGCCGTGCCGGCGGCGCTGATGGTCGGCACCGGCCGCGGCTCACGGATGGGAATCCTGTTCCGCGACATCACGGCCCTGCAGAGCGCCGAGCGGATCGATACGGTCGTGCTCGATAAAACAGGCACCCTCACGCTCGGCCGCCCGACGGTCACGCACGTCGTACCGGCAGAAGGCGTTTCGCGATCCGACCTGTTGCGCGTCGTGGCGTCGGCGGAGCGGGGCAGTTCTCACCCGTTGGCCAAAGCCGTTGTCGATCTGGCCGTGGCCGAAGAAGTCTTCGTCCCCGACGCGACTTCGTTCCGCAATGAGCCCGGTTCTGGCGTGCACGCGACGGTGGACGGCGAGACCGTCGTCGTCGGCAGCCGTGCATTTCTGACGGCCGCCGGCATCGACAGCGGTGCGGGCGACGGGGCCGCGACCGGCGTGTGGGTCGGCCGCTCGCGTGACCGCGTCTTGCTTGGCCGGATTGAATTGGCGGACGAGGTTAAAGCCGACAGCCGCGCCGCCGTTGCGGCACTGCACGCGATGGGGCTGCGCACGGTGCTCCTGACGGGCGACCACGCCGCGGCCGCGCAAGCCGTCGCGACGACAGTCGGCATCGACGACGTACGCAGCGGCGTGAAGCCGGACGGAAAGGCCGACGCCGTTCGCGGCCTGCGGGCGGGCGGACGCGTCGCCATGGTCGGCGACGGCGTCAACGACGCGCCGGCACTGGCGACGGCGGACCTCGGCATCGCCATCGGCACCGGCAGCGACATCGCCAAGGAGACCGGCGGCATCGTTCTCGTCAGCGGCAGCCTGAGCGGCGTGCCGACGGCCATCGCCTTGTCGCGTGCGACGATGCGGGTGATCCGCCAGAACCTGTTCTTCGCGTTCGTCTACAACGTGATCGCCATCCCACTGGCGGCGTTCGGCTATCTCAGCCCGATCATCTGTGCGGCGGCGATGGCGCTGAGCGACGTGACCGTCATCGGGAACGCGCTGCTGCTGCGTCGCAAGCGCTTGTAAACGGCGTTCTGCTTCAAAAGCACTTAAAGATGCCGGCGATAGCCGCGACGCGGAGCGTTGTGGCTAAGGGAAAGTCTGTGAGCGTTCCGGGGCCCAGGACTAAGGGTAAAGATGCGACGATCTTCACGCGTCTCCCCGCTACACTCATTTGCACAGAACAGCGCTGAAAATGGCCGGTTCCTGCGTGAATGGGACATTAAGTATTTCTTGCCGCGGGTTAATCGTGGCGTGCCTCGCCGTAACGGTTGCGTTGTCCTATCCTTGCCATGAAAGGATGATGAGTATGACCAGAGTTTGGCCGGGCCGACCGTATCCGTTGGGCGCAACTTTTGACGGCGCGGGCGTCAATTTCGCGATCTATTCCGAGCACGCGACGAAGGTCGAGTTGTGCCTGTTCGATGCGGTCGATACCCAGAAAGAGTCGGTGCGGATCGAGTTCAAGGAACAGACCGACCAGGTCTGGCACGCTTATCTGCCCGACTGCGAACCGGGTCAGCTTTACGGCTACCGCGTGCACGGCCCGTACGACCCGGCCGCCGGGCACCGCTTTAATGCCAACAAAATCCTGCTCGACCCGTACGCCAAGGGCATCGGCCGGAACGTGATCTGGGACGACTCGCTGTTCGGCTACAAAGTCGGAGAGGACGATCTGACCTTCGACGAACGCGACAGCGCGCCGTTCGCACCGCTCGGTTCGGTCATCGACACCGCCTTTACCTGGGGCGACGATCGCCCGCCGCGCACGCCGTGGCACAAGACGTTGATCTACGAAGTGCACGTCAAGGGCATGACCAACGCGCACCCGGACATTCCAGAAGAGCGCCGCGGCACGTACGCCGGCGTGGCCAGCGAAGCCGTGATCTCGCACCTGAAAAGCCTGGGCGTGACGGCCATCGAATTGCTGCCGGTGCACTACCACCTCGATGACCGCACGCTGCTCGACAAAGGCCTGACGAACTACTGGGGCTACAACACGCTGAACTTCTTCAGCCCGCACCTGGAATACGCCAGCCGGCAGTCGCCGCGCAAGAGCGTGCAGGAGTTCAAGTCGATGGTCCGCTCGATGCACGCGGCCGGCATCGAGGTGATTCTGGACGTCGTCTACAACCACACCTGCGAGGGCAACCACATGGGCCCCACGCTGTCGTGGAAAGGCGTCGACAACGCCAACTATTACCGCCTGATGGCGGACGACAAGCGCTACTACATGGACTACACCGGCACCGGCAACACGCCGAACATGGTGAGCCCGCGCGTGCTGCAGATGGTGATGGATTCGCTGCGCTACTGGGTCACGGAAATGCACGTCGACGGTTTCCGCTTCGACCTCGCCTCGGCGCTGGCGCGGGAGGCGGGAAAGGTCGAAAGCCTGGGCAGCTTCTTCCGTGCCGTGCGGCAGGACCCGACGCTCAATCGTGTGAAGCTGATCGCCGAGCCCTGGGACCTGGGCCACGGCGGCTACCAGGTCGGCAACTTTCCGCCGGGCTGGGTCGAGTGGAACGACCGCTACCGCGACGGGATGCGCGGCTACTGGAAGGGCGATGGCGGCCTGATCGGCGAGGTTGCCCAGCGGCTCACCGGCTCACAGGACCTGCACGGCTGGTCGGGC
>DASVSC010000257.1:0-21267 GCA_036388295.1 Tepidisphaeraceae bacterium | reverse complement strand
CCAGGGGCCGGGGGCGGGGCAGGACCAGATTTCTTTCCCGCCCGCGTCGTATTCGCAGACCTTGTCCATGTCCATGTGCGGCACAAGGAGCGTGCCCGCGGCCGTCATGCGGATGTGACGGAACTGGCCGTGCGTGCCCTTTTTGCCGGTGGGCAGGACCATCTCTTTTTCGACGGCATTCGTCTTCGTGTTGATAATCATCAGCTGGGCCGGGTTGCCGTTGCGCATGATCAGCACGCGGTCCAGGTCCAGCGGCTGGCAGGAATGGACTTCCGTGCCGGGCGGGGCGTCGTAGTTCCAGACGATCTGCTTGTCCGGCGTGACCATGCCGGCGCCGCTCATGCGGGAGAAGACGATGTTGCCGTTGCTGAGGCGCGTGACGTCGTCGAACTCCTGCACGCCGCCGCCCGGCCGCTTCAGCGGGATGCTGTACTGCCAGACGATGTTCCCGCCGCGCACGATGAACATCGACTGCATCTCTTTGCGCGTGTCCCATTCGCCGGCGTAGAGAAAGTCGTGCTCGTTCAGCCCGCGTCCCGGCAACACGGCGGGGGACAACGGCTGCGTGGCCGGCGGGGTTTGCGCCACTGCCGGCGAGGTGGTCGCGAACAAGCCGGCAACGACGCCGGCCGCCGCGGACAGAAGGAACGAGTGTTTCGGGGCGTGCGGCATGGGAGGCGTCCGATCGAAAGAGGCCGGCATCGCGATGCCGCGACGCCGGCCAAGGTTTATCTGCTGTAATCGTCCCGGTTCACGCCGTCAAAAGCGGCCCGAGCGCAGACAGCAGTGTTTGAAAGCAGCGATTCGACCCGCACGGGCACGGGTCATTCCGGCCGAGCTTTTCGAGCAGCTCTTTGTCCCCGTGTACGACCCGCCGGCCACGCTTGACGTGCGTCTCCGACGGATAGCCGCGACGACGCTTACTGCTGCGTTCGAAAGCAGGGGGCGTTGAGGATTGGGTCTTCGTGACGCATGAGACACCTCCGAAGTGAGAGCCGGCGGGGAACCGCCCGCCGGGTTATGTAGCGTACGTCATCGCGGTGCGAATGCCATGATGGATGTCGTTGATGGCTGGATTGTCTGCATACCGGCCCGACCCGGCCCGTCACCCACTCCAACAGGGCCGAGCGATTGCCCGTCGTGCCGGCCACATTATCGGCCGGTGCCGACGCCATCACCGGCGATGGTGAAATCGTATTGTCATCGCATGAACAGCTCGATCGAGCAGCTTGAAGGCCGCGTGTGTCGCTCGGTGTCGGCCCCGACGTCAATGGACGGCGTCACCTTCACCACGCACTTCAGCCGCGACGCCGCCTTCACGCTCAAGGGCACAGCGGTGCACGGCGGCGCGAAACAAATCGTCGACGGCACCTTCACCTACACCGGCGGCTCAGCGTCGCACCCGGAGCAGGCCACTGTTCTTATGGACGTGGCCGACGGCGATAACAGCGCGAGCGTGCGCTATCTGCTCAAGTTCACCACTGCCACCGGCGGGCGGGTGGAAGCCATCGCGTCGGACGGCTACGAAAGTCGCACGGCCGTCGGCACGTTCACCGTGGCCGCCCTGGCCGGGCGGCGCGACGTCAACGGCATCGTCATGAACGACACCGACGCCGACGGCCGCTACACCAAGGGTGAGGCCGGTGTGCGCGGCGCGACCGTCTGGGCCGACCTGAACCGCAACGGCCGGTTCGACCGGCGCGAGCCGCGCGCATTTTCCGACGCCGACGGCCGATACACGTTGAGGGACGTGCCGACTGGTTTCAAGCAACAGATCCGCGTCGCGCCGCCGAAACGGTGGGGCCTGTCCAAAGGCGACGGCGTGGCCCTGACCGACGTGCTGGTCGGCAAGACCGCCCGCGCGGCTGCGACGTTCGGGCTGAGCAACCAATCGTTGCTCAGCGGCGTGGTCTTCTACGACTGGGAAAGCGACGGCAAATACGGCCGCCAGGACCACCTCGCCGCCGGCGTCATCGTCTACGCCGACCTGAACAACGACCGCCGGATGGACGCAAATGAGTCGCGGGCCACGCCGAACACCCGCGGCGTGTGGACACTGAACGAGCCGATCCCCGTCGGCACGCGCATCCGCGTCACGAACAACGCTTGGCCGGTGATCGCCCCGACGCGCGGCTATTACGTCATGACCTCGGCCGTGATGCGGACAAACGAGATGCACTTCGCCCTCTACGACTCACAGTCGCCGTGGAATGATTGACGGGCGAGCCCGGCCCTTAGGTACTCAGCCTGTAGGGTCGGCATTGAGGTTTGCACATAAAGGCTGTGAAAAGAACCGTGGGGGAACGGAGAACCCGGAGGAACTCTGCAGTAGGGTCCGCACTGCGGACCGTTCATGACTGGCCGATAACATGGCGCGCTGCAACAAGGGCCACGTCATCACCCAATACCCAGATCGTCTCAATCTCTGGCGCAGTCTCCGGCCGCACCTCGTCCGCGACACCTGATGGCAATGCTAAAGTCACGCTCGCTGGGTGCTTGAATACGATCGTGCCGGCAGCCGCCCCGGCAAGCGCCAAGGTCTTACCAAAGGCGTCCCCGAACGATGAGTTGTGACCGATAGAAAAGCCCTCTCGGTTGCGGAGCCTTCTGCCCCGGCCTGTCGGGTATTCGACCGACGCGCCGACATCAAACTTCTGTTTTGTCCCCTGGAATGCTGCTGGGATGGGGATACGCAGCCGCGCTACGCCGAACGCGCCAGGACCGCAATTCACGGCGACGCCTATCGCTTCTATCTTCGCCCTGGCCATGAAGAACCCGCGCGCCGGCCGAAGTGCGATCTGGCCGTGACACGGACGCTCGAATCGGTTCTGGAAGAGTACGTGCAGGACGCAGCACGCGCCCTCGCGTTGAACAGAGAATGCGAAGCAGAGCCCACCGCGGTCAAAATAAGCCCCAGTGGCCGCGCGGAGGAAGTCAGGGGCACGATCCCGTCGGAAGTGGATAGCCAGGAACGCCCCCAGCCCCAAAACCGCTGCGGCCGGCGCTGCGACGCGGTACCGCCATGTGTTGCGGTCCGGCCGAGAGGACGACCAGGCAAAAAGGGTGACAACCACGCCAGCGATGACGATGAGACACAAGACGCCTTTGGTAAGCTCGCGGACCATCGACGCCACCCAATAATGCCATACTGTTCAGTGGTGTAGCGGGCCCGTCCAACAAAGTGGTCCGCGATGCGGACCCTACAAGACCGACACCCTCGGATGATGCTGCGGGCACTGCCTAACTACGGCCGAGATTCGGACAGTTCCTCGATGATCAGCCATGTACCGTCTTTCGATGCGCCAACTAAGATCGACACAGGGCTCGAATACTTCTTCAGTTCGGAAAACCGCGTCGCGGTAATTCGCACGTTGGTCCCCTCCTCGACGTACTTTGTGTCTGAATAGGTACTGAAATCCCCCCGTGCCTTAGCGATTGGCATGATCTGACGGAGCAGCTGCTTGTATTGCGGGGCTGAAAAAACAAGCGTGCGGGTCCGGCCATCAGGATAGACACGCTTGTTCTCAATCCGCGCATCATCCGCGTACGTGTCCGCCAAAGCCGGATCGTAAGCGGCAGCCAGATCGATATACCGCTTGAACAGCGGCTTGGCATGATCGTTGATTACATCGGCCGAAGCTTGAACGGCCGTGAGGCTCAGGGTAACAGCGAAAACGACAAGGAACTGGCGGATCATCATCAATGGTTATCCCTGTACCGCCTGCCCGCTCGTCCGCAGCAGGGCCAGGTCATGGGCCTGGTGGTAATACTTAGCCAGTTGTTCCCAATCGAACTGGTCGCTGAACGCTTCGGTGCGATTGCGCAGTTCGATGCGCTGGCGGCGGTTCAGCGTGGCGAAGTACATCATGTAATCGCACAGCTCGTCGCAGGCCTGCTCGAAGCTTTTGCTGCGGCGGTGGATGACGGTGATGCCGTGCTCGTGCGGGCGGTCGACGTGTTCTTTGACGTAGCTGCCGAAGCCGGCGAGGTCGGTGGTGACGGCGGGGACGCCGCTGGCGATGCACTCCATCGGCGTGTAGCCCCACGGCTCGTAATAGCTGGGGAAAATGCCCATGTGACAGCCGCGAACGAAGGCGTCGTAATCCAGACCGATCAGCGGTGACGTCGCCGTGACGAACTGCGGGTGGAAGACGACCTTCACCGGGTCGTCGGCGTAGTTCAGCAGATTGCGGTGGCGGATGTGGCGCAAGGTCGGGTCGCTTGCGTCGTCCCACAAATCATGCGTCACGATCAGCGGCTGGCGGTACGTGCGCATCGCGTGCGTGAACCGCTTCAGCGCGATCTGCGCTTCTTCGTCGATGAGGTCGCCGCGCTGCAAATCACGGCCGGTGGCGCTGGCCATGAAGATGCGGCGGCCGATGCTTTCCTGCAGGCCTTCGCAGAAGTTCTGCAGCTCCGCCATGCGGGCCTGGCCGCTGAGGGCGTCGACGTTGATGTTCTTGACCGGCGCTTTGCTGATGATGAACGAAACGATCGTCGGCGGGTTGTCGATCTGCTTGAGCCGCTGGTTCAGGCGGTACAGGGCTTCGATGTAAACGTCGATGCCCTTGTTCTTGTACTCGTACCGGCCGCTGGTGAAGAAGTAGAGCGTGCGGTCGAGGTCGAACGAATAGCTCGGGAAAAAGTGCCCGATGGTGAACTTGTGCAGCGCCGTCTTCACGGCGTTGTGCTGGTGCTGGAACTCGTGCGGCGCTTCGAAACGTTTGATGTCCAGGCCGTTGGGCACGATAACGTCGGCCTTGCGGCCGAGCAGGCTTTGGGCCTCGACGCCAGTGATTTCACTGACCGTGGTGAAGACGGTGCAGCTGTGCGTGGCGGCCTTTTCGATCAGGTGCTTGGGCAGGATCTGATACTTAGCCGCCTCGGCGTCGGCGTTGAAGTAGGCGAGGTTGTCGTAGAACGACGGATTATCGCCCGCCAGGTAACGGCCCAGCAGCGTGGCGTGGGTGGTGAAGACCGTGGTGATCGGCAGCCGCCCGTGGGCCATGCGCGGGAGCGCGACGCCCGCCATCCATTCGTGGAAATGCGCCAGCACCTTCTGGCCCGGCGCTTTTTCGCACAGCAGTCGGAAGAACTCGGTGAGGATGAACCCGAACGCCACCGTATCATTGACTTCGCCCTCATCGCCGGTGGCGATGTGGTGGTCGACGCTCATCAAATACTTGTATTCGCCGAGCCGGCCGAAGGCGGCGCGGTAGTCGAGCAGGATCACTCGCGGCCGGCCCGGCACCAGCCAGCGGCCGTAGTGGCACGGAATGCCCTGGGCGCGCAGGGCGTCGAGCGTTTCGCGAATCAGGCCTTCGGTGGGCAGTTCTTCGAACTCGCCGGCGGCGGTCGCGGGGTTGTACGGGCCGATCAGTACGTAGCGGTCGCCCCAACGTTCCTGCATGGCGCGGGCTTTGGTGCGCAGCACGGTGTAGATGCCGCCGAGCTGCCAGCAGACTTCCCAGCCGATTTCGAAAAACAGCGGCGCGCGGGCGGACCAATCCACGGGCGGCGGGGCGGGGCGGTCGTCGTAGCTGCTCGCGCCCTGGCGGCCGAACTCCGGCGGCATGCCGGGCGGGCGTTCGTCGCGCGGGGCTTTGCGGGTGCGGGCGGCGGGGGGCGGCGCGCCGGGCGTGTCGCGCTTCATGGTCTGGGCGGGAACCGGCATGTCGGCCACTCCGTTCTCTTCTCAATCGCTCGGCGTCGGGCCGTTGCTCTTTTGAAGTATAGCATCGACCGTCTTACCCACCGACCATTGCAACTGTTTTCAGTGCGACGAAATGAACCGCAAAATCAGGCGAAACCAGATGAAGGATATTTTATCGGTCGGCGGCGGCTGCGGGTATCGACGCCCGCCCGCCCCAGCGGCGTCCACGGCGGTAGCGGATCGGCCCGCGCGCCGACGACGGGTCCACGGTTCGCCCGCCCTGCGTCACATCAATGACGGCCGCCTGCGCCAGCCGCCGGCCGGCCCGCCGCGCCGCTTCCATGAGCGGCTCCCAACCGACCGCCCGCACGGCCCGCGCCGCCTCGCTCGGGCAGGCCGACGCGCCCGCGTCCCGGCGGGTCAGCAGGTCGATAATCGCCGCCTCCAACGCCGCGTCGATGGCCGACGGCGTGTGACGTCGGCAGGCGTCCGAGCAATATTTCACCGCCTCCCAGTTCCGCTCCCACTTCTTCCGCCAAGTCATCTCGCGGCCGCAACGAAGGCAGGGCTTGGACGGCTTGGGCGTCATCGGGGCATTCTAGGAAGCGAAATAAACCACGAAGGCGCGAAGGACACGAAGAGACTTCAGACGCGTTGCCTCATCACGCGATTGATGATCCATTTGATGATTCGTTGAAGTAAAAGCTGAATCGCCGACACACGATCCCGATCGCCGGGCTCTCTTCGTGCCCTTCGCGCCTTCGTGGTTCATCTTTTCTTCCACCGGGTTACCACCCGATATTCTCGCGTGGCGACAACGGGTGCCGCTGCTGGAGTTCCGTGATCAATTTCTGATCCTCCGGCGTCAGGTTCTTCGGCAACACGATTTTGATGACGCAGAACTGGTCGCCGATTTCGTCGCGGTGTTTGACGCCCCGGCCTTTGATGCGCAGCTTCGCGCCGCTGCCCGTGCCGGGCGGGATCGTCAGCGTCACCGGGCCGTCCAAGGTCGGCACCGTCACGCGCGTGCCGAGCAGGCCTTCATAGACGCTCAGCGGCACGTCCAGCAGCACGTCCAGGCCGCTGCGCTTGTAGTAGGCGTGAGGCAGCACGCTGACGACGATGAACAAATCGCCCGGCTGGCCGCCGCTACGGTCGCCTTTGCCTTTGATGCGCACGCGGCTGCCGTCTTTGACGCCGGCGGGGACTTTGACGTCAATCGTCTCGACGCTCTCGCCGAGGTTCAGGCGCAGTGGCAGCAAGGTGCCGCGGGCGGCCTGTTCGAAGCTGAGGGTGACGGGGTGTTCGACGTCGGTGCCACGCTGGGGGTCGGGATGGCGTTTGCGTCCGCCCGCCCGGCCGAACGGGCCGCGGCCGCCGAACAGCTGGTCGAACACGTCGCCGAACTGAGTGTTGCCCATGTCGGCAGGATTAAAGTCCTCCGGCCGAACGGTCCGCCCGGCCGCGCCTTGCTGGCGGCGGAACTGTTCGTACAAATCGTCCGCACCGCCACCGCCACCGCCACCCATGCCTTCGGCGGCGTGGCCGAACTGGTCGTACTTCTTTTTGCGTTCGTTGTCCGACAGCACGTCGTACGCTTCCTGCACCTCGGCGAACTTCGTCGACGCACTGGCGTCCTTGTTCACGTCCGGGTGCAGCTTGCGGGCCAACCGGCGGTGGGCGCGCTTGATCTCGTCCGCATCCGCGGACCGGGAAACGCCCAGGACTTCGTAGTAATCGCGCTTGGCCATAGAGAACGGTAGTTTATCCGGCCAGACCGGCGGCGGCGAGTGATCCGTTCGCGCGGCATCCGTGCGGCTGAGGATTAAACCACGAAGCACGCGAAGGACACGAAGAGATTCCTGGCGGCCGGAATCGTTCTGACGCTTTTACCTGTTCCATCCAAATGACTGGGTCGAAGGGCGAGTCGGAGTGACGAGAGCGGGCGGTCTTCGTGCCCTTCGTGTGCTTCGTGGTTCAACGCCTTCCGCCGGACGAAAGGAAAAGGCGTTCCACCACGGAGACACGGAGACACGGAGACACGGAGAAAGAAAGCAAAGCCGAATGCGAGGTCTTCTAATCCTGGGTTTTGCCTTCGTCTTTCTCCGTGCCTCCGCGGTGAATCTTCCGTCTCAAGCCGAAGTTTAACCCTGAGGGCTGCGTATTGACCGCACCTGACTCATTCAAATCGGAATGGCGGCGGTCGAGAACTCTGTCTCAGCCATTTCTTCGCCGGTACTGGGACGAATGAGTCGATAGCCGAGCGATCGAAGAAGCTGCGTGACTTGGCTCTGCTTGGAAGTCACTTCGAGAATCATGGGCGGTCGGAACTTCGTCAACGTCTGCACGCCGCCTTGAAGGACGTCTAATTCATGGCCTTCGACGTCGATTTTCAAGAACTCTGGCGGTGTCCGCCCGCCGGCCACTTCTGCGTCGATCGTCGAGAGGGTGACGGAAATGTTCTCGCGTGTCGCGCCGTAATACTCGCCGATAAAGTCCATGGACTGTTCAAGGGAGCCCGTCGTTCCGGTGAGCGGGTCGGAGAAAAACTCCGCAGTGCCGGTCCGGTTTGATAGGCCCACCTCACGGACGGTCAGGCGGTCAATATTGTTCACGTCTCGGCTCTTTTTCAGCAGGCGAAGGTTGGCCGGGTCCGGCTCGAACGCCACAACTTCTTGCACGCCCGGCAGGCCACAAAACGCCAATGACCAGAATCCGAGGTTCGCGCCGACGTCCCACACGCACTTGCATTGTCGCTCGGCCAAAACGCCCAACGCGAAGCGGAGGTCGGTCGCCTCGAAGGTTTCCAATGAGCCGATCGTCCAGCCAAGATTTTTCATGCCGTCGAAGTAAAAGTCGAACGGTGCGTGAGGGTGTCGCTTGTGGCGTTCGCCGCCGTAGCGCCAACTGAGCATGCGGTTAATCATCTTCGACCGACGCAGGCGCGCTCTGTAATTCGGCGGTACGGCGCTGCGTAATAGCGACATCATCGGCATCGACTTATCGTCGCCAGTGACACTGCTTGACGCAAGCAGCACGGACCAACCCTACCCGCGGCCGGGGGCGAACCGAATCCACTGCAGATACAGCCCCTGCGCCGGTGCCGTCGGCCCCGCGGCCGCGCGATTTCTGGCGGCCAGCATCGCGGGAACGTCTTCGGCTTTGAACCGCCCGAGGCCCACTTCCACCAGTGTGCCGGCGATAATGCGGACCATGTTCCACAGAAACCCGCTCCCGCGCACGCCGATTACCACGCGCGGCCCGCGGGCATGAACAACGCATTCGTGCACCGTACGCACGGTGTTCGCCCGGCCGTGCCCCGGTTTGGCGAAGCTGGCGAAATCGTGCTCGCCGACCAGGGCCGCCGCGGCCTGTTGCATCGCCTGCCGGTCCAGCGGCTGGAAGCGGTGAAAGACCAGTTCGCTGAAAAACGGTGGCCGGTCTAGGGCGTTCCAAATGACGTACTGGTACCGCTTTTCCAGCGTGCTGCTGATGGCGTCGAACGTCGCTGGCACCGGTTCGATCTTCGTGATCAAAATGTCGTCCGGCAGCCGGCTGTTCGTCCCGCGGCGCAGGCCTTCCGGCGGGATTTGCAGCATCGGCGTGTCGAAATGCGCCACCTGCCCCTTGGCATGCACGCCCGCGTCCGTCCGGCTGCTGCCTACGACACGGACGGGATGGCGGCAGACGTGTTCCAGCGCCCGCCGCAGCAGTTCCTGCACCGTCGGCGGCCCGCTGCCGTCTGCGGGGATGTCCCCTTTCCAGGTGTTGCTGTGGCCCTGTTCCTGCCAGCCGTGGTAGCGCGTGCCGCGGTAGGCGAGGGTGAGCTTGTAACGCTGAACGGGCGATTCCACGCGGCGGAGTATGCGGCAGGCAACGGCGGCGGTCGAGATAACCCTACGTCGTTTAGCACCGGCGGTTAAGAAAGCCTCACCCGTTCAGCCGCCTGACTTGTCCGGTGCCTTCATGGTTGAGCTCGACCTTACGCCGGTTTGGCCGGCGTCATCGGGTTCATCAGTATCGGCTTGAGTAGCAGCCATCGCGTCGGTCCGCCGCTCACCGCAACTGCGACGGTTTGGCCGAAGGGGACGGAGTTCATCGTCCGGAAGGCATAGGCGTCAGGTCCCCCAGACCCGACGAGTGCGATCGTCACGTAACGGCGGTCGACCGACACGCTAATACCTTCGACTTTGATCGTAGGAACAGGCAGACCGACGCCGTCAATTAATGTCGCGTCATTGCCGTTCCTGACGGTTGCCAGCGACGGGGCGAGCACCGTTTTGGTGTTAGCCCGCAACACCGGGGGATCGATGAGCATCATTTTTTCGTTCCAGCCCGGCGTCCTCCTGATCGCCTCCGAATCAGCGGCATCGACGATCTGGTACTCGAACCGGACCGCAAGCGAGTGCATCTCGCGGAGCTCGCCCATCAGCTTAGCGATTAGGCCATGGACGTCAGGCGCCGCTTTTACGGTTAGGTGATCGGGCGTGGAACGCATGGCCGCTTTGTGGCCGCCGGCGGTCGTCCATTGGTCCGCAGCGATCCGTCCGCGAATCAGCGTGTCGAGCGACCGCGTGAGTTCGTCGGCACTTGTCGTCGAGTCATTGCGCGTCAGGTCGTCGATCGGATAGACCGTGAGCACGCCGTCATTAACCGCGTCGAACGGGTTCGCCGGCTCCGCAGCGTCTGCCGTTGTCGTTCCCATGATCAGAAAACCCAGCACGGCCCACAGCGGTTTGTTCGATGGCGTCATTCGGTCCTCCCTTGATGAGCCGGCATGATAGCCCGAAGGGTGAGGACGGTGCCATGTGAAAATCGGGCCGGACGATCAGCGAATAAAGAACACCGTCGATTCTCGTGCAGCATTCGGGCACCAAACCGCGGCACCTCATCAGGTCGCGTATTACATGGAAGAGCCCGTTTCGCTAACAGCGTGCCTTCGTTGACAAGCCGCTTCGGCCGCCGCCAGGTGATCGCGGAGCGAATCGTTCACGCGGTCGGCGAACTCGATCGTCGCGCCGTGCGAGGCGTCGGGCCATTCGACGTACCAGGCCCCGGAGATCAGCCCGGCCAGGCGTCGGCCGGCGGCGGGCGGGGCCTTGAGCTGCCAGCCGTGATAACGCGTGCCGCGGTAGGCGAGGGTGAGCTTGTAACGCTGGAGCGGGAGGGACACGCGGCGGAGTATCGCGGAAATGGGGGCGGAAAAGAAAGACGCTCACTCCGTTCGCGGCGAAGCAAAGACTGCCACAGGGCATTCCTTGCTAAGCCGCGAACGAAAGTGAGCATCCGGGTTCGGATTCGAGACGTCGGTTTACGCCTTCAGTACGTCGAATGCGTCGCGATCGAGGACGTTGTCGCCATCCTGGGTGCCGATGAGTTGGTCGACCACGCCGTTCTTGGAATGAAGAGTGTCGACCCCCGCCTGGCCGAACAGGCGGTTGTTGCCGTTGCCGCCGTAGAGGGTGTCGCGGCCGTCGGAGCCGAAGAGGTCGTCATTGCCGTCGTCGCCGTAGATGAGGTCGTCGCCGGTACCGCCGTTGAGGACGTCGTTGTTAGCCCCGCCCATGAGCTTGTCGTTGCCGCTGTCGCCGGTGAGGGCGTCCTGTGCTTTGGAGCCGAGCAGGGTGTCGTTGCCGCCGCCGCCGTAGGCTTTCAGGATCTGATTGCTCATCAGCGGGCCGCCGTCGTCGATGGCCTGGATGATGTCGTTGCCGTCGTCGCCGTAGGCGGTGATGCGGGTCGGGCCGAAGAAGAAGCTGGGTTCGCTCAAGCCGTATTCGCGGGCAGTGTAGTGGACGTACAGCTTGTCGTTGTCCGCGCCGAGTCGGACGGTGGAGTTGAAGTAAGTGTTGACGATGTCGGCCCCCGCGCCGGCGTCGACGATCAGGCCGTTGGTGATGGTGTCGTTGCCGTCGCCGCCGGTGATGGTGTCATTCTGGCTGCCTCTGATCGTATCGTTGCCGATGCCGCCGTCGATGTGGGCGGAGCTGCCGAAGGCGGGGCCTTCGCCATTGTTTTCCTGGACCGTGCCGGCGATGACGTCGTTGCCCGCGCCGCCGGAAAGGGTGGAGCCGCCGCTGAGTTTGTCATCGCCGGCGCCGCCGTCGATGAGGGTTTTCCAGCTGTTGCCGACGCGGATGTCTTCGACCCAGTCCCGGCCGTTGCCGCCGAGGACGGTCACGGGCGCCGTTTGTTCCGACAGCACGTACAGGCCGAACCGGACGTAGTCGTCCCCGCCGCGGGCGTCGATCAGGACGGAGCTGATTTTCGACTGGTCGAACTTGGCGATCGGCTGGACGTCGCTGTACGGGTAGGTGGTGTAGACACCGACGTTGGTGACGTAGCCATCGGCGGTCGAGGTCAGGGTTTCCTCGATGTAGATCTGGTCCGCCCCCTCCGTGCCGGTGACCGTTAACTTGCCGCCCACGACCGAGGCCGTGACCGACGCGAGGAGCTTCCGTGCTTCCAGGGATTGCATCAAAGCGTTCATAGGTTGCTCACGAGTGGCAGGAAAAAGTCGTTCCGGTCCGCCCGCCGGCACTCGCCGTCGGACCGACCTTATGAAGGCGCACCGATCAACACCCCGCACAACGGCGGCTGTGTCAGACTGCTGCATATTGCGTGTGGGTCACCAGACGTGCATCAAATCATCGGTCGCCCGGAACAAGCCTTTGCTCCACTCCATGGCGACTCAGAGAATATCTTGTTTATCGTCGCGTTCAAATGGGGTCAAAAGATTGCTTGTAAGTAGCGAACCCGAATGCCATTAACGCTGACTACATATGTTGGCGTAAAAAAATGAGATTAAGAATAATTCATAATCCCTAAGCCTATTTCTTATTCGGCAACCCGTCCGGCTGTTTTCAGGTGCATTTTGATTTCCGCCATCAGCGGCGCTTCCCGTTGGGCATCAAACGGCTTTCGGTCCAGATGCCGCCAGATGGCCCAGAGCGGCTGGCGTCGCAAATCGTCCGGTTCGTCGCGGAAGCGCGGGTGGATGTGGGCGTGCAGGGCCGGATCGGTGTTGCCGAGAATGCTGTAGTTGATGCGGTAGGCGCCGCTGGCCTTGGCCAGCGCGTCGCCGGCGGCGGCCATGTCGGTGAGGAACTGGGCCTGCTGCGGTTCGTCCAGGTCGTTTAAGTCGTCCACGACCGGCACGCGGATCAGAATGCACCAGCCGCGCGGCGACTGCATGTCGCTGAGCACCAGGTAGCCACTCTTCATGCGGCAGATGACGGTGGGGCTTTCGCCGCGATCGGCGGCGTCGACGCGGTCCTGAATCGATTTGCTCATAGAAAGCCTCCTGGTGTCGCCGGCAGGATAACCGATTTAGGTCCGCCGCCGCTTGGCGGTATCATCCGCCCGCCTATGGCAGCGACGCTGATCGACGGCACGGCCCTGGCGGCGAAAGTGAAGGCGCAGACCGCCACGGGCATTGCGCACCTGCGGTCGCTCGGCAAGCCGGTGCACCTGGTCGCCATCCTCGTCGGCGGCACGCCGGCGGCGGAGTTGTACGCCCAGCGCCAGGCGGACGGCTGCCGGGCCATCGGCATCGATTACACGCTGCTGGAACTGCCCGAAGACTTGTCCAACCGCGACTTGCGCCGCGAAGTGAAGAAGCTGAGCGCCGACCCGGGCGTGACCGGCATCATGCTGCACATGCCGCTGCCGCATCACATCGATGTGGCCCGTGTGCAGTTCGAAATCGACGTGGTCAAAGACGTCGAAGGCGTCTCGCCCGCCAACATCGGCTACGTCTTTTACCGCCGCGTGGTGATCGCCCCCTGCACGGCGATGGCGGCGGTCGAGTTGATCGATTCCACCGGCGTGCCCGTCGAAGGCGCCGAGGCCGTGGTCGTGGGCGCGAGCCACATCGTCGGCAAGCCGATCGCCATGCTGCTGCTGGAAAAGATGGCCACCGTCAGCGTCTGCCACATCGCCACTCGGGATTTGAAGCTGCACACGAAGCGCGCGGACATCCTGGTCGTCGCGGCCGGGAAGGCGGGGCTGATTACCCCGGGCCACGTGAAGCCCGGCGCGTGCGTGATCGACGTCGGCATCAACCGCGTGGCCCAGCCGGACGGCACGACCAAAACCGTCGGCGACGTCGCCTACGACGCCGTCCGCGAAGTCGCCGGCCACCTCACGCCCGTTCCCGGCGGCGTCGGCCCGATGACCGTAGCGGTCCTGCTGCGCAACACACTGCGGTCGGCGCAGATTCTGGCCGGAATTAGCCCTTAGCGCCGGCATCGGTATACTCGGCGGCGTTCGCATTAATTGACATAGAAGGATTGACCATGAGCCAATTTCCGCCGCCCGTCCCGCCGCCCGCCGTCACGTATGCCCCGCCGCAGCCCGGCGGCCGGCCGGCGAACGCTTGGGCGATCGTCAGCCTGATCACCGGCATCATCGGGTGCGCGATTATCACGGCAATCGTCGCGGTCGTCACCGGCATCATCGGCCTGGGCAAAGCCCGCGTTCAGGGCGGCCGCGGGATGGCCATTGCCGGCATTATTCTCGGGCTCATCTGGCTTCTGGTCGGGCTGGCGGCGGTCGGCGGGGGCTTCGCGCTTTGGAAGAACGCCTCCGGCCTGCTTGCCGAAACCGCCAAGCCGCAGACGATCGCGCTGATCAACCGCGTGGCCGGCGGCGATATGTCGCGGGACACCTCCACCGGCACGCTCACCGACGCCGATCTGGCCGCCGTCGCCGCGATCGCTTCGCCACTGGGCGACTGCCAGAACATCAGCATCACCAGCTCTTCGATCAACGTGGTGAACGACCGGGCAGAAATCACTTTCGACGGCACCGCGACGTTCGAACGCGGCTCCACACCCATTCACGCCAAGATGCACACCACCGGCGGCGGCACGCCGCAAACGGGCCCGCCGGCCGTCTGGGAGTTCGACCGGCTTGAACTGAAGTGAACGCGCCCGATCGCACGCACGGCCCGACAAACCCGTGGGCGACGATCAGCGTCCTGTGCGGCATCGTCGGTTGCCTGATTCTCCCGCCGATCCTGGCTGTAATTCTGGGCGGCGTCGGTCTGGTCTGGGCCCGCCGCACCGGCGTCGGCCGGCGGGCGGCGCGGCTGGGCGTGTCGCTCGGCGTGGCGTGGCTGGCGCTGTTCGCGCTCGGCGGGGCGGGCGGCGTTTGGGTGTCGCGCCACGGGGCGATGTGGGTCGCCGAACGGCAAAGCGGCGAACTCATCGACGTCATCAACCGCCTGCCGCAGGGCGGGCTCGACCGCCGCCCGTCGCCGCACCGCATCGGCGACGGGCGGGCGCGGGAACTGGCCGACGTCGTTCGGCCGCTGGGCGCTTGCCGACGCGTAACGGTCCGCCACGCGGACTTCACCAACCGCGACGGCGTGTTCGGCGTCGTGCTCGATGCCGACGCCGATTTCGACCACGGCCAATGGCCGTTGCGGGCGCGACTATACTGGACCGGAATCGGCTGGGGATTTAACGAATTGGACTGGCAATGACTGATTTGGATTATGGCATCGAACCGAAGCCGACGAACGCTCCCGCCACGGTGGCGGTCATCGCCGGCCTGCTGGCGTGTCTGCCGGGCACCGGCCTGGTCAGCGTGCCCGCCGGCCTGCTCGGCCTGCGCAGCGCGCGCAAGCAGAACGGCTTCGGCCGCGGCCCGGCGACGTTCGGGCTGGTGCTGGGCATTATCAACCTCGCCTGGTGGGGCGCGGTCCTCGCCGGCGCGCTGCAGACCCATTTGGCCCTGAAAAAAGCGGGCCCCACGATCGACGCCACGCGGCAGTTCGTCATCCTCGTCGGCGACGGCAACATCGCGGCGGCCCGCAATTTCTGCGTCGACGGTTTCGACGAACAACGCCTCACCGACCTGCACGTCGACATGGCCGCCGTCGGCACCATGCAGCAGCCGAACCCGTACTACGGCGGGGCGGTCAACGGCGTCAGCGACATCGAAATCCAGGCCGAACTGAAGTTCGACCGCGGCACCCGCGTGCTGGTCACGAACTGGACGAGCGTCGACGGCAAACCCAAGCTGATGGATTTCAAACTGCAGACCCCGCCCAGCACGCAACCCGCGACCGCGCCGGCAAATCTTTAAGCGGCGTTCGGGTTGCCTCTTCAGATAAGGTGTAGCGTTTCTTCTCCCTCCCCCCCTTGAGGGGGAGGGCGGGGTGGGGGGTTTCCGGACGCTGGATAATCGTCCGACGCTCCAAGAACCCCTCCCCTAACCCCTCCCTCAAGGGGAGGGGGACCAGAGGCATGCCCGCTACGGTTTATCTGAAGACGCTCCGACGACAGCGCTGACCCCGTCACGCTCCCGCCACTGCCTCGCGGACGACGCCTTCGTCCTCGTCGGCCGGCTTGTCGATGGTCTGTTTCGTCACGTTCTTGTACGCCGCCAGCAGGGCCGGGCGGGTCCATTGGCTTTCGGGCAGGAAGACGCCGCCGGACTTCGGGTTGAACAGGTGGGCCACGATCAGGCCGAGGCGTTCGGGGTCGATTTTCGTCGCCATCGGAACGGCCGGCAGGGCGGGGAAGTCGGTCGGCTCGCCGATCAGGCCGAGGCGTTCGACGCAGCCGCCGAGGGTGACGTGGATCAGCTTCGCCTGCCCCTTGGCCGGCCCGGCCTGCAGGCTGACGAACGCGAACCGACCGGCCGGCCGGACGAACCGCCAGTCGCCGCTCGTCAGCGACTTCAGCCCGTCGATAAACGCCTTGATCCGCCCGGCCAGTTCGAACCGCATCTCGGCCGCCGCCTCTTTCATGCGTTCGATTTGCTGATCGATTTCCGCATTCGGGTCGGCCAGGGTGCGCACGCTCCAGTCGACCAGCGTGCGGTACTGCTGCATCGACACGCTGCCGTCGCACGGCGCGGGGCAGCGGCCCATGTCCTTGTACGCGCACGGCGGCCCGCTCGGGGCTTGCACCAGCACGTTGTGGTAACGGCACAAATCGAACAAGTCTTCCAGCTTTTCCGCCAATCGCGTGGCGGGGCCTTTTTCGGGCAACGGGCCGAACGCCGTGCCGCAGCCGGGCAGCGGGTCGTCGGTGACGCGCCAGCGCGGGTGGGTGGCGTCGCCGTCCACGTGAACCCACCAGACCGCTCGCCGGGTGACGATCTTCTGCCACGTCTGCGGATAAACGATGCGGGCGACGTCCAGAAACGCCAAATCCGATTCCAGCGGATTATCCACGCGCTTCCACCGCACGCGCCGGACCAGATCGCGGTAATCCACCCGCTTGCTCGGCCCCGCCTCGATCGGCTCACCGAGCCGCCGCCGCAGGCTGGCCCGCAGGTTCCGCACGCAAAGCATCTGCACCGGCCGGTCGTCGGCATCACTCATCAAATACACGCACCATTTGGCGGGCACGCCCCGCAGCGACACGTCCAGCGGCCGACAGGGGTCGAGATCGAGTTGTCCGTCGTGCCAGGCCGTCATGCGTTTATCCTACGTGCTGGGCCGTTTTACGGTTCAGCCATTCTAGGGCAACCGCGTTGGGGTGATGGGCTGCGCGATATTGATGATGCGGCCCGCCGCCGCGTTCGAGATGAACGCACGCCTCTGGTTCCCTCCCCCGTGTACGCACGGGAGAGGGTTAGGGTGAGGTCCGAGCATCAAATGGCCCCGGCACGCAGAGCAGATTTCACCACGGAGGCACAGAGACACGGAGAAGAAAGAACTAATATTAATCTTTCCCTTTCTTCTCCGTGTCTCCGTGTCTCCGTGCCTCCGTGGTGAACCCGTTTTTTCCCAGCGACATTTGACGGGCCCCTTCACCTTAACCCTCTCCCGGCGTACCGGGAGATGGGGCCAGAGCCGTGTTCAAAAACGTCGCCAGCCGGTCGCGGTAGGCGGCCGGGTCGTGGGCCAGGGCCATCACGTGCGACACGCCGGGCCAGTCGTCCTGGCGCGACACCGTCGTCGTCGGGCGTTTCGCCATGGCCCGGGCGAGGGCCGCCGGGTCGATGAACGGGTCGGCCGTGCCGCAGATCGTCAGCAGCGGGGCGGGGACGGTGGGAATCGTCACGGCCGGCGCGACGGGGCGGAAGTCGCACCGGCTGATCCACTCGGCCACGCGACAGACCCCGTGGGTGAACCGCACGAACGGGAAGCCGTTGCGCTTCACGTGCAGGTGAACGGCGTCGCGGTAATCGGCGAATGGCGATTCCAATACGACGGCGGCGACGTCCCCGCGCCGCGCCACCGTCGCCGCCACACACGCGGCGCCCAGGCTGATGCCGAACAGCGCGAGCGTGTTCGTGGCCTGGGGCTTCTCGGCTCGCAGGGCGTTGAGGATCTGGTCGAGGTCTTCGCGTTCGTAAAAGCCGGCGGTGCTGTAGACGCCGTCACTTTCGCCGTGGGCCCGCAGATCGACGGCCAGGACGTGCCAGCCGAGGGACCGCCACGTCGGGGCCCAGGCAATCGCGCCGACTTTCGCGTCGCCGTAGCCGTGGACGAGGACGACGGTTTTGTCGCTCGTCGCCGGGGCCGGGACCCACCACGCGGCCATGCGCAGCGGACGGCCGGTGCGCACGTCACGCACGGTGAACCCCATCGGCGTGAACGGCAGGCCGAGGTCGGCGGGCGTCATGCGGTTGACGCGCGCCAGCGCCCGCACGTCCGTCATCCGCCGCGGCGTGAGCAGGTTGCGGGCCATGAAATAAATCAGCACCGCCGACCAGAGCAGGCCGACGGCGAGGAGGAAAAGGGCGAGGGTGAGGTAAGGCATGAAACCACGAAATGTAGAGCGGCCTCTAGTTCCCTCTCCCGGTACGCCGGGAGAGGGTTAGGGTGAGGGGCGAGCGTCAAATGTCGCCGGGAATAGAAGCCGAGTTCACCACGGAGGCACGGAGAAGAATGAGCAAACAATGATCCTTCTTTTCTCTTCTCCGTGTCTCCGTGGTGAAATCTGCTCTGCCCGTCAGGGCCGATCGACGCTCGGCCCTAAGCCTAACCCTCTCCCGTGGGTACACGGGAGAGGGAACCGAGCGCGAACACGTTAGCCGGCTTCACCCACGTATCCGTTTTTGCCCCTTCGTACATCGCCGCCATCACCGCCGAGCGGTACGCGGCCTCGCGGGCGGTCACCAGCGGCACGGCCGGCTCGTGGCCGCTGACGGTGTCGAGGAACAATTCGAACGCGTGCGGCGCGGCCGGCGGTAAATCCGTTTCGGGCTTCGTCGCGTCGAACTTCCCGTCGCGGCTGACGAACAATTGGTTGTTGATCACGGCCGCATACCCGTCGGTGCCGCTGACGAGGTAGCGCACCGGGTCGGCCCGGTCGGCCCAGCCGGCCGTCAGCGTGGCGGTCGCGCCGCTTTTGAATCGCATCAGGCCTTGGCCGCTTTCGTCGCAGCCGTAGGTGTTCGTGACCGAGTCGATCTGGGCAGTAGCGCTCGTCACGTCGCCGAGCCACCAGAGCAGGACGTCCAGCGCGTGGGTGCCGAGGTCGCCGAACGCACCGACGCCGCTGCGGGCCGGCTCGGTCATCCAGTGCCAGTCTTCGTGCGGGGCATCGGGTTTGGCCTTGAACCAATTGCCGAGCGCGCCGCCGTGGCAGTTGGAGCCGTACGCCTTCGTGACCCGGCCGAGGCCGCCGGCGTCGATGATCTGCTTGATGCGCCGGTGCATCGGGTCGCTGCGATGGAAATAGCCGGTTTGGAAGACCACGCCGGCCTTCTCGATCGCGTCGGCCATGGCGTAGGCGTCGGCGGCGTTCATGCCGAGCGGTTTCTCGACGAACAGGGGCTTGCCGGCTTGGGCGACAACGTCGACCAGCGCCCGGTGGGCGTCGGTCTGGCTGGTGATGACCACGGCGTCGGCGTCGGCCAGGGCATCGTCGACGGTCATCGCCTCGCGCCCGCCGCTGGCCCGGGCCCAGTGGGCGCGGCGCTTCGGATCGGCGTCGAATACGCCACCGGCCCGCACGCCGGGACGCGCCGTGAGCATGCGGACGAAGCCGGTGATGTGAATGTGGGCGACGCCCAGGAATGCGATCGTGGTCAAACTGTTTTCCTCGTTGAACCCATCGGTCACGACCCCGGCAGCGGCCCGTCCAGCTCGGCCAGCACCGCGGCGCGTTCGTCGGGCGTGAGCAGGCGGAACGTGACCGCCAGCCGGCCGGGCGACACGTCCAGACGGACGACTTTCGTCGCCACCCATTCGTCGCCGGACAGTCGCACCGGCAGGAACGCGCACGGCGACACGCCGCGGCCCGCCAAAACCTTCAGCATCAGTCGGCCGTAGTAGGCTTCGACCGTGTGGCCGGGGGCGGCGTCCTGTTCGTCGATGCGCGGCGTCCGGCCGCGGCGGCGCTGCGTTTCGATCGCCGTGCGCAGCATATTCGCGGGGCGGTTGACGACTAGGCTTTTCGGCAGCGCCTGGTTCCCCAGCCGCACGTCGCCGAGCGAAACGACGGGCAAGCCGTCCGGCGGCTGCGACACCCGCGCCGCCACGCCCAGCGCGCGGCCCTGCTCCGCCCAGGTGAAACCGAGGTCAATTTCGCCCGGCAGCAATCGCGTGCGGTACGTCTGGAACTGGCCCTGCAAATGGTCGAGAAACTTCGCCAGAATGGCGTTCACTTCCGGCTCGGTCAGTTCAAGCGTGTAAATTTTTTCCGCAGACGGCTTGGCGGCCAAGTCGCCGGTGCTGGCGCGCGCGAGCCAGTTCTGCAGCGGCAGCAGGCGGCGGTTGATGGCGTCGTCGGCCTGCTCGTCGGGCGGGGTCTGGTCGACGGCGGTCGCGTACCAGGCCGGCACGCGGGTCGCCCGCCACGCCACGACGGCCGCGACGACCACCACGACGGCCCCCAGGGCCGCGATCGTTAAGGCGATTCGCTTGATCCATCGTCGCACAGGCGGGACATGCTACCGACTTTCACGCGCCCGCTCACGCATCCCCTGTCGCGAATAGGTGGTTCGCCCGGGATCGGCCCGCGGCGGGGCTACAATGCACATGGATGACCGCCCGCCGCCCGAGTGCCCGTATTGATGCCGTCCGCCGCCAGGTGGCCCGCGGCGAAGTCGCACGCGCGGAGGCCGCCCGGGCGCGGGCCCAGCGTACGCCGGCGAACGCGTCGTCGACTACGCGTTCCGATGCGGGCCGAGTGGTCGCCGCCAGCGAAGTACGGTCGCTGCGTACGCTGGAATACGTGCTCGGCACTGACCCGGCCGTCGTGCGCGGCTTCGCCCGCGCCGCCGCCGACAGTCTGAACGACGGCCCGCTCACGCTCGACGTGCGCGACCGCCTGCTCAAACGCGGAGAACGCCTGGGCCTGCGCCGCTTCGACGCGAACCTGGTGCTGGCCGCGGTGGAACAGCACCGGCGGCGCGCGTCGCCGCTACCGGCAGCGAGCGTCATACCGGCCGGCGTCGCGTCGCACGCTCTCGTCTGGCCGGCCGCCGCGGTGGCGGTCGCCGTGCAGGCGATGATCGCCACCGGCGCGTGGTGGCTGTTGGCCTGACACCGAAGGGCGGCCACCCGTAGGGCGCGCACTGCCCGCCCTACGTCGACCACGTTCAATTCCGCTTGACCCTAAGTCGTTAAATTAAAATCTATAACGGGTAGCCGCGGGCCTTGGCCCGCGCGTTTTCGCAAGACGCGCGGGCCAAGGCCCGCG
>DASVSC010000256.1:0-8087 GCA_036388295.1 Tepidisphaeraceae bacterium | reverse complement strand
AGCGCCGGCAGCTTCACGACGCCGAGCCGCTCGGCCCAGACGGTGTACTGCGGGTCGATCTCCTTCTCATTCTCACGGCCGGCGGCGAAGTCCGCGCGGGCCAGGACGAACGACCGCCCCGCCGTTTCCGTGAAGGCCGCTGCACGCAGCGACGGCTCCACGGCGTCGCTGGCGGCGTTCCACCCGCTACCGGAGAACCAGACGATCGTGTCGCGGTTCTGCGCGGCGGCGGTTCGCATGGCGGCGTTCAGGTCCGTCGACCACGCGGCTGGCTGTGTTGCCGGTGTGGCCAACGGCGAAGCTGTAGCGGCCGGCGACGGCTGGGTCGTCGCGTCGGCACCGAACACGGCGGCCAAACCGAGAATCACCAGGCCGGACAACGCGACCTGCCGACCGGCCGGACGACGCAGCAGCGAACGGAGCGAATGCATGGGGCGATGAACCATAAAATCAGTTTACAACAGTTGTCGAACCGGACGCGTTTCTAAACGAACCGCACGCACGCCATGCGTTGTTTCGACTTCGGACCGGCTTCAGCGGTTCCACGGAAGCGTTCTCAGGGCGAATCACGGGCCCGCTGAAGTGAGCCCGTCGTATCTTCGGTACGTCAGACGGACAAGTATCGCGCCACTTTGGCTTCGTCGACGCTGGCCCGGTCGTCTTCGTGCACGACCCGGCCGCTTTCGACGACCAGGATGCGGTCGGCGATGTCGAGCGTGAAGCTGAGCACCTGTTCGGAAACAATGATCGTCAGGTCGCGCATCTTCTTGATCTCGTTCAACGCCCGGGCGATGTCCTTGATGATGGACGGCTGAATGCCCTCGGTCGGCTCGTCCAGGAGCAGGACTTTGGGGTTCGAGACAAGGGCGCGGGAAATGGCCAATTGCTGCTGCTGGCCGCCGGACAGGTTGCCGGCGCGGCGCTTACGCATTTCTTTCAGGACCGGGAACAGGTCGTAGATGTAGCTCGGGATGGTGCGCTTGCGCACGGTTTCTAGGCCGGTTTTGATGTTCTCTTCGACGGTCATCACGCTGAACACCTGCCGGCCCTGCGGGACGAAGGCCAGGCCGTTCTTGACGCGCTTCCAGCTGTCGAGGCCGGCGACCTGTTTGCCGTCGACTTCGATGGTGCCGTGGCGGCTTTGCAGGATGCCGATCAGGGACTTCATCAACGTCGTTTTGCCCATGCCGTTGCGGCCCATGATGGCGACGGTCTCGCCTTTCTTGGCCGAGAACGACAGGTCGTGGATGATCTCGCTTTGGCCGTAGGCGACTTGCAATTGGTTGACGTTAAGCATGTTGAGTTCCGATCGTCTTCCGTAAGGCACGCTATGGCGTGTCTTATGAGTTCAATGGCCTAAGTACACTTCGATGACTTTCTCGTTGTTCTGCACCTCGTCCATGCTCCCCTCGGCCAGGAGCTTGCCCTGGTGCATGACCGTCACCTTGTGGGCGATTTCGCGGACGAAGTTCATGTCGTGTTCGATCACCAGCACCACGCGGCCCTTGCAGATACGGCCGAGCAGCTCGGCGGTCTGCTGGCGCTCGCGCACGCTCATGCCGGCGACGGGTTCGTCCAGCATCACCATCTGCGGGTCGGCGATCAGCAGCATGCCGATTTCCAACCACTGCTTCTGCCCGTGGCTGAGCAGCTCGGCCTGGGTGTGGAGCAGGTCTTTGAGGTAAATCTCACTGGCCACTTCTTCGACGCGTTCGACAATCGCCGGACTGCGGGCGAAGAACAGGGAGCCGAAGACGGTGCGGCCTTTGGGGTACGACAATTCCAGGTTCTCAAACACCGTCAACTTGGGATAAACCGACGGCGTCTGAAACTTACGGCTGATGCCCATCTTCACGATGTTCTGCTCGGCCTTACCGAGCACTTCGTGGTTCTTGAACATCACGCTGCCGCCGGTGGCTTTGGTCTTGCCGCAGATCAGGTCGAGCAAGGTGGTTTTGCCCGCCCCGTTCGGGCCGATGACGACGCGGACTTCGTCGTAGTCGACATAGAAGGTGAGATCGTCCACAGCCTTAAAGCCGTCGAAGGAGACGGTCAGGTGTTCGACGCCGAGCGCGTAGGTGCTTTGGTTGCCCATGAATTAGTTTCCGGGGGATTGAATGCCGGGGTTGATCTGGATGCCCGCGTCCGGGCTGGGTGCCCGCCCGCGGCTGGCGCGGAGGTGGCCGCCGAGGCGATTGAAGCCGGTGACGATGTAATCGTCATAAATACCGGCCATCCCGTTTGGGAAGAAGCGCGTGACGGCGATGAAGACGGACCCCATCAGGAAGTACCACATCGCGGGGAACTGCTCGGAGAAATACGTTCGGCCGTAGTTGACCAGCAGCGTGCCGTAGACCGCCCCGATCAGCGACATGCGGCCGCCGACGGCGCAGTAGATGACCATGTAAATCGACGGCTCGATCGTGATGAGCTTGGGCGACATGAAGCCGTAGTTCAGCACGAACATCGCCCCGCCCAAGGCCGAAATGCCCGAAGCAAAGACGAAGGCGAAGCGTTTGATGTTGGCCGAGTCGTAGCCGCTGAAGCGAACGCGGTCTTCCTCGTCGCGCAGGGCGACCAGCAGCCGGCCCAGCTTGCTGCGGAGGACGGCCCTGCAGAGCACGATGCAGCCCAGCAGCAAAATTGACGTTGCGAAGTAGAGTTTGTACTGGGCGTTCGTGGAGCGAATGTCCCAGCCGAGCATGGTGCGCAGGTCGGTGATGCCGTTGATGCCGCCCGTCCAGCCCTGACGGGTGACGAAGTACATTTCCATGATCCACGCCAGCGCCTGCGTGATAATCGCGAAGTAGACGCCCGCCACGCGACGTTTGAAGATGGCGGTGCCGAGGATGAACGCGATAACGGTCGGCACCACGAACACCAGCAACACGGTGGCCGGGAAGCTTTTGAACGGCACCCAGAACCACGGCAGCACGGTGATCTGGTTCCAGTCCATGAAGTCGGGCAGGCCGACGGTGGTCAGGGCGCGCATCTGGTCGCTGGTGGCCTCGAGGGCGATGTTACGGGCGGCTTCCAGTTTCAGGAATGCCGCCAAGCAGTAGCCACCCAGGCCCCAGAAGACGCCCTGGCCCAGGCTCAGGATGCCGCCATGGCCCCAGCAGACGACCAGGCCGATGGCGACGAACGCGTAGCTGAGGTAGCGGGCGACCAAGTTCAGACGGAACACGTCCAGCGCCATCGGGAACACGATTAGCAGCAGCGCCGCGAGCACGGCCAAGCCGATCGCGCCCGACCGGCCGCCGAGGAATACTTGATAAAAGCGGTTCATAACGGTCCTTGAGGAAGACAATCCACGGCCAAGCGAGCGACCCATTTCAGCGGCGGACCTTCGCGGCGATCAGTCCCTGCGGGCGAATCATCAGCAGCACGATGACCGTCACCAGCACGACCACTTTGGCGAGTACGCCGCTCAGGAAGAACTCCAGGATCGACTGCGCCTGCCCGATCGTGAAGGCCGAGATCAGCGTGCCGATCAGGCTGCCGGCCCCGCCGAAGACGACGACGATGAAGGTGTCGACGATGTACGCCTGCCCCGCCGTCGGCGAGACCGAGCCGATGGTGGTGAACCCCGCCCCCGCCACGCCCGCCAGGCCGCAGCCCAGCGCGAACGTCACGCGGTCGGTCATCTTGGTATTGATGCCCACGGCCCCGGCCATGGCGCGGTTAAGCGTGGTGGCCCGCACCCGCATGCCCCAGCGCGAGCGGTAGAGCAGGACGTAGACCAGGGCCATCATGCCGATCGCCATGCCGAGCATCAGCAGGCCGTTCAGCGGGATGTCGATGTCTTCGGTGGGTGCCCACGATCCCATCAGCCATTCGGGCAGCGTGGCACTCGTCTCCCGCGCACCGAACAGCTGGCGGAAGCCTTCCTGCATCACCATGCTCACGCCCCACGTGGCCAGCAGCGTGTCGAGCGGGCGCTGGTACAGGTAACGGATCAGCGACCACTCCACGAGCCAGCCGACAATGAACGTGGCGACGAACGCCCCGGCCACCGCGAACGGGAAGAAGTATGGCATGAAGCCGACGTGGTTGGCCTCGACGTAGTGCGAGAACATCGCGGTGACGTACGCGCCGAGTGTGAGGAACTCGCCGTGCGCCATGTTGATGACGCGCATCTGGCCGAAGATGATCGCCAGGCCCAGCGACATCAGCAGGAAGACCGAGAACAAGCTCAGCCCGGCGAAGCCCTGCATCAGGAAGATGGCTTTGTATTCGGTGAAACTCGTTTGCGCCAGCATCGGCAACAGCAGTTCAGTCATGCGGTCTCCGGAATGATCAGCGGGCGGGCGTCCACGTGTCGGACGCCCCCAAAGCCGGCCCGCGGCGGACCGCCCGCGGCCCGGCGGAAATGCGGACGGGGATTACTGGTAACCCTTCGGGAACGGGTCCGGAGTGATCTGATTCGGGCTTTCGGCCAGAACCTTGAACTGACCGTCTTCCATCATCTCGCCGATGCGAGCCTTGGAGTACAGGTGATGGTTCTCGTGGATTTTCACGGGGCCTTCGGGGGCTTCCTTGAACTCGACGTCCTTGGAGGCCGCCGCGATCTTGTCGATGTCGAAGCTGCCGGCCTTTTCGACCGTCAGCTTCCACAGCCACGGGCCGAGGTAGCCGGCCTGGGTCACGTCGCCGATAACGGCTTTGTCGCCCCACATCTTCTTGAACTCGGCAACGAACTTTTTGTTGTTTTCGTTGTCCAGGCTCTGGAAGTACTTCATGCAGGCGTAGAAGCCCTTCACGTTTTCGCCGCCGATGCCAAGGATTTCGTCCTCGGTGGTGCTGATCGTGAGGAGGATCTGGTTCTTCTTGGCCAGCGACTCGCCGGTGATGCCGGCGGCCTTGAGCTGCTTGTACCAGCTGACGTTCGAACCGCCGACGACGATCGAATAGATGCAGTCCGGCTTGGCCAGCTTCACCTTGTTGATCAGCGAACCGAAGTTCGTGTGGCCGAGCGGGTAATACTCTTCGCCGACGACCTTACACCCCTTCAGGAAGCGCTCGATGTGGATGCGAGCGATCTTGTTGCTGGTGCGCGGCCAGATGTAGTCGGAGCCGATCAGGAAGAAGGTCTTGCTCCCCTTTTCCTTATGAGCCCAGTCCAGGCCCCACAGGATCTGCTGCGTGGCCTCCTGGCCGGTGTAGATCACGTTCTTCGAGGCTTCCAGGCCTTCGTAGAACGTGGGGTAATAGAGCATGCCGTTCTCTTTTTCGAAGATCGGCAAAACGGCCTTGCGGCTGGCGCTGGTCCAGCAGCCGAACACGGCGGCGACCTTGTCCTGGATCAACAGCTTCTTGGCCTTCTCGGCGAAGGTCGGCCAGTCGCTGGCGCCGTCTTCCTGAATGATCTTGATCTTGCGGCCGAGCACGCCGCCGCTGGCGTTGATCTGCTCGATGGCGAGCTTCTCAGCCCAGACCGAGCCGGTCTCGCTGATGGCCATCGTGCCGGTGACCGAGTGCAGCTGGCCGACGGTGACTTCGGTGTCGGTCACGGCCAGGCCGGTGGTGTTGACCTGCGCGAACGCCGACAGCGGCGCGAGTGCGGCGACTGTCGCGACGGACGCGAACGCCCAATTCCGGGCGAGGTGGCGTGTGGCCCACCGGGCCACACACGTTTTGAGAGCGGACGAGATACGCATGCAAGGCTCCTTCGGGAAGAAGTAGAAACCGAGAGTCCGGCACGGGGCCGGCTGTTTGACTGCTGTAACGTCAGACGCCGGCAGAAAGCCGGTCGCACGATGAAGGTTTGTTTACAAACGCCGTACCACGGACCGGCCGCCGGCCACACGAGTGACAAACTTGAACAATTTTTGGGAATCAGCCGGACGATCCATGCCAGCGGGTCATGCGATTCGCGTTCGACCGATCAAAAACAAACGGAGCATTTTGAGTAGCAGAACAGCAGCCAGGGCCCGCACCGCACCCGATGGTCAATTGCCTACAAAGAAAGCGACGGCGGGCGCGGAAACAACAAAATGGGCACGCAGGGGTCGGCGTCGTGGTGTTTCCTGCCTTCGCAATAGAAAAGTCGGGAACTGCGTTCAGACCGCTGCGCGTCCGGCGGGCGTGTGCGTTCACGTCGCGGCATTCGTGGGCCAATCGCGCCGTGCGGGTGCCGGCCGGCAATCCGTAAGCGGCCGTTCGACACGGAACGGGCCACTGCTCATTTCCCGCGCAGTCGCGCGACGGCATTCAGTTTGCGAGAGGCGACCCAGACGCCGCCCGGAGGCGGTGTCGCCCGAGCGATTCGTTCACGGCTGTGAAAGGTGAGGCATGAAGACTCTGATCAAGGTAGACATCTCGACTCCGCCCGAGAAACAAGACGTGCTCCACAACCGCTGGCACCCCGACATCCCGATCGTCGAATGGGTCAAGCCCGGCGACGAGTTCCGCATCGAATGTATCGACTGGACCGGCGGGCAGATCAAAGATGACGACTCGGCAACCGACATCAAGGTCGTCGACTTGTCCAAGGTCCATTACCTCACCGGCCCTGTCGGCGTTCACGGCGCTGAGCCGGGCGATCTGCTGGTCGTCGACCTGCTCGACGTCGGCGTGCTGCCCGATTCGCAGTGGGGTTTCACCGGCATCTTCGACAAGACCAACGGCGGCGGCTTCCTCGACGAACACTACCCACACGCCCGCAAGGCCTGCTGGAACTTCAGCGGCATTTACGCCAACTCACGACACATTCCCAAGGTCGAGTTCGCCGGCATTATGCACCCCGGCCTGATCGGCTGTCTCCCGTCGCACGCGGAGCTGGCCAAGTGGAACAAACGCGAGAAGGCGCTATTCGACACCAACCCCAACCGCGTGCCCGCGTTGGCCACGCTGCCGTACGCCGACACTGCCCATCTCGGCCGCCTCACCGGCGACGGCCTCGCCAAGGCCAAGGCCGAAGCGGCCCGCACTGTCCCCCCGCGCGAGCACGGCGGCAACTGCGACATCAAGAACCTCACCCGCGGCTCAAAAGTCTATTTCCCCGTCTACCAAAAAGGCGGCGGCCTCTCGATGGGCGATCTGCACTTCAGCCAGGGTGACGGCGAAATCACCTTCTGCGGCGCGATCGAAATGGCCGGTTATCTCGACCTGCGCGTCAACGTCATCAAGGGCGGCATGGCGAAGTACGGCATCCTGAACCCGGTGTTCGAGCTCAGCCACCTGCAGCCCAACTACAGCAACTACCTGGTGTTCGAAGGCATCAGCGTCGATGAGCAGGGCAAGCAGTATTACCTCGACGCCCACGTCGCCTACCGCCAGGCCTGCCTGAACGCCATTAACTACCTGAAGAAGTTCGGCTACAGCGGCGAACAGATTTATGCCATCCTCGGCACCGCACCCGTCGAAGGCCGCATCAGCGGCATCGTCGATATTCCAAACGCCTGCGCGACGCTGGCGATCCCGACGGAGATCTTCAAGTTCGACGTCCGCCCCAATGCCGACGGGCCGATTCAAGTGATCGACGGCTCGATCGACCTTGCCAAAGTGACCTAATCAAAAAGATGTGAACGGCGGCCCGGTGTCCGCACCGGGCCGCCCCTTTTTCGTACAACCAGCACGAGAATCTCCATGCCACTTTACGAGTTCAATTGTTCCGCCTGCGGATCGTTCGAGGTCTTCCGCCCCGTCAGCCGTGCGGCCGAGGGCGTGCAGTGCCCCGACTGCGCGGCAGAGGCCACCCGCGTCTGGTACGCCCCCGCCGTCGCGGCGATGTCACCGCTCAGCCGCATGGCCGCCGAACGGAATGAAAAAAGCCGCCACGAACCCCACATGTGCAAAACCGGCTGCGGCTGCGGCAGCCGCAAGAAGAGCCCGCCGCCGGACCCGAGGCAGATGGAACAGCTGAACGGCCGTACGCGGCACGTTTCGACAGGTAGCCGCCCGTGGGTGATGGAGCATTAAGCCCAGCACTTTCGTGCATAATTTAGAGCAATGCGGCTTTTGCAGTAGCGCCGTTCTGGGCGAGTCGTTAGATTCGCCGCATGTACTTCCCGCCGATGGTCCGCCGTCGAATGGTCGAGTTGTCCGAAGACGAGGGGATGGCGGTCGAGGAGATCGCCGCGGTG
>DASVSC010000255.1:0-10393 GCA_036388295.1 Tepidisphaeraceae bacterium | reverse complement strand
TAACGGCGCAAGGCCTGAGCGACCAGTTGCTGCGCGACGGCGAACTACCCGCCGAGGCCGCCGTGTCGGGCCGGCCGATCGTTGTCCGCCGCGTGTCGCTCGCTGAGATCGAGGCGATCCAGCAGTCGCTCGACCGTCAGCGCCCCGGCCGTCAGCAGGCACGCCGACGCTTGCGGCCCGAGGTCGTTCCCTTCGCTACTGCCGCTTCTCAGCCGGCCACCGCGCCGGCGGATTCGCTCACGCTCCGTGACGCCCGCCTGACGCCGCCGGCCACGGTTCCGTCGACCGTTCCCGCTACGCGGCCCGAATCGCTTGTGAATGCCCCGCCCGCCGCAGCGTCGCCCGTCGCTACGCCGGTTGGCGACCTGGTGATTTTCATCGTCCCTGCCCCGGCGGCCGATCCGGCAACGGCCACCGCGCCCGCCACCCGGCCCGCGACGGCCCCGGCGACCGCGCCGTCGTTTGACGAAGTGCCGTAGGCCGTAGCCCACAACTGTCGTATGGTGCGACGGCCTAGCGACGATTCTGAGGCGCGCCTTCATACTTTCAGTTCGGGAGGACGCGTTCGGTTGCGACGGCGTGTCTCCGGCTTGTCCGCCGGCGCATCGGTCCTACCATGCGTCCACCCGCACCCGGAGGATGGCATGACCGTGCCCGTTACGATCGAGAACGAAGCGCTTCGCCTTGAAGTCTGGCCGCAGTTCGGCGGCAAAGTCAGTTCCATGGTCGACAAGGCCGACGGGCACGAGCTGATGTTTTCCTTCCCGCTCGAAATGCCCACGCGCTGCCAGTACGGCACGACCTACGCCAACGGCTGGTTCGCCGGGTGGGACGAATGTTTCCCCGGCGTCGACAGCGGCACGTACCCGCTGCACCCGTACGAGAACGTGCAGGTGCCCGACCACGGCGAACTCTGGGCGCTGCCCACCACGGCCGTCCCCACGCGCGACGGCATCACGGTCGTCTGGCACGGCCTGCGGTTCGGCTACCGCCTGACCCGCAAGCTGTTTCTCGAAGGCCCGGCCGTGGTGGCCGAGTACACGTTGATCAACCTCGCCCCGTTCGAGTTCCGTTTCGGCTGGTCGCTGCACGCGCTGTTGTCGACCGTGTCGCCGCTGACGATCGACCTGGGGACGACGGCCCATCTGCGCGACGGCAACGGCGACGGCGAAACCGTTTGGCCGACACTCGACCTGGCGACCAGCTTCACGCGCAGCGATGAACTGCCGGCCGGACAGGCCTGGAAGCGGTTCACGGCCGACCCGATCGCCGCCACCGCGCGCGTTGCCTACCCGCAGCGGCAACGCCGGCTGGACGTATCGTTTTCGTCCGACACCGACGTGAGCGCCTACTGGGGCGTCTGGATCAACAGCGGCGGCTGGGAAGGGCACCGCCACGTCGCCCTGCAGCCGACGACGTCACGAAGCGACGATTTGCGCCGCAGCATCGCCGACGGCTCCGCCGGCCGCGTCGGGCCGGGCGGGCGGGTGGATTGGGCGGTGCGGATGACGGTGGGGGCGGAAGAATAACGCCAGCGGCGCTCTTGCTCCCTGTCGCGGAATATCCGGGAGGAACCGGATGTTTCAGACCGCCAGCGGCGTGAACTCGCGCAACCGCTGCCTGGCCGAGAACGCCGACATCAGGCAGACCGCAAAGCCGATCACGGCGAACAGCGGTTGATTGAAGCCCGTCCGCAGTTGCATCACCGCCGACAAGCCGTTGGCGACACAACCGAGAACCGCGAGCGCGAAAATGGCCGCCAGCACTGGCCGGACTCGCGTGGGGCGCATCAGCGCAAGGCCGTAAAGGATCGCTTCCAGCACGAGGACGACGCCCGTGGCGAACAGGCCGGCGTCGTACCAGGCCGCGCCGTACGCGAGGTCCAGATATTCCACCGGCTGCCCGGTGCGCGGGCCTTGCGACCAGGTCACTTGGGTGTCGAACGGCCGGCCCGTCAGCACCGCGGCCAGCCAGCGGCCGAAGCGTGCGCCGAGCATCAAGAACACGACGCCGACCAGTCCGGAGATGGCCGCGCTGACGCCGAAGCCGGCCGTGGCCGGCGACGGGGCCGGACGTTGCGAATAGGGAACGACGGGATCACGCGGGTCGGGTTCGCTCATTTCGGGCTCATCACTTCCACGGCAATGTCATCCGGCAGCAGTTGTTCCAGCTTGCGCTGGATGCTGCCTTTGATAATCGTGTGCAGGGTGCTGCGGCGGCTGGTGCCGATGGCGAGTTTGCTCACGCCGTTCATCGCCGCCAGCTCGGCCAGCATCTCCGGCGCGTTCGTGCCGGTGTCGTAGGCCGGAATGATCGGCACGCCATGGCGGTGGCCGGCTTCGAGGAAGTCGACGAACAGCGCTTGGGCGGCCGGGTCGGTGTCGAGCGTCATGGTGGCCGCGCCTTCGACTTTGTAGTTCAGCTGCAGCTCGCGGACGAAAGCAACGACGAGCGACTGGTCGTTGGCCTTGGCCTCCTGGCACGCCTGGTCGGCCAGCTGGCTGCCGCCGGCGGTGGCCAGCATCAGCCGCGGCTTGGCGAGTGCTTCGGGCGTGAGCTGGGCGACAATCGCCTGGCGCAGCAGGCTGGTTTTGGGCCGGCGGGCGGCCAGCCAGCGGGTGGCGTAACGGAGCGAGAAGCCGATCACCATGACCAGGCAGACGAAGACCAGGGCCGAGCGTTTGTCGATGGCGATCGTCACCCAGATCACGCCCAGCAGCAGGCCGATCAGGATCATCGGGCCTTTGCGGTAGAACCGCCGCAGGCGCGGGTGGAACGCGCACAGCACGCAGTTGATCGTCACCGCCCCGACGATGCCGATGGCGTACAGGTGGGACAAGCCTTCGACGTCGGTGACGAAGAACAGCACGATCGCCGGGACCAACGTCGCACCGATGGCGGCGACGCTGGGCGCGCCCCAGGCATTGAGCTTCTGCAAAATCTGTGGCAGTTCGCGGTCGCGGCTCATGATGTAGAGCAAGCCCATCAGCGCGCCGATGGCCGTGTTCGCCGCCGACAGCAGCAGCAGGCCGCCGAGGATGCGCACGGCCCACTCGCCGGCCGGCCCGGTGTAGACGCCGGCCATGTACGCCAGCATGTCGGCCGAGTGTTCCCGGCGGTCGAGCGGGTAGATCGACAGCATCACCAGCGCCAGCAGAATGTTGAACAGCGCCACTTCCAGCGCCACGACCCAGATGGCCCGGCTGCTGGTCTTGAAGACCGGCTTTTTCATCACGCCGGTGAGCGACGCGATGGCCTCCACGCCCGACAGGGCCAGCACGATGCCGACGAAGCCGTGCCATAAGTCGCCCGGCCGCACGTCAAAGAGGTTGCCGAAGCGCAACTCCTGCCATTTGATCTGCGGCAGCGCGCAGGCGGTGATGAACAGCGTGATAAAGACCATCGCCGCCGCCACCACGATCGCCAGCCCGGCCGAGTGCTTGGGGCCGAGCAGGTTCAGGCCGCCGATGCCGAGGATCGCCATCACGCCCCAGAACGCGGCCGTTTTGTAGAACGGCAGCGGGATCGCGTCGGCGGCGTGCGCGCCGTGACCGGCGTTGCGGATGATCTCGTTGCCGGCGTCCACGACCGCGTCTTTGTGGACGACTGCGTTCTCCAGCCCGAAGTAGTGGAACGATTCGAGGGCCGACAGCGACGCCGTCACGGTGTAGTCGGCGAACAGCAGCAGCGCCGCCAGCACGCCCAGCAGCGGGTGGCGGGCGCGGGCGGCGGAATAGACCCCGCCGCCCTCGGGATAGAGCCGGCAGATCTGCGTGTACGCCCAGGCGACCGCCAGGATCAGCAGGCTCATGCAGCAGATCAGCACGAAGCTGGTACGCCCGGCGACAAGGAAGGCCAGGCCCAGCACGTACAACCGGCTGGTGCCCCAGTCGCCGAACAGTAGGCCGGCCGAGCCGAGCCAACCCAGGTTGCGGGGCCGCTCGGCGCTGAGCAGGTTCAGGGCGTCGGGTCGGGGCGCGTGATTGGAGTCGGTGTCGAGGGCGGAACTGCTCATGATGGGGCCGGGCGCGGGCTCGGTTGGTGCATAAAGGTCGCCGAAGCGGGCCGCGTGTCAATGAGTCGGCCGCTCATGCAATTCGGACACCATGCGTCGGGCCGCCGCGATTATCACTGGCGGACGCCCTCGATGCTGACGATCAGCGTCACGTCATCGCCGATCCCCTGGCTGACGTAACCGCTGACGCCGAAGTCGGTTCGGCGAATGGTGAGGGTAGTTTCGTACCCCACGATGTCGGTCCCTTTCACGTTCTTGCCCTGGCCGGTGCGGGTGAGGGTGACAGTCACGGGCTTGGTCACGCCATGCAGGGTGAGGTCGCCGTCGACCTTGAACGCGGCTTCGCCAGCGGGGGTGAAGGTCTTGGCCTTGAACGTGATGGCCGGGAACTGCTTGGCGTCGAAGAAGTCGGGGCCGGCCAGGTGGGCGTCGCGGTCGCGGTTGTTGGTGTCGACGCTGTCGGCCTCGGCGGTCACCTCCAGCGCGCTCGGCCGGCCGTCGGTCACGGTGACGTTGCCGCCCACGCGGCGGAACCGGCCGTAGAAGTTCGACGTGTCAAAGTGCTTCACTTTGAACAGCAACGACGTGTGCACCGGGTCGATGGCAAACGTCTGCGCGAAGGCGGGCGCGGCGGTCATCACCGCAAGCAGGGCCAGTACAGTAAGTGGACGCATGAATGACTCCTGATCGGAAAGGATGAGGGGCAGCTGATGATAAGCGCGATCAAAGGCATGTCACGTTTTTGAGTTCGTGAAGATGTCTACGTCGTGCGTTACGGCGCGACGCATCGATATCGGTAGCGGACGGGGCTTGCCCCGCGGCTACCGTTCGGACCGAATCGTAAGACCCAACGTCTTTGCCCCGGTGTCCGTGAGGCCGGCGTCCGGTTCTGCTATACTATCTCGTCTTTCGATGCCCGACCTTCCGACGATTCTTCAGTTGTTGCTCGTCGCGCTCGCGGCGGTGCTGGTGATGGGCGGGGCGGCGCTGTCGGCCAGTGGCGTGCGGCGGGGCGCGGTGATGCTGCCGGCGGGCGGATTGGTGCTCGCCCTGGTTGCCCAGGCCCTTCATTCCGCCGGCCGGGGCGATTGGCTGCCGCTGCAGGACAACTTCGACGCGCTGCTCTGGCTGGCCATTCTTGTCGGCGGGGCGGCGTTGTATCTGCGCTGGCGCGGGACGGTGCCGAAGATTGATTTAGTCAGCGGGCCGATCGTGGTGCTGCTGCTGACCGGCGCCGCCGTCTTCGGCCGGGCGCGGCCGCACGAGTACACCGACTCGCTCTGGGCCTGGACGCACCGCCTCAGCACGTACGCCAGCCCCGTCGCCTTCGCACTGGCCGCCTGCGCGGGCGTGTTTTACCTGGTCCTGCGCCGCAAGCTGCGCCAAAAGCCCCACGGCCCGCCGGATGCCGGCTACGGCAGTCTGGAACGGCTCGAACGCCTGAATTACACGGCCGTACAAATCGGCTTCGCCTTGCTCACCGTCGGCTTGGTCACCGGTCTTGTCCGCGCCCTCGGCCATTCGACGAAGATGGGCGACCACTGGTTCTGGCAGCCGAAGGTGCTTTTGAGTTTCGGCGCGTACGCCGTGTACGCGATTGTGCTGAACAGTCCCATTACCCCCGCCCTGCGCGGCCGCAAGACGGCGATCCTGAGCATCGCCGGCTTCGTCCTCCTGCTCGGCACGCTGGCGGCGGTCCAGCAGATGAAGTGAGGAGGAGTTGATGGGTTGACGAGTGGATGAGTTGATCCGTGGCGGGCTGACGCCTGAAAGCGCCTTCGCCCTTCGGCCGGCCACGGATCAACCCATCAACCCATCAACTGTTCAACTCGCGCAGCGAATGAACGACCTTCTCCTGATCGGCCTCAACCACACCACCGCGCCGCTGGACGTGCGCGAGCGGTTGGCGTTAGCGCCGCAGCGGGCGTTCGAAGCCATTACCGCGTGGCAGGCTCGCTCGCACGGCGGCGAAGTCGTGCTGCTGTCGACCTGCAATCGCGTCGAACTGTACCTGGCGGCCGACGACACCACGTCGCGCGATAACGTCATCACTTTCTTGGCCGACTTCTTCAGTGTGCCGGCCGGGGCGTTCGCGTCGCATTTGTACGAAGCGCGCGGGCGGGCGGCGGTCGAACACCTGTTCAGCGTCGCGTCGGGCTTGGATTCAATGGTGCTGGGCGAGTCGCAAATCCTCGGCCAGGTCCGCCAGGCGTACGAAGCCAGCCGCCAGGCCGGGGCGACCGGGCCGGTGCTGAACCCGCTGTTCCAACGCGCGGCGACGGTCGGCAAGGAAGTGCTGACCGACACCGGCCTCGGCGAAGGACGCGTGAGTGTCGCCAGCGTTGCCGTCGATTACGCCAAACGCATTTTCGACACTTTCGACGACAAAACCGTCCTCTGCCTCGGCACCGGCAAAATGACGCGCCTGGTGCTGCAGGGCTTTACCGCCCTCAAGGCCGGCCGCGTGCTGGTGGCCAGCCGGGAGCAGACGCGGGCGGACGCATTCGCCACTAAGTTCGGCGGCAACAACATCAACATTCGCGGCGTCACGATGGACGACCTGGACCGTCATCTGATCAGTGCCGACATCGTCATCGGCAGCACCGGCGCGACGCACCCCGTCGTCACGCGCGACCGCTTCGCGACGCTCCTGAAAAAGCGGCGCTACCGCCCGGCGTTTTTCCTCGACATCGCCGTCCCGCGCGACATCGACCCGCGCGTCGGCGATCTGAGCGACGTGTACCTGTACAACCTCGACGATTTGCAACAAGTCGTCAGCCAGACCCTCGCCGGCCGCGGCGGGGCGGTGGAGGCGGCGCGAGCCGTGGTGCGTCGTCATGTCGACGCTTATGCCGTCTGGCACCGCCAGCGTGAAATCGGACCACTCATCGACACGCTTTACCGTCGCAGCAACGACATCGCCCGCGCGGAATTGGATCGCACGCTCGGCAAGTTGGATCTGGACGACACCGGCCGGGAACAGGTGGAACAACTCGTGCACCGCGTCGTGCAGAAACTCCTGCACGGCCCGGTGAACCAGCTCAAGCAAGCGCACGAGCCACGCGGCGAAGGGCCGGCGTACGTGCACGCGATCGAAAAACTGTTCGGGCTTGGCCCGGCAAAACTGCACGATTCCTCCGCGCGTGAGGACAACGGTGACGCCTGACGCCGCGCCGGCAACAGGCCTGCCGCGTGGCGTAGCACTGGCGGCAGGCGCGTGCGTGGCCGGGCTGATCCTGCTCTGGGGATTCGGGGTCATTACGCCCGGCGCGATTACGTCGCTGACGGCCGAGAACGGGCCGGTCCTTCTGATCGGCTGGCTGATCGAAACGTCCATCGACGCGTCGGTCGTCGCGCTGTGGCTGGCGGCCGCTTACGGCTTCGGCCGCGTCGCCGTCCGGCGGCTGGTGGCGGGCCCGTCAGGCGGCGACGCGGCCGAAGCAATGCTCCGCCACGTGACCGCGTGCGCCATCGGCATCGGCCTGATTGGCTTCGCAACGCTCGCCCTCGGTTTGCTCGGCCTGCTGAACCCGTGGACGGCGTGGGCGACGATTGTCGTCGGACTAGCGTTGTTGCCTTGGCACCGGACGCGGGCGGTTGATCCTTGGCTACGCGGTCGTTCGCCGGACGCCGGCATCGCCTGCCTGCTCGGCGTCCCGCTGGGCGTGATGGTGCTGGCCGCCTCGTTGCCGCCGGGCATCTTATGGAAGCCGCTGGACCCGCACCCGTACGACGTGGTGAGCTATCACCTGCAGATCCCGCGTGAGTGGTACGAACTCGGGCGGATCGTGCCCTTGCCGCACAATTCCTTTTCGTACTTCCCGGCCGGTGAGGAGATTCACAATCTGCTGGCGATGCATCTGCTCGGCGGGCCGTGGGCGGGCATGTACGCGGCGCAACTGATCTGCGTCGCCTTTACGATGCTGACGGCGCTGGCTGTCGTCGGCGCGGCCCGAGTGATGGGCGGCGGACGCGTCGCGTGGCTCGCCGGCCTGCTGACGGCGTGCGTGCCGTGGTCGATCATGCTCGGCAGCGTGGCGTACGTCGAAAGCGCCGTGATGCTGTACGCCACACTCGGCGTCGTGTGGGCCATGCGGGCCATACAAATGCCGCCGCCGGCCGGTCGACGGATGATCTTGGCCGGCCTGTGTGCGGGCCTGGCGGGCGGGATCAAGTACACGGCCGTCGCGATGACGGCTGCGCCGCTGTTCGTGCTCTGGCCACTGCTGGCGTGGCCGACGCTGCGTGCGCGCGCGGTCCGGCCGTGGCTGCTGGGCGTCGTCGCCTGTGTGGCGGCCTTGTCGCCGTGGCTGGTCCGCAACGTCGCGTGGAGCGACAACCCGGTGTTCCCGCTCGCGACGTCAATGTTCGGCCGCGGACACTTTTCAGAGCAACAGGCCGAGCGCTATCACGTCGCCCATGCGCCGCCGATCGCCGAGCGCCGGTTGCCGGCACGCCTGCAGGCCGGCTGGGACCGCGTCATCGTCGATCCGCAGTTCGCGTACGCGCTGGTGCCGTTGACGCTGCTGGCCATAGCTTTGTCCACACGCACGCCTGCCGGCCGGTTTGGCGCGGCGATGCTGATCGCGACCACGCTCGTCTGGCTGCTGGCGACGCACAACATGCCACGATTTCTGGCACCCGCGATTCCGCTGGCCGCGGTGCTGATCGCGTCGAGTGCAGGACGCTCCCGGGTGACGACCTGGGCGATGGGGGCTGTGATGACGGCGGTCATCGCCGTCGGATTGGGATGGACACTCGTGACGCTCTCGCCACGTTTAACCGACGGCCGGGCCGGTCTATTCCGCCTGCCTGATCCGAGTGCGCTGGAGATGCCGGAACTGAAGGCTGTGCGTGAATCGGGCGGCCGGCTGGCCCTTGTCGGCGACGCCCAGGCCTTCTTTTACGCCTTCCCGCCCGGCCGACTGCGTTACCGCGGCGTGTTCGACGTGAATGTGCCCGACGGAACCACCCTGGCCGACGGCTGGCTGGGAGAACGGATCGACACGCTCCGCACCGGTGGCTGGTGGGTGCTGGTGTCCCCGTCGGAGCTGACGCGTCTGAGCCGTACGTACGCCCAACTGCCGCCACCCGCCGCCCCGTTCGACGACCCCAACGGCCAGCCCGTGCTGCTGCCGCCGACCGGGCCGGCGCGGTAGGGATCTGAACGCCTAGACCGGCCACCTGTTCGCACGCGCCCGGTAGATTGACGCGACGCCTTTTCGCGAACGACACTCGTGAACATGCAGACCCCCGTCGACGTGTATGCCCACACCAAGCCCGGCCACGACCGATCGCACTGGGAGCCGCTCACAACGCACCTGCAGGAAGTGGCCGGACAGGCGGCCACGTTTGCGGACGCCTTCGGTGCACGGGAATGGGGACACACGCTGGGCGCGTGGCACGATCTCGGCAAATACTCGGACGCGTTCCAGACTTACCTTCAAACGTCCCACGACGCCGACGCCGGCGAGGAGAGCGCTTCGCCGGGCCGGGTGGACCATTCGACGTACGGCGCGCGGCACGCGCGCGAGCGCCTGCCCGGCATCACCGGCCAGTTGTTGGCCGCCTGCATCGCCGGTCATCACGGCGGGCTGCCCGACACGCTGCAGCCGACCACGCGGGGCACGCTCGGCTTCCGAATGGACCCGTCGCTGTGGCCGATCAAGCCCGTCGCGTTGTCGGCGGAAGTGTCGGCCGCCCCGAAACTCACGTTGCCATGGAGGCCCGCCGGATCGGAACCTGTCACGTTCGGTTTTTCGCTCGCTTTCTTCGGCCGCATGCTGTTTTCCTGCTTAATCGACGCTGACCGTCTGGCCACCGAGCGTTTCTGCGACCCGTCCCAAGCCGCCGAGCGCGGCCGACCGACACCGACGCTGGGTGCCTTGAAGAACCAACTCGACACGTTTCTGAAACAAAAGCAGAGGCAGGCGCCGACCACGCCAGTGAATGCCGTGCGGCGGCAGGTGCTGGCGGAGTGCCTGACGGCCGCGGCACGGCCGCCCGGTTTTTTCTCGCTCAACGTTCCCACCGGCGGCGGGAAAACGTTCGCTTCGCTCGCCTTCGCCCTGCACCACGCCGCCACCCATCCGATGCTCCACCGCGTCGTCGTCGGCATCCCGGGGAGCGTGGATTGAAACTGGTTGCGTCACGACCGGCGGAATCGTCGGCTGAGGTCGCTCCCTCACGGGAGCGTGGATTGAAACAAGCCGAGCGAGGTGCGAAGCCTCACCCGCTGGCGGTCGCTCCCTCACGGGAGCGTGGATTGAAACGCCCGCGCTTAACCATCGCGACTAGGCCATGCCGTCACTCCCCGCGGAAGTGCGGGTTGAATACCGTGCATTGAAGGCAGGCAAAGGGACGGCAACGCACCCTGAT
>DASVSC010000254.1:0-5840 GCA_036388295.1 Tepidisphaeraceae bacterium | reverse complement strand
CTCCGACTCGGCATTTCGTCGACGGCCCTCACCCTAACCCTCTCCCGGCCATACCGGGAGAGGGAACCAGAATCACACCGTCCACCACTCGTCCGTTGGCAGCGCACGAATGACGTTCGTCGCACAATGAACGCTGCCGCTCGCGTCGTGGTAGAAGCGCGCGTCCGTAAAGGCGACGCGCGTATACCCGCCCTCTTTGAACACGCCGGTCGCGTAGCCTTCGAACAGGTCACTCGCCACGCTGCCGTTCCATTTCACCTTTGGCCCGAACGCCCGGCCGGTGACGACGGTCGTGCCGTCGACCAGCGAATTGACGTGGTCTTCGCTGAACGGCGTGAGCCGCGGGTTCTCGGGCGTCGTCCCGTCGAAGAACAGGCCCGGCGACGCGAACAGGACGGGCATTTTCAGCAGCGTCGCGTCCGAGCGGGTTTTGAAGCCGAACGTGTCGCCGGCAGCGATCGTGCCGCTGAAATAGTTCTTTAAGAGGAACGCCTTGGCCGCGGGAAAGACTTCGTCGCGCGTGCGCCGGCCGCTCTGCCATGACGACCACGCGGCGGTGCCGTCGCGGAAGCGGATTTGGTAGTCGACGCTGTTGACGAACTTGACGGTGAACTCGCGGACGACGTTGCCGAGCAGTTGCGTGAAGACGCCGCCGCGCATCAGGCCGCCGGAACTGCTGCCTGCGGTTTTGACGGGCGTCGTCACTTCTTCCTGCAGGCCCATGGCGTTCTTGATCGCACGGGTCACGCCGCGCAGGCTGGTGGTGCGCTGCGCGTAGTCCAGGTTCTGGTTCCGCAGACGCACGTCATTCAGCAGGACGCTTGCCCTGATGCCGTCGGCCGTGTAGCCGGGCAAGTATTCGTTGCCGTTCATGCCCGTGTGCATCCGGACGTTCGGGTCGAGTTTCACCGCCCACATCAGCAGCGCCCACGCCACGTCGGTGTCGGCCACCAAGATTTTGCCGCCCGGCGTCATCTGCACCACTTCGTCGACGTGATTCACGCCGAGCCAATCGAGCGGCAGGTTCAGGCTTTTGTTGACGCCCTGGGCCGCGAAGTAGTCCTGCATGTACGTCGGCATGTTCGACATCAGCAGCAGGCCCGGGCCTTTCGCGCCGGGGCGGGCGATGCTTTCGATGTCGCCGCCGAAGGTGGAGCTGTCGACGATCGGCGACGTCGCCAGATCGGTGCTGACGCCGACGCCGCTCTTCAACAGCGTGCCACGGATGAACGAGCGCATATTGGCGGTCTGGCTGAAATAGACGTCGCGCGAACGCGGCAGTTCCAGCACCACGGGCATCGCGCCGTACGGCGATTTGACGTAGCCGATCTCGTAGCCGTCCTGCTGCCACAGGTCGCCGCTATTGGACGTGATGAGCTTGTCGCCGAAGACTTCTTTCATCGTCTTCTGGATCGCGGAATTATCCAGCCCGTACGGCGTCAGGTCGTCGACGATGGCTTTCGTGACGCGCTGGCGGTGGTCGTTCAGGACGAACGGCGCGACCTTCAGCTCCACGGTGTCGACATTGACGACCTCCGCCGGCGGCGGCGGGCCGTCGCTGACGACGGGCGTGTAGAACAGCGTCACTTCCAGCCGCACGTTGGCGCCGGGCTTCAGGCCTTCGATGCCGAAGGTGAACGCGCCGCGGCCGGCGAGGTCGGAAATGGGGTATTCATTCACGTCGGCGGGGTTCGGCGTGAAGCGAATGGTGTCGCCCAATCCCGGCCCGATCACGGCCACGTCACCGGCCTGCACGACGGTGTCGCCGTTGCTGGCTTTCGTCGGCAGGAACAGGCGGACGCGGTCGGTCGCGGCGGTGTTCTTGAACCACGTCGGGTCGGTCTTCGGGCGCAGCAGGCGGACGACCACGGTGTAATCGTAGGCCGCGTCCGTATCGAGTTTGTTCAAGCGTACGCGCCCGATGTCGGCGAGGTCGGCGGCGTTGTCGATCACATGATTCGGCGCGGCGGGCCGGCCGTTGAAGACGCCGCCGGTCCAGTTGTCTGGGGCGTTCGTCGTCGTGTTGTCGCGGTCCAGGTTCGGCAGCACCACGGCCCCGCGGCCGCCGCTGCCGGCGGTCCAGACGTCTTCGCGCGTCTGGTCGCGGGCGTCGATCACGCCATTACGGTCGGTGTCGACGAGAAAATCCGCGGCAAGGCCCGGCTGGGCCGACATCAGGGAACGGGCTTCGAGTTGTTCTAGACGCATCAATCCTCACGCCAAAAGAGTCGACGATTCGCCTTAGCGACGCCGCCTGCCGAAACCTACTACAAAAACGGCAGACGCGCCGGTTACCCGAAACGCTGGCCGTACAGGGCCGCGCCTTCCAGGGCGGTGTCGTCGTTGAGGATCACGCGCACGGGGACTTGTTTCAGGAACGCGTTCATCGTGATGTGCGTGACGAACGCGGTTTTGAACGTGTCCCCTTTCAACAGCGGCAGGATTTTCGGCGGAATGCCGCCGCCGACGTAGAGGCCGCCGATGGCGAAGCTTTTGACGGCCAGGCTGGCGCACTCGACGGCGAACGCGTGGACGAACAAGTCCATGGTCGCCCGGCAGACGTCACAGGTGCCGTCAATGGCGGCCTTGGAAATGACGCCGCCGCGGTCGATGGCGGCGACGCCTTCCAACGCCTTCTGCACGCCTTCCGCCGGCTTACGACCGGTGGAGACGTAGTAGTCGAAGATATTTCCGATGCCGCGGCCGCTCATCACGTGTTCGACGATGACGTCGCCCGTCTTTTTCGTGAGGAACTCCAGCAGGCCGCGTTCGTCGGTGGTGGTGGGCGCGAAGCGCGAGTGCCCGCCCTCGGCCGGGTAGGCGCGGTGGTGTTTGCCGTCGTAAATCAGCAGGCCTTCGCCGAGCCCGGTGCCGGGCGAGCAGACGGCCCGGCTGCCGGCATGGATTTCACCGTCGATGATGGTGACGATCTCGTCGTCGCTAAGTGTTTCGATACCGCTGGCGTTGGCGACGAGGTCGTTGATGAGCGTCAGGCTCTTGAAGTTAATGGCGTTGCGGATGTCGCCCGCGACGAAGGTGCGGCCGATGTTGGTGCTGCGACAGACGCCTTCGATCACCGGGCCGGCGACGGCGATGCACGCGCGGTCGACGGGTTTGCCGAACTTCGTCAGCACCTGGCCGATCTGCTGTTCTAATTGCTGGCCGTTGCCGGTGGGAAACTTCTGGGGCTCGGACAGGGGCTTGCCCTGTGGGTCGAAGACTGCCAGTCGTGTGTTCGTGCCGCCGATGTCGCCTGCGAGAATCATGGGCCAGAGTTTGAATGGCCGGCCGCCGATTGTCGAGTGCGGCGGCGGGTTCTTCCGCGGATCGCTTGAACTAACGCCCCCGCACGGTCATTATGGGACCGCACGTCGAAGGTCGGGGACAGGGAAGTTCGCCGGTCCGGCGCCCGCTTATTGATGGAGAATCGAATGGCCCGCTCGCATCTGATCGCGGCAGTCGCCGCGCTCGCGTCGATCGTCTCACTTTCCGCCGCTCACGCCGAAGAACTGCCCGACGACAAAATGGCGCCGTTCCAGTTCAGCGGCATGATCAACGCCGACAACGTCTACGTCCGCAGCTACTCCAGCGAGAACGACTACCCGGTCGTCAAACTGTCGAAGGGCGACAGCGTGATCGTCGTCGGCAGCCGGTTCGATTACCTCAAAATCCTTCCGCCCAACGGCGTGTACTGCCTGGTCGGCCGCGCCTGGGTCGAAGTGCGCGGCGACGGCAGCGTCGGCCGGGTGCGCGAAGAGGCCAACAACGCGAATGTCCGCGTCGGCTCAAACCTGGTGCCGTCGTACGGAAAAGTCGTCACACAGGTGAAGGCGGGCGAAGACGTCAAAATCCTGGGCCAGCAGGACGAATACTTCAAAATCGCCCCGCCCGCCGGCGCGTTCGTTTACGTGCACAAGCGGTTCGTCGATCTCGTGAAGCGCGTGGACGTGGTCACGGACGGCAACACGATGGCCGTCAAGCAGCCGGCCAACGAGACGCCGACGCCCAACACGGTGACGCCGCCCAAGCCCGCCGAGCCGACGCTGGTGGCGGTGCCGCCGCTGGACACCAATACCCAAACGGCCCCGCCGCCGGCGACCGCGCCCACGGAAGTCGCGGCCGTCACGCCGCCCGCGACGCAGCCGGTCGCCAAGGCGAATGTGCCGTCGTTCGACGCCTTGGAAGAGAAGTTCAAAGCCGCGACGAAGTTGCCGCTCGGCGAGCAGCCGATAGACGAGCTGATCACCGACTACCAGGCGATCGCGGCCGACAAGAATGTGCCCGAGTCGATGCTGCGTTTGGCCGAGTACCGTTTGGCCGGCCTGAACTTGCGGCGCGACGCGGCCGGGACCATCAAGCAGGCGGATGCGGCCCGCAAGCAGCGCGAGGCGGCGCAACTGCCGCTCGTCGCCGAGGCGCGCGAGATCACGCAGCGCATGGCCGCCAACGAGTTCAAGCGGTACACCGCCGTCGGCACGCTGCGGGCCAGCGCGTTGCCGCACAACGGCAAAACGCTCTACCGCCTGACCGACCCGGCCAGCGGGCGCACGGTGATTTACGTCACCGACAGCGGCGCGAACCTGTCGCAATACGACGGCCAATTCGTCGGCGTGCGCGGCTCGATCGCCGACGACACGGCGCGGCAGATCAAGCTGCTGACGCCGCAGGCCGTTGAAGCCGTCGACCCGGCCGATCTGGGCCGCGGCGCTGTTTCCAGCGGCTTGGTCCCGCCGAGCCTGGCGGCGACGACCGACGCCAGCCGGTAAGGCCTTAGCGCGTCCACCACTGGAACGCGACGACCGCGAAGGTCCAGGCCATCGACAACACCGCCACGCCGCTGACGAAATGCCAGACGCTGCGCTTCGGGGGTTCACACGGGGTGAGTAAAACCAACATTCAGTTGCTCCTGCCAGAGTAAGACTGAAGCGTGCAATTCGCCGTGCGGGCGGGCAAGCAAAAATCGGCTATCGAACATTGTAATAACGGATTGAGGCAGGGCCCGCTTCAGCGGACCTGTGCGTGCGCGAACGCGTACAGGCCCGCTGAAGCGGGCCCTGTCGAACGCGTCATATGTGAGGAATCTTTGGGCAGCAGGACGCGCCGCCCGATCGCGGCCGGCACTTCGCTTACGCGAAAAAGTAGTCCACGACCCACAGCCGCAGCCGGATCAGGCTCGGCTCGTAACAAAAGCTGGCGACGCACACGCCCACCATCGCGGAAACCACGAGGGTCGTCAGCAGCAGATCGACCCAGCCGCGGCCGTTGGCCCGCCGGTTCGACGCCTTGACGATCTTCGCCTGCGCGAGCGTCACGCCGCAATGCACACAAGCGCGGGCGTGTTTCGAACTCCGAAGATTGCACGCAAGGCAACGCGGCATAAAGGCCCTTCCCTACTAACTTCGGCCGGCAAAGCGGGCGACTTTAGGAGTGCGGCCTTTGACCCATGGCCGTGCGGGGCGACAAATCCGTCGCCCCACACGGCCAGCGTTGATCCTGTCTCACGCGAACCGGCGTTCTTCCGTAGGGCGGGCAGTGCCCGCAGTCTTCGGCCCGGCGACGGGCACTGCCCGCCCCACACCTACTGCGCAGGCGTCAGGCGAACGGCAGCGCCGCCGCCGGGGGCCAGCTTAAGCTTCAGCACGCTCGCGGCCGTCACCGTCTCCTTATTCACGACCGAATCCTTCGGCTGCGTGGCGGCGTTCGGGCCGTCGGCGTACACCTCGGCGGCGTAGCTGCCGGTGCCGAGGAACGTCAGCGGCACGTCGATCTCCCGCGCGTCGTCGGTGATGCTGCCGATGAACCAGTCGTTCCCGCGACGGCGGGCGATCGTGACGAACTTC
>DASVSC010000253.1:0-15419 GCA_036388295.1 Tepidisphaeraceae bacterium | reverse complement strand
CGGGCGCAGCACAACTGGAACCTCGTCTGCAACGGCGGCGTGATCGTCGCCTGCCTGGCCGTCGCGGAAGAAGAGCCGGCCCTGACGAAGAAGGTGATGGCCCAGGCGCTGTCTTCGATCCGGTACGGCCTGAGCGCCTACGACGCCCACGGCGGGACGGCCGAGGGGCCGATGTACCACAGTTATGCCACGCGCTACCTCACCTTCGCCGCCGCCGCGATGCAGTCGGCCGCCGGCGACGACCGGCTGCTGTTCGCCGGCCATGCCGATCGTGCGTCGTACGCCAACTGGGCGGCCGCCGGCGAATACCGCCTGGCCATGACCGGCCCGCTCGGCAAAAGCGCGAACTTCGGTGACAGCAGCGAAACCCTCGGCAATACCGCCTGGATGTTCTGGCACGCCGCGCAGTTCAACGACAGCGACTACGCCCGCTTCCAAACCGCCGCCGACCGCGACGATCCGTCGGCTTTCGATCTACTCTGGTTCGACCGCGACAGAAGGACCTCTACACGCCAAGCCAAGCGTGGCACGTTCAAAGGCCCGCCCTACGTTTTCGGGTCGGCCGTGGTGCTGCGCGACTCCGTGCGCGGCGGGAAGCCGGACCGCCTCGCCCCGTTCCTGGCGATTCGAACGGGCAGCACCGACGACCATCACTCGCACCTGGACCTCGGCCACTTCGTGCTCGATCTGCAGGGCGAACGCTTCGCCGTCGACTTAGGCCCGGACGAATACGATCTGCCCGGCTATCTCGGTTCGCGCCGCGACGACTACCTACGCAGCAGCACGCCCGGCCACAACACGCTCACCTCGGGCAACGACAGCCAACCCGGCGACGTCGAAGCGCGGACCGACATGGTCAAAGCCGAAAATGGCGGCCCTGCCGTGCGCGTGAACATGACGGACGCGTACCCGAACGCCCGCTCCGTCGTCCGCACGGCCACCCTCGACGGCGACGTGGCGACGATCGTGGACGATATCCGCCTCAGCCGCCCCGCTAAGTTCGTCTGGCACCTGCACACGCCGGCCACGGTCACGCCCAAGCGCGGCGGCGCGATTCTCGAATCCAACGGGCAGCGCGTCGAGATGAACGTGATCGAACCCAAAGGCGCGGTTCTGACGGCCGAGCCGGATAAGACGCGGGCGCCAGAGCTGCCGGTGGAGAACATCACGCACGTCCGCGTGAGCCTACCGGCCGATACCCAGACGCGCGTTCGTGTGGAGTTCCGCCCGGCGGCCGGAAGGTAATCTGGCATGGCCGCGCCGCGTTTGTCAGCCCGCGGCCATTGCGTCGTTCGCGTCGACTGGGGTGCTCGGCATTTTGCGACGCATCATCAACGTGGCCACCAGTTGTCCGACCGCGACCACCAGCATCGCGACAAACACCCAGCGCAAACCACCGCTGATCGTGGATCGCACCAGGGCCAAAGACTCGGCCGACAGCGTCGCCTGCGTGTGCGGGTCCAGCGCGGTGGCCGGCGGCACGCCCTGCTCGGCCAGCTTCGAAAGCTGGTCGGCCGACAAATAGTTGAAGCCCGCCCCCAGCAGGCCCACGCCCATGGATCCGCCGATCGTCCGGCAGAAGCTGACGGTGCTGGTGACGATGCCGCGCTGGTGGTAATCCACCGCGTCCTGCGCTCCCAGCAGATAGGCAATCGAGGACGCCCCGAAGCCGAAGCCCGTAACGGCCAGGACCGATGTCAGGGCCCATTGCGGCCATTCCCAAAACGCGCCGGCGACCAGGCCGCTGAAGCCGACGAGGATCGCTATGCAGCCCATCAAGGCGACCTTCCGGAACCCCCATCGAATCATCAACGGTGCGATGAAAATGTGGGACGTCGCCCAGGTCAGCATGACCGGCGTGACCACCGTCGCCGCCGCCCCGGCCCCGCCGCCGCGACCGCCCTGCACGTACAGCGGGACGAACGTGTCGAGCGCCAGAAACACGCAGCCGAAGAACAGCATTGCCAAAAAGTTCGGCCCCACTTCGCGCCGCATCAGCAGCGACGGCGGCAGCACGGGCGCTTCGGTCCGCCGTTCGTGCCAGACGAAGGCCGCGGTCGCTATCACTGTCACCGTCGCCAGAATGCCGATCATGTTGTTCGACAAGCCGCCCGGCCCCAGCCCGCTCACCAGCGACAGCAGCGCCACGCTCGCCGTACACAGCAGCGCGATCCCGGGCAGATCGAGCGCCGTGGAGTGCGGCTTCTGGTGGTCGTGGTACTTCCAGACCAGCACCAACAGCCCCAGCAGGCCGAACGGCAGGTTCACGAGGAACACCCACCGCCAGCCCAGCGTGTGCACCAGAAACGCCCCGAACGCCGGGCCGGCCAGCGAACTGATGCCCCAGACGGCGCTGAACAGGCCCTGCATGCGGGCACGTTCCTTCAGTGTGAACAAGTCGCCGAGGATCGTCAGCACCACCGGCATAATGCCGCCCGCGCCAAGACCTTGGACGCCGCGGAAGACGATCAGCTGCACCATCGACTGCGAGAACGCCGCCATCACCGATCCGACGGTGAAAAGCAGGGTCGCGAACAAGATGACTTTCTTACGCCCCAGCACGTCGGCCAGCCGCCCGTACAGCGGCATCGTGACGGTGCAGGCCAGCAGGTAAAGCGACGTCACCCACGAATAATGTTCCAGCCCGTGGAGTGTGCCGATGATCGTCGGCATGGCGGTGCTGATCACGGTCATTTCCATTGACGCCAGCACCATGATCAGCAGCATCGCGCCGACGACGAATCGGCGGTCAGTCACCGGACCGGGCAGGACCGCGTGGTCGTCGCGCGCTTCTACGCCCGTCTCTACGCCCGGCGCGGCCGACGGCAGCGCCCCGGCTTCGCCGACGGCGGCAAGCGTGTCGGGCATATTGGCGTCTGGGCCCGCATTGTTCGGCAAGATGGCTCCGGTTGAAGAATCCGATTCGGCGGACGACCATAGGCCGCCGTCGTCGCACCGGCAAAAGGGCAGGGCTACAATTGGCGGTGAACGAGAGTTCGCGGCGATTTTAGGCTTCTTCGGGTTCTCTGCCGGAGGGCAAAGCGCTACGCTCTTTCCGCACGTGTTTCGGAACCGATTGAACTTTCGTTTCGCTCAGCTCTTCCTGCTCGCCGTTCTCATTTGCACCGGCTGCGCGACGTCGCCGCGTTCGGCGTCGGTTGAAAGCACTGCCCGCGAGTTACCGCTGCCGCGCGACCGCCGTGGCTGCCTGCCTTTTCCTGGTTTGTTCACGCTGTATGCCCGCGCCGACGTCGCCAGGCTCGGCACCCATCGCTACGGCGACCGCACGGACGCGCCGGCAGGCAACGAAAGCGAACGCGGCATCTTCTACACCACCAAGGCCGGCTTTCTGGACCTCGCGCACCTGCGCATGACGATCGACTGGACGCGCTTCTGCGTGAGCAAAATCCGCGACGCGATCGACGCCGGGCAGACGCAGGTGTCGATGAACGGCAGCAACGGCTCGATGTTCCACGCCACGCTGCAATACCCGGACGACTGGTCCGCCCTGCCGCCGGCGGAGCGTGAACGGCTGGCGTTCGAGTTGGCGCTGCGCACCGGCGAGCGGCTGGCGTACCTGATGCTCCTCTGGCACGAAGTGGCCACGTGGTACGGCGACCACACATTCGTGTTCGACGAATCACCGTCGGCCTTCACATGGGACGACGTGATGAGCCACGTCATCGGCGTGCGCGTCGCCGAGATGGCCCTGCGCGACCGCGGGCGGCCGTTCGACGAAGCCGTCACCCTTTACCTCGACGCGCAGTTGCAGGCGCTCGGCGCGGTCGGTCCGGAGAAGACGCAACAGGCCGTCGACGCGGTCGACGGCGTCTGGTGGGCCGGCGGCCGGCCGCTGAAGCGCCAATTGGACACCGGCCTGGATACGAACTCCGTTTACCCGTGGCTCGTCCCGGGCCTGCCGTTCGCGAACGGCGAGAAGCCGCAGCCGTTCGCCATCCCGCACGTCGGCACGGTCATCGGGCGCGATTTGTCCGACTTCTGCACTGTCCGCATCGAGCCCCGCATCGCCGCCGCTCAGGCGATGCGCCGCGTCCTTCCGGACGCGCGCCCCGCCTGGTTCGGCACCGACGATCTGTCCGACATTCTGGTCGCCATGCGGACGCAAATGACCGAACAGTTCGGCCTGGCCGTCAGCGAACCGTGGCCGGCCCGGACGCCGCAGGGAAAACTGGCACGTGGGCAGACGCCGGGTGATGCCGCGCCGTAGCACGTTGCGCGTCTGCGTAGCGGCCTCTTGCTCCCTCTCCCGGTATGGCCGGGAGAGGGCTGGGGTGAGGGCCGCGACAGGGCAATCTGGAACGTCAGCCGCCGTCCGCTTCAATAAGATCTTTCGTCGTCGGCCCTCACTCTACCCGCGTGCCTGCGGCACCTAGAGGGGACCAGAAGCCGCTTCGCAAGGCCGTATTGCGGGCCATCACTTGCTCAGCGTCGGCTTCACTTCCACTTCGAATACCGCCCGCTTCTGGCGGTTTTCGTCCATCGAGTTTTCGATGTGCATGGAGATCGGGAGCTTGCGGTCGAAGCCGAGTTTGATCGAGTCGTTCTCGTCCGACCGCACGGCCACGCGCGTGTTCTCCGGCGCTTTCATGATCGCCTCGGCCGAGCGTTTGGTGACCATGTCGAGCTGTTCGTAAAACCCGTTGCTCAGGTAGATCATGCCAATGAACAGCCCGATGCCAGCCAGGACCACACTGCCGAGAATGGACCCGCCGAGAATCCAAGCCGCCTTCACGATGTTGCCTTCCATGCTTCGCCTTTGAAAAGAATTAACTCACGGTAGCGCGGCCGGCCGGCTTTCGGCCACTCAACCAATGCCTGAGAAGTCGTGGTGACAAGAAAACGACCGATTTTCCCGCCGACAAGCCCCGGTCACGGCGGTAAATTGGACGCCGATGACGCCGTCGCTTTTCGAGCCGATCGGACCGGGACGTGCGGCGTTCGGCCGTCCCGAACGCCGCACGCGAGTCGTGCATAAGTCGCATGGCGGTCTGGGCAAGCCCCGTACGGCCGCGGCGCGTTTTTTTACGGCCGAAGTCATGGCCGGGCCGTACGTTGGCCGGCGATGCGCTTTTGTAATTGGCCGAAACAAAAGTCGCACCGTTTTTCGCACTTACGGCCACGATTTGCGTCATGGGCCGGCTACGGTTACGATCATCGACCCGCTTTCGCCGAGCGGGAATTGTTTTTTACTAAAACCCAAAGCCCTGAGGCCCCGCGACTTGGCGAACGCGGCGGTGCACCGGGCTGGCGACATTAATGGTCGCTGTTTGAAGGAGTTAGATATGACGCAAGGCGAACTCGTTAAAGCCCTGATCGACGCCGGTGTGCACTTCGGCAACCCGGCCAGCCGCTGGAACCCGCGCATGGAACCCTACATCCAGGGCAAGCGCGGCAATGTCCACATCATCAACATTAAAGAAACCGTCAAAGGCCTGCTGCTGGCCAAGAAGCTGATCCAGAACACCGTCGCGGCCGGCAAGGACATCATGTTCGTCGGCACCAAGCGGCAGGCCCGCATGGCCATCGTCGACGAGGCCAATCGCTGCGGCATGCACTACGTCTCCGAGCGCTGGCTCGGCGGCACGCTGACGAACTTCCGCACCATCCGTGACCGCCTGAAGCGCCTCGAACAGCTCGAAAAACTCTGGGCGACCGGCGAAATCGAGAGCTATTCCAAGAAGATGAAGGCCACCCTCAACCGCGAGATGGTCAAGATCCAGAGCAACCTCGGCGGCATCCGCAAGATGGACAAGCTGCCGGGCATTATCTTCCTGATCGACACGAAGCGCGAGCACATCGCCGTCAACGAAGCCAAGAAGCTCGGCGTCAAGACGATCGCCCTGATCGACACCGACGGCGACCCGTCGCAGATCGACCTGCCGATCCCCGGCAACGACGACGCGATGCGCGCTATCGCCCTGGTCGTCAGCCAATTGGCCGACGCCGTGATCGAAGGCAAGGCCGGCCGCACCGCCGGCAATCAGCCCGGCCCCGACGCCGCCCGCCGCAGCCAGCGCGCCGCCTTCAAGGCCGACGGCCCCGCCGAGCAGGCCCCCACCGAAGCCACCGACGCCCCCCCCGCCGAGCCCGCCAGCCCGGCCGAACCGCAGGAAGCCGTCGCCGCGGCCTCTGCCTAAGAATCACTTTTCTTAGCCGCAGATGGACGCAGATGAACGCAGATAAGAGAAACACTTTTTCTTCTATCTGCGTTCATCTGCGTTTATCTGCGGCCCACTGAACCTTTGGAGAAGAAGATGGCCACAATCACCGCCAGCCTCGTGAACGAACTCCGCGCCAAGACCGGCCTCGGCATGATGGAGTGCAAGAAAGTCCTGACCGAAGTCGAGGGCAACCTCGAAGCCGCGATCGACGCCGTCCGCAAGAAAGGCGTCAAGGCCAGCCTCACTGAACGCGCCGCCACCGAAGGCCGCGTCGAAACGCTCACGCACGGCAACACGGCCGTCGCGGTAGAAGTCGTCTGCAACACCGACTTCACCGCCAAGAGCGACGTCGTCCTCGACGCGGCCAAGTTGGCCGCGAAAAAGCTCGCCGCCGGCGGCGACGTGTCGGGCGACGCCGAACTGACCGAAGCCCTCGCCAACGCCAGCAAAGTCACCGGCGAAAACGTCCAGCTCGGCCGTACCGCCAGCGTCACCGGCGACGTCGGTTCGTACCTCTACAGCACGGCCGGCAAGGGCAAGATCGGCGTGCTGCTGCAGTTCAGCGGCCCGGTGCAGGAAGACCTGGTCAAGAGCCTGGGCATGCACATTGCCGCCGCCCGCCCCGTCGCCCTGACCCGCGACGCCGTCCCGGCCGAGCTGGTGGCGAAGGAAAAGGAAATCGCCGTCGAACAGGCCAAAGCCACCGGCAAGCCGCAGGAGATCGCCGAGAAGATCGCCCTCGGCAAACTCAATAGCTTCTACGCCGAGCGCGTGCTGCTCGACCAGGAGTTCATCAACGGCGAAATCTTCAAGGGCAAGGTCAGCGACCTGCTCAAGAGCAAGAACGTCACGCTCAGCCAGTACGTCCGCCTCGAAGTCGGCCAGGCCTAACGTCTGAACCGACGCCACGTTTAGCCGGTGAGCACGCTCGCCCGCCAAACCACCCGGGCTGGAACGATCACACAGGAAGCCGACCCGGCAACAGGCCGGCTTCCTTTGCGTTCAGAAAGATCGGCAAGGCCGATGCGCGTGCCGTCCGGTGCATAGGATTCGGTCATTGATCCGAACCCAGGAGGCCTGCGTGAAATCGTTCCTCGGCTGCATGATCGTCTCGACCGCGTTGCTCGTCGGCTGTGACGAGAGCGACAATAAAGGCACGTCCGCCGCACCCACCACGGTGCCGACCGAAACCCAGGGCGGCGGCACGGCCACCAGCGGCGGCCGCCAGCCCAGCAACAACGAGCAGGGCAGCAACACCGGCGCGGGCCACGGCACGGGCAGCACCGGCAAGAGCCGTTCCAGTCCGGTCGGCACCGGCGGATCGTCCGGCGACCCCACCGGCAACCCGTAATCGGCACGCCCGGCACGAATGTCCGCCCTCACCCATGAGGCGTGCATAGGATCGGTCGGTTTGAGGAGTCCTACCCTTTCAGGAGGTTTCGATGCGAGGATGTTTTGCTGCGATCGTAGTGGCCGCGTGCCTTATGGGCGGCTGTAACAGTTCCGACACGGCGACCGACCGCGGCCGCACCGGCGACGGCATGACGCGCGATGACGTCGGCGGCACGCGTAACGGCAACAACAGCGGCATGGGCTCGCCGACCGGTACCAGCGGCACCGGCATGGGCAGCACCAGTGGCAGCGGAAGCGGTGCCAGCGGCGGCGGCTCCGGCGGCGGCACCGGCAACTCAAGCGGCACACGCTAACGCCGTGGCCAATGCTGCTCGGTCGTATCGTCGGCGACCAGGTTCGCCGTCGTTCGACCGAAGCATTGTCCTGACAATTCGGACGCCGCGGTCCTTTCGTTCGACCGCGGCGTCCGTTTTCGATCCCACCGAACACGCTACGATACCCTTCTTGAGCCGCAGCGTTCGCACCATCGTCATCGTCGGCAGCGGCATCCAGGGGCTGATGACGGCCCTTGCCCTACGCGGCGATAACGCCCGAATCACCGTGCATTCCGCCGGCCGTGACCCGCGCACGCCCGGCGACGCCCGCGCGTCCACCACCAATGGCGAGGCCGGCCGGTTCATCACGCCGCTGGAAGGCCATCCCTATCTCGGTGACGGGCCGATGTATCCCGACATGGCCGGCGCCTTCACCCGCCGGGCCACCGAAGGCGGCTGGCTTGGTGACGATGTTCCCTCGTACTCCGAATCGGAACAAGCGTGGCTAAGAGCACGGCACGCCGCCAACCACGACGCAGCGGGCCTGGCCGTCACCGCCGACTGGTTCGCGCAAACCTCTCTCGATGCGATGGACCGCTGGCGCGAATTGTTTGATTCCCATGCGAGCTTATTTGTTGGCACAAGTCTTATCCGCGACGCCGGCGTTCTATGCCTGTACGACCAGCCGCACCTGGTGAACCTTGCCGCCGACGCCCACCACCGCCTCGGCACACTCCAGGCCACACTGGATGCCGCCGCCCTCGCGGACGAAGCACCCGAGTTGGCCACGGCCTGCCGCACCGGGACGATCGCCGGCGGCCTCCGCGTCACCGGCTATTCGCTCGACGTCAAACGGCTGACGCTGAACCTCATCAACGCACTCGAAGCCACTGGCGTGCGTTTCGTCTGGAGTAACGAATGTACGGCCGTCAACCGCGACGGGCAGAACCGAGTCGCCAGCCTTCAATTCACCCGCGGCCGTGTGACTGCCGACGATTACGTCCTGCACCCGGGCGCGTACGCCGGCGCGGCATTGTCCGCCGCGTTCGGCCTGAAAATCAGCGGCGTCGCCGGGCGATGGCTGCTGCTGCCGCGTCCACTGGGCCTGCCCTGCCCGGTGAAGGTGCACTTCTCACCGCGCGAAACACGGCAAGGAACTCATGCGGTAATGGACCTGAACCTGACGCCTTACATCGACCCGCAGCGCGACCGAGAATACCTAGCCATCGGCGGCGGCTACCTGCACGTCGGCGACTATCCATTCCGCTACGACGATGTGGAACGCCGACACTTGGACGACGAGATCGCCACAGCGGTCCGACGGCTGCTACCCGACTGGTTCGCGCGGTGCGAAGCCGACGGCTCCGTCGTGCGAAGCGACGCCACCTGCGTGCGTGCATTAACACCGGACGACCGCCCCGCCGTCATCTGCGAGCCGACCGCCCACGGCGGCCATCTCCTCCTTCACGCCGGCCTCAACACCGGCGTCACCGCCATGGCCCCAGCCATCGCGCACCACATCGCGTGCCTGTTGCGGACCGGCGAGGCGAAACACGCCGAGGCACTGCGACCGCCGAAGGTCGAATCGCACAATAAGATTGCGGTGTGCCCAGTTCGACGGACCCAATGCCTGGCTAGTGGAACACAATGATGCCAATCGTCATCAGGTCATAATATTCTCGGCATTCACAGCTTATCGCTCATACAGAGCGGTACAGCTGTTCTGGGAATAAGCGAATCCGACGCTGATCGAGCGTAGTTTCGCTATGACGCCTATGTCCTGTGATCCGATGGACGGAGCATGTTGAAAACCGCCTAGAACAGTCACAAGTTTATCGCCTAGAGCCTGTTATGCACTTTGATCGGTTGCTTGCTCCTGTTCTAGATGGCAAGGAAGCCTTACCCGACGGACGTGTCTGACGAAGAGTGGGCGTTCGTCGCCCCGTACCTGGTGCTGATGAAGGAGGACGCCCCGCAGCGGCAGTACGGCCTGCGTGAAGTCTTCGACGGCCTGCGTACGCGGTGCGGGCTGGCGAGGCGTGGCGCATGATGGCCAACGGCCTGCCGCCGTGGAACGTGATCTATCAGCAGACGCGGCGGCGGATGGCGGCCGGGGTGTTCGAGGACATCGTCCACGACCTGCGTCTGCTGCTGCGGGTCTGCCAAGGCAAACGGACGCGGCCGACCGCGGCGGTGATCGACAGCCGCACCATGCGGAGTACGCCCGAGAGCGGCGGACGGAGCGGCTACGACGGCTACAAACGCACCAAGGGCAGCAAGGTCCACGCCGTGGCCGACACGCCCGGCCACCTCCTGGCCCTTCACGTGACGCCCGCCAACGAGCAGGAGCGGGATCAGGTCGAACGCCTCGCTAAAGACGTGCGGAACGCCACCGGCGAGAACGTAAGCACGCTCTATGCCGACCAAGGGTATACCGGGCACGCCGTGGCCAAGGACGACCGCTCGCAGAGCATGGAACGGGTGGTCGTGGGGCCGAAGGAAGCACGAAAAGGCTTTGTGCTGCTGCCCCGGCGGTGGGTGGTGGAGCGTTCGTTCGCGTGGGCCAGCCGCTTCCGCCGCCTGGCCCGCGACCACGAACGCCTGCCGGAGGTGCTGCGGGGCATGCACTTCCTCGCCTTCGCCATCCTCATGCTCTCGCAACTCGGACGGGGGCTTAGAAGTGCATAACAGGCTCTAGCCTCTCCCATACTGGCGGACCTCTGCGAACAGTGGCCAACAGAGCGACCTAAACTGACGGGGGATGATGGCAGCAGAAAAACATATTGAATCACTCAGTAAAACGGTCGTTTTTGACGTGCCTATCCTGATCCGATATGCTTTCCCCTCCACCCGGAGAGGTGGCAGAGTGGTTGAATGCGCCGGTTTCGAAAACCGGTTAACCGCAAGGTTACGGGAGTTCGAATCTCCCCCTCTCCGCTTTTAAGAACATGGGACGAGTTTCACCAGCAGACGACGCACCGGCTTTGGCCGGTGCGTCGTGTTGATGGGCAAATGGGCCATGATTCTCTACGAGTTTCCACGCTTCGCGGGGCTCCCAATGGAGCCGACGGGTTGAAACCGTTTGGTTCGAACCGTTCTTTTTGAGAAAGTCGCGTTTCGCGACGGCGTCGGTGCCCGACGCTAGTAACGTGACTTCCTGCAAGGCTTTAACGAAGCGGGTGACCGGTTCGAACCGGTTTGCACGATTTGTAGTCAACGCGGCCATCTGCTCGGTCGCGCACTGCTTATCGGCGACGATCCGGCCTTTGGCCGCCCGGTACTCTTCCGGCGTAATGTCGCCGTCGAGGTGAGCCGACAGCAGGCGGTCGAGCTTCTGGCCGATCTGACGGCGACGTTCCGTCACTGTGGCGAGTTCTCGCTCAAACGCCTGGGCGTCCGCTGCCTGCTCGGTTTTGAGGTCTGCGAGCATGGTGGCAGTCCATTCTGCGGGTATTGCAAGGCGATGGACTGCCTCTGCGATCTGCTCAGTGACGCTCTCCTCCCGCACATACGGTTGCGAGCATTCCTTCTTAACCCGTTTTGTGCATCGCAGATAATTGTGGCCTTTCTGCGTCTCGGTCGTGATCTGGCAGCCGCACTCCCCACAACGGAACACGCCTCGGTAAAGGTACGGTTTGACCTTCGGGGCTTTGAGCTTCGAGCGGCGGGAGATTACACGCTGAACGGCATCGAACGTAGAGCGGGTGATGATGGGCTCGTGCTTGCCCTCGTACATTTCGCCGCTGAATCGGAAGGTGCCCGTGAAGATCGGGTTGCGTAGGAGGCGGTGCCATTGGGCACGGGAGATTGCGGTCGGCGGCCGGTTCTTTGTGCCGCGGTTCGTAAGGCCGGCATCCTCCATCACCGATGTCAATTGGTCGAGGGTGTAGTTTCCTGTGGCGTAGATTTCGAACGCCTTCCGCACCAAGGGTGCACGGACGGGGTCAGGCACGATGACGCGGGCTTCCCGGTCGTTGAGATAGCCCAAGGGGGTCATGATGGGCCAAATGCCATTTTTGAGCTTCTGGCGCTGCCCACGCTTGATGTTCTCCGATAGGTTGTCAACGTAGTGCTTGCTCTGACTGAACATCATGCCGAGCATGAACTTGCCTGAGGCCGTGTTCTCGAAGGGCACGTTCGGGAACTTGAGGGACGATAGCTTTCCGGTGTCGATGAGCCAGATGATGCGGCCGGCGTCAAGCGAGTTGCGGGCGAGTCGATCCGGATGCCATGCCAAGATGCCGGTCGCTTCACCGCGTTCGATGCGTTCAAGCATGGCGTTAAAGACGGGTCGGCCCGGCACCTTAGCGGTCTGCTTCTCGATGAGTTCGTCAACGACCGTCAAGCCTTCTTTGACCGCGAGTTCACGAAGCTCCGCGATCTGGTCACCAATAGAGCGAATCTGACGCGACGTGTCGTCGGTCGATTTACGGGCGTAGAGGAAGAAACGCTGTGTGTTCATGGCGCACTAAGGGTAGCGCGAAAGACCGTGTGCGCGAAGAGGTTTTATCCCCATATGGAACCTGCTACGGCTGTTTAATCCGGCAGTTCCCGCCATCGAAATTCACTTGCCGCAAAAACTCGTTACGCTTAACATGCGTGCAGTTTTGACAGGAGCGTGGCTTTCCCCATTACGACGAAAACGCAGATGTATCCCGTCAGCGTGAAGGAAGCGATTCAGAAGCTGCTCGTAACGTCACCTGTTCCCCGTGACGCACTTCCTTACACTCCAGAGTTCGAGCGTCTCAAAAAGCTGTACGTTGGCCAAACGCACGTTGCGATCGGCGATCATGATTTCTGGCAGCTTCTTTCTAAAATTGGGAAATATGGCGGGGCTGGCGGTAAGACAGGACGTAAGTCTGCTCCTGCGACCAAGAGCTTAACCACCGTCCAGCAGCTTGAAATGCTACGTCTGTTTCCTGACGGAATCGGACAGCGGGACAACCTCCCGTATACAAAGCAATTCGACGATCTGCACAAGCAGTTCGCCAAGTTGACGGGGCTCAGGCTTACGTCACATGAGTTCTGGCGGGCGACATCCCGCGTTGCGAAGCTGTCCCGGAAGCCGAAGCCGCTGTTTGAAACCGCGCCGCTCGGCGGACTGCCCTTGGACATCGTTCAATTTCTCGAACGCACAAATCCTTGGTGGAGGGCCCAACCTTTACCTACAGTTGAGCGGTACCGAAGGTCTGCATTCGATGACGTCCTCCAACGCATTGATTCTCGAATAGCTCCGGTTGTGGCGATGCGTGGTCCTCGTCAGGTTGGCAAGACGACCATTCAGTTGCAGTTGATCGAAGAACTGCTCCTGATTCGCCACGTTAACCCTGCTCATATCATCCGCGTCCAGTTCGATGACACGCCGTCGCTTGGGCTATTGGCGAACCCTATTGAAGCCATTGTCCGATGGTATGAGGACAATGTTCTGCACGGAACGATTAACGCTTCCGCAGCACGGGGTGATCGGGTTTATCTGCTCTTCGATGAGGTGCAGAATCTTGCTGGTTGGTCGAGCCAGTTAAAGCACTTGGTCGACAACGTCGACGCCTTCACCCTCGTCACAGGAAGCTCGGCCTTGAAAATCTCTCGGGGTCAAGACAACCTGGCGGGGCGACTCAGCACAATCGAACTCGGTCCATTCCATCTCTCAGAAATTGCCGGGGTGCGAAAGCTGGGAAGCCTTCCGCGTTTCCACTGTCCCGATGCGCGGGATGCATGGAGCCGCCCTGAGTTCTGGCTGGATCTTATTTCGCATTCTCAGAAGCATTCAAAGATTTTGAAGAAATCGTTTAGCCGCTTCTCGGACTTGGGTGGTTACCCCGTATGTCATAAGAATGATATCGAAGGTGCTACAACTGTTCTCGCCGGCCAGCTTGTCGAGGACGTTGTAAATAAGAGCATTGAGAATGATCCGCTTCGAATCGGCAGTCGCGGCCACCTAGATCGCCGAATGATCCGGGAAGTCTTCCGCCTGCTTTGTCGGTATGCGGGCCAAGGGGTGACGCCACGAGTTCTGTCACAAGAAATCGGAGCGGTTTTGGGCGCGGGGATCAAGGAAAGCAGTGTCGCGGAAGCTGTTGATTTTCTGAATGAATCATTGCTGATCCGCCTCGTGCCACCTGCGGAACTCCTTCAACGGAAGCAGTCGAATCCGCCCAGAATATGTCTCTGCGATCACTTCGTTCGCAATGCTTGGTTACAAGAAAACATTCCACTCGATCCTGACCGCTTGGCAACGGCGACTCAAGCGGTTTCAGGTATGGCCGGACACCTGATTGAAAGTGTTTTGGGTTATCAGATGTGTTCAATTCCAACGCTTGAAGTCGCCTGGAATCCCGCGCGTGCCAACGAATCCGAGATCGACTTCCTGCTGACTCTCGGCCTCAAGCGGGTGCCAATCGAAATTAAATATCACGCGAATTTTGACGTGCGAGATATTGCAGCGTTGGAGGCCTTTTGCACCAAGCCACATTACAACGCCAAGTTCGGGCTGATCGTTACTCAAACACATGCGGGCAAGGTCGGCGAGCGTACGATTGCTGTTCCAGCATCGGCGCTCCTTTTAGCGATGTAGGCGTGGTTAAGCGTCGCGATTAGGCATCTGGATAGTCTTCTAGTTCAACGCGATAATCGATGAAATCGTCCGCAATATCGCGTATATCAATCCAGCACTCTTTCAATGCTCGATCAACGATCAAAGCCTGACTTACAGAGACCGACTTCATAATCCGAAAGGCGTCAAGATTGGCGTCATTGACGGTGATTTCGCGCCGATCGTTGCCGTCGCGGATAGTTAGAGTTTGAGGCCCGCCCCAATAAACCGCCGCAAATCGATAGTATTCGTCCTCGTGAACGATTTTCGCAAAATGCGACCATGCTTCGGGATCAGCTGCAACGAATGAATCAGGTATTTGCTCGCCGCCCACTTTAGGCCTCGCAGACTCTTAGGCCGTTTTGACGATCGAACGGATTCTGCTCCCGGTGGTAAGCATCTGAGAATCAGTTAAGACCAACGCTTGTGCTGGATCATTTCGACCGTCCATGCAATTAACAGACAGACGCCGCGCTGGCGAACTCCCCATTTTCGTGACTCTTGCCCTCTATATCCACTGAGGATGTCGTAAAGACCATCATGCAGTTCGTTTGTCGATGTCGTATCAAAGACGCTCAGATCGACGTCCTGTCCCATGGTCAGGCGAAGCCACGGGACTAAATCCTTGTTCTGGATGTGGTCTTCAACCTCACCAACCGTGACGTGGTCATACTTGCCCATATCAAGGGCGGCGTTCATCTCAAATACGAAAAATGCCAACCGGCTGAGCATCATCTTACACCCACTAGTTAATCACGCGGACTATGGCAACATCATCACAACGATGCCTTCGTTGGCGAGGCCAAATTGTAGTTCAGAAGAGATTTAGTTCAACACGTTGACGTTGTCTTTCGCTTCACGAACCAAACGGTTTCAACCCGTCGGCTCCATTGGGAGCCCCGCGAAGCGTGGAAACTCGTAGAGAATCATGGCCCATTTGCCCATCAACACGACGCACCGGCCAAAGCCGGTGCGTCG
>DASVSC010000252.1:0-15099 GCA_036388295.1 Tepidisphaeraceae bacterium | reverse complement strand
CCAGGTGAACGCCTGCGTGACGTCGCCGCTGACGAAGCTGACGTTGGTCTGGTGCCAGAACCCGTGCCAGCCGCCGCGCAGGAAGACCCAGCCGGGGTCGTCGGGAAACTTCCCCGGCCGCGCCCGGCCGGCGAGGCCTTTGAAGATGCCCGCGATCGTGCCGGCGACGATTGCCGCGATCGCCAGCAGCCCCGCCGGCCGCCACGATTGGCGGTGCAACAGCGTCAACAGCAACATCGTCGGCACGAGCACCCACAAATTGCCCGGCGCCCGCAGCACCCATTGCAGCGGCTGGTAACCGGCCCAGGCGCGCAGGTCCCACCGCACGACGGCGTCGTTCACGGTTTTGTCGATCGCCAGGCTCAGCCCGAAGGCTGCGACCGCCGCGAGCAGCAGAAGAAGCGTTCGGCGGTTCATCGTTTCGTCCGCCCGTCTTGCGGCCGGGTCATGCCGCGGAAGCCGTAGCACTTCCACAGAATCTGCCGGCGGATCAGCACGCCGCGGCGCATGATCGGCAGATCGGGCAACGCTTCCACGCGGTCGAACGCTTCGAACAAGTCCGCCGTCGCCCGGCCGACGAACACGGCGTCGCGGCCGCGCAGCGACGCTTGCGACAAGTCACGGTCGGGCCACATGTCGTACTGGGTGAGGCGGTCGCGCTCGTCCGGATTTTTCGCGTACGCGCCGCTGCAAAACGTCTTCGGCCGCCCGTCGACGTAAAAAGCCATCAGGCCGGCGTCGTAATACTTGTCGCAGATGACCATGGCGTCGGGCCCGAGCGTCTTCAACTGCGCCGAAACTGCCTGGCCGATGGCTTCGCCGCCGACGAGGCGGGCGCTGGCGTCCCATTGGCGCGGCGGGACCTTCACGACCGGATAAAGCAGCGTGCTGTAGTGCAGCACGATCATCGCCCCGACACCGACGCCGATCGCGCCGATCAACCAGCCGCGCGTGCGTGGCCAATGCCGGGCGACGAACCAGGCGGCCAGCGGCATCAGCGTGAAATACGTTGGCGCGGGCCAGTTCGGTTCGGTGTTCTTCCGCAGCGTGACCAGCGTGACGAACCCGAAAAACGGCAGGGCGACGCAGAGCAGGTAGAGCAGGCGCTCACGGCGCTGGTGGCGAAGCACGGTCCAGACGCCGCCGACGATGAAGGCGAAGACGATTGGGTTCAGCAAACCAACTTGGCCGCCGAGCAGTTCGCCGAAGTGGGCGATGATTTTCAGTGGATTAAAGCCGTTTTGGTCTTCGGCCGTCGACCGCGCGACGTGGCCGAAGCTGACCCAATCGTGCCGGGCGTTCCACAGCAGCACCGGCGTGGTAAAGGCGAAGGCGATTCCAATCGTCATCCACGGCCACGGCGTGCGCAGCGCGGGACGATTCCGCAGCAGCAGGAAGATCACCAGGCCGACCAGCCAGAGCAGCGCCGCATACTTGGCGAGGAACCCCAGTCCGACGAACATGCCCGCCAGCGGCCAAGCCCAGCGCCTGTTCTCGACCGCGGCCAAGTAACCGAAGCAGGTCGCCGTCGCCCAGCAGAAGTAGTACGGCGAGTCGATCGTCATCAGCAGACTGCCGGCGATGAACAGCGGCACGACGTGCGTCAGGGCCACGGTGCCCAGCGCCAGCCGTTCGGATTTGAAGACGCGGTTCGTCAGCCAGTAGGTGCACAACGACGTGCCGACGGCGAAGAGCAGGGCCGGAAAACGCACGCCCAGCAGCGTGTCGCCGAAGAGCATCCGGCCGAACCGAATCACGACGGCGACGGCCGGGCCTTTGCTGTAGTAGCTCCAATCGAGCTGACGCGACCAGTCCCAGTAATGCGCCTCATCGCCGGCCAGGCCGACGGGCGGGTCGATCGTCAGGTACAGCACATGGCCGACGAAGCCGACGAGCAGCAAGGCGGCGAGCAGCAAGCGGCAGCGGATCACAGTCAGCCAAGACAAGTAATTGAAGGCTAAGCCAGACATCGTGATTGATCAGACAAATGAGCCGCAGATGGACGCAGATTAACGCGGATAAGACAAAATAGGACTCCTCTTATCTGTGTTCATCTGCGTCCATCTGCGGCTAAACGTTTTGCTCCGCGCCTTTGACCGTCAGCCGCACCGGGTGGCCGAACCACGCGCGTTCGCCGTTGCCGTATTTCTCCTCCATCACTTTCACCACGTCGCTCATGTTCCCGTCGGCCGGCACCCAGCCGTTGGCGATGTCGGGGAAGTCCAGCTTGCAGTGGTCACATTTTTTGCCGTCGTAGTAGCGGATCGGGCACCAGAAGCTTTCGACGTTCCGCAGCATTTCCGCACCGAGCGAATAGACGCCCGTCATCCAGTCGCAGTACAGGCACCAGACCAGGTCGTGCCCCACCAGGCCGCTGAACTTCTGCCGACTGACGTTGATCCATTCCGACTGCTTGTAACGCGGGAAATCCAGCAGCCACATCAGCGGGTAATAGGCCGTCACTTCCGCCAGCCGGATCAGCCAGAAGACCGGCAACGCCAGCAGCGTCGCCCAGAGCGCCAAATGGTTCTTCCACCGCCCCGCGTGCCGGTTCAGGAACGTGACGATACGTGGCCCGTTCGCCGCGTCCCGGTGCAGCAGTTCATGGGCGAAGCACCAGCCGTACAACGCCCCCATCTGCCCCGCCACCGCGCCCAGCACCCCGGCCCATCCGCCGAGCAGACCGGCCGCCACCCATGGCACCCACGTGAGCAACGACAGGACGATGTCCACGCCCGGCGCACGCGTCAGCCATTCGACGCGCCGCAGCAGGACCAGCAGCCCGCCGACCGTCAGGACGAACCCGCAAACGAGCGCGCCGCAAAACAAAAAAAGTCCCACATGGTGCATAGAATGGCATCATCCCGCGGACGGACTTATTGTCCACCGTGAGGAAACCGTCCGGCGGACGAAGGATCGTCCCGCCGCCCGCGACCGCCGAGTTATTAGTCGAGTGTGGAACACGGATGACGATGCCTGATCTTTCGACCGCCCCGGCAGACCTGACCAACTGCGACCGTGAGCCGATCCACATTCCCGGTTCAGTCCAGCCCCACGGCGTGCTGCTGGTGCTCGATGCCGCCCGCCGCGTCGTGCAGGCGAGCCGAAGCATCTCCGTCCATTTGGGCGTGCAGGCCGACGAAGTCATCGGGCGGCCGCTCACGGACCTGATCGCCCCGGACGACGCCGGCGACGTGGCCCGCCAACTGGACGACGGCCCCCGGCAGCGGCACCCGGTTTACCTGCGCTCGATCCACGGCCGGTCGAACGGGCGGTTGTTCGACGCCATCGCCCATCGCGCCGGCGAGTACGTGCTGCTCGAACTGGAACCGGCCGACCCGGACGGCCGCGTGGCGGATTTGCACCGCCTCACGCAGACCGCGCTCGTTGACCTGCGTGAGCCCGGCACACTCAATCACCTGTGCGGCCAGATCGCCCGCCATGTGCGCCGCCTCAGCGGGTTCGACCGCGTAATGGTCTATCGCTTCGACGCGGAATGGAACGGCCAGGTCATCGCCGAAGCCAAGGCCAATCACCTGGAGCCGTTCCTCGGCCTGCACTACCCGGCGTCGGACATTCCGAAACAGGCGCGCGAGCTTTACACGAAAAACTGGCTGCGCTTCATCGCCGACCGCGACTACGTGCCGTCGCCGCTCGTCCCGCCGCACGCACCCGACGGGCGGCCACTGGACCTGAGCTTCAGCGTGCTGCGCAGCGTGTCGCCGGTCCACATCGAATACCTGCGCAACATGGGCGTGGGCGCGTCGATGTCGATATCGCTGCTGTCGGACGGCGCGTTGTGGGGCCTGATCGCCTGTCATCACGACGCGCCACGGCTGGTGCCGTACGAAGTACGCACCGCGTGCGAACTGCTGGCGCAGGTCGTGTCGCTGCAGGTGGCACAGCGCGAAACGGCAGAGACGGCGGCCGGCGTGCGCGGGGCGCACGCGGCGGTCGAAACGATCATCGCCCGCATGGACCCCGGCGAGAGGTTTGCCGATTCACTCATCGATTGCGGCAAGGAACTGCTGGCCGTCCTGCACGCCGGCGGCGCGGCGGTGGTGGACGGCGACAGCGTCACACGCGTCGGCCAGACGCCCGGCGAGGGCCGCTTGCGCGACATCGTCGCCCGCCTGGCCGAGAGCGGCACGCGTGAGCTGTTCTCGACCGACCAGCTCAGCGGGGTGCTGGGCACGGGCACGCTCGACCCGGTCGCCAGCGGCCTGCTGGCGGTGCGGCCGACGCGGCTCGGGCAGCGCTGGGTGCTCTGGTTCCGCCCCGAGCAGGTCCGCACCGTTCACTGGGCCGGCGACCCGGCGAAGACCGTCAACAAAGGCGACAGCGGCGACCAACCGCGCCTCAGCCCGCGCGGCAGCTTCGCGCTCTGGAAGCAGACCGTGACCGGCCGAAGCCTGCCGTGGACCGACGCCGACCTTGCCACGGCCGAAGAACTGCGCCGCGGCATGCTCGCCAAGCTGCTGGCCCGGGCGGAAGAACTGGCGCGTAACAACCTGGAACTCCGCCGCGCCGGCAGCGAACGCTTGGAACAGCTCGACAGCGAACGCGCCGCCCGCAGCGAAGCCGAGCGGTTGAGCAAGTTGAAAGACGATTTCGTCGCCACCCTCAGCCACGAACTGCGTACGCCGCTGACAGCCATTCAAGGCTGGGCCCACCTGTTGCGCACCACACCGCAGACGCCGGACGCGTTAGAGGAAGGTCTGGAAATCATCGAGCGCAACGCCCGCGCGCAAGGCCAGATGGTGGAAGACCTGCTCGACATGAGCCGCATCACCAGCGGCAAGTTGAGCCTGGACGTGCAGCCCGTACGGCTGCCGCAGGTGGTCGAAACCGCCGTCGCCGCCGTGGAACTGGCCGCCACGGCCAAGGGCATTCGCCTGCACAAGACGATCGACCCGATGAGCGGCGTCAGCGTCACCGGCGACCCGCACCGCTTGCAGCAGGTGCTGTGGAACCTGCTGAACAACGCCATCAAATTCACGCCCAAGAACGGTCGCGTGGGCGTGGTGCTGAAGCGCGTGGGGTCGCACGTGGAAATGTCGGTCAGCGACACCGGCGTCGGCATCCCTGCGGATTTCCTGCCGCACGTGTTCGACCGCTTCCGCCAGGCCGACGCGACGTACGCCCGCAGCTTCGGCGGCTTGGGCCTGGGCTTAGCGATCGTGCGGAATCTGGTCGAAATGCACGGCGGCACCGTTAGCGTCGACTCCGCCGGCCCGAACCAGGGATCGACGTTCATCGTCACGCTTCCCGTGCGTGCCGTCACGCAGCCGGATGCGAACGATCACCCGCGGCGCAGCTCGGGCAGTGCCCTCAATTGCGACGAACTGAACCTTAGCGGCGTGAACGTGCTGGTAGTGGACGACGAGCCGGACACGCGTGAACTGGTCCGCCGCGTGCTGGTCGAGTGCGGCGTGAACGTCGCCACCGCCACCAGCGCCGCGGCCGCCCTGACGCTGGTGCAGGACCGTGTGTTCGACGTATTGGTCAGCGACATCGGCATGCCGGGCGAGGACGGCTATTCGCTCATCCGGAGCGTGCGCGAACTGGAAAGCCGCACCGCCCGCGGCAAACTGCCGGCCATCGCCCTGACCGCCTACGCACGCGCGCAGGACCGCCAGCGGATTATGCTGGCCGGGTTTCAGGTGCACGTGGCCAAGCCGGTGGAAGCCGCCGAACTGTTGGCCACCGTCGCCAGCCTGGCGGGCCGTGTATGACGACCCCAGACAACGCACTGCCCGTGACGCTGAGCGTCCGCCTCCGTGAGCAGACCCGCGCGTCGCACGAACGCATCGAAAGCGTGCTCGACCTGATGCGGCCGGGCCTGACACTGGAGCGTTACGCACGCCTGCTGGAACGCTGGCACGGCTTCGAACAGACGTGGGAACGCGTCGGCCCCGCGGTGCTGGGCGGCCGCGTGCCGGGCGGCTTCTTCGACGCCCGCCGCCGCCTGCCGATGCTGCGCGCCGACCTGCTGGCCGTCGGCCTAACCGCCGACCACGTCGACGCTCTGCCGGCCGTGCCGGACAACGCACTGCCATGGCACGACGCGCCCGCGGCGCTCGGCGTGCTGTACGTGATCGAAGGCTCCACGCTCGGCGGGCAACACGTCGCCAAGTTCATCCGCGGGCATCTGCCGCTAACGGCGGAGCACGGCATCAGTTACTTCAGCAGTTACGGCCCAGACGTGGGGAAACGGTGGCGCGAGACGAAGGCGCTACTGGACGCGCCGTCCTTCGCGGCGGACGAGGCCGTGGTTGTGACGAGTGCGAATGCGACGTTCGATTACCTGGCGACATGGCTGACTGCACGCTGAGCTGTGGCCGCGGGTGTAAACCCGCGCGGAGCTCTTGCAACCTTCAACCTGCATTCCGTCCGCGAGGGATTCGCGCGGGTTCACACCCGCGGCCATGGCCGAACGGTTCACCATCCGAACCGCTGTTCTTTCCAGGGGTCGCCCTTCATGTGGTAGCCGTTCTGTTCCCAGAAACCGGGGGCGTCGGTGTAGCGGAGTTCGATGCCGCGGATCCACTTCGCGCTTTTCCACAGGTACAAGCGCGGCACGATGCCGCGCAGCGGGAAGCCGTGTTCGGGCGTGAGTTCTTTTCCTTCCCACTGGTACGCCAGGATGCAGTCGTCGGCGATGAACTGGGCGAGCGGCACGTTCGTCGTGAAGCCGTTCTCGCCGTGGCACATGACGAACTTCGCGTCGGGCTCGGGCTTGGCGCGTTCGATGATCAGCTTCGTCGGCACGCCGGTGAAGCGGTTGTCGAGCCGGCTCCAGTGCGTGACGCAGTGCATGTCACACACGACGTCGACGGCGGGCATCGCGCGGATCTCGTCATACGTCAATTCGTATTCGTTCTCGCACCGGCCGAAGACGCGCAAGCGCCAGTCGGGGGCGTGCGGGTCGACGTGCGGGACTTTGCCGTAATGCAGCACCGGCCATTTGGCGGTGAGCGTCTGGCCGGGCGGGGTGCGGGATTTCGGGTCGCCGCGCTGGGTGTCGGCGGAAATGATTGTGGGGCGGGACGCGTCCATGTTCGGATGATATGGCCGCGGGTGTGAACCCGCGCAAAAACGCTTCGCACGTCGGACGACTTGAAGCGGGCAACGGCTTCGCGCGGGTTCACACGCGCGGCCACCGCAACTGATCGCTTTGATGCCGACTATTTCCCGACGAACGTGCCGGCCGCCACGCGCACGTTCACGTCGCTGTCGGTCAAACAATCGAGGAGGAAGTTCGGGTCGCGGCGCAACACCTCGGCCGGCCGGGCGTCGCGCGACGATTCGGCGACGTACGTCGCGATGCGGTCCGCCGTCTCCGGGGCCAAGCCGGATAGATCCAGCCGCATCGCCGCCTGTACGCCGCGGCGGCCGAGGGCGTGCAGCTTGTCGCTGGCCTCCTGGCGCACGAGCGGATCAGAAGCGTTCAACTTCGGCAGCACCGCGGCGACGGCTTTTCCAGCGCCAGGATCGACCGGCAAATCCGGGAAGGCCCGGTACACGTCGCCCGGCGCGGCGGCCAGCGGGTTCTCGCCGGCGTTCAGCAGCTTCAATAGCGGCACCAAATATTTGCGCACGTCCGTCGGCCGGTCGTTCAGCAACTGCCGGGCGGTGGGCGCACGCACCAGCAGGCTCGGCCGGCCGTTCAGAGGGGCGACGGTCAGTTCGATGAAGTCGCGGGCCATCACCGCGATGACCGAGGTCGGCTGCTCGTCCAGCACCACCACGGCCGCCGCGGCTTGCAGGTACGGCGTGATCTCGACGCGCGTCAGCCGCCACTGGTCGTCGGCGAATTCCCGGTCGGCGACGGCCGTCAGCAGCAGCTGTTGCGTGCCGCTGGCGCGCGTGTCGTTCCAGACGCGGCCGGGGCAGCTCAGCTTCCAGGCGAAGTCGCTGCCGTTGAGTTTGACCAGGGCCGTGCGGTAATTGCGCAGCAGCGGTTCGACACGCGGCGCGGGCCGGGTGACGAGCGAATAGCGGCCGGCGGTGTCGGCGAAGGTGAACAACTCCGTCGTGGCCAGGTCGGCCTGGCTCTGCACGAAGCGGCCGTCGACGACGACCCAGCCCGGCCGCTGGAAGTTCGCCAGGCGCTGACGCATGGCGTTGGACATGCGCTCCTGCCCGGACGCGACGGCGGCCGTGGCGAGCAGAACGAGCGTGATCGGCCGTAGCGTCATGCGTGCGGAGTGTAACGAAATAGGCAACAAAATAGGCATGGCCACTTGAGTGGCCATGCCCTGAAACTCAGACCTATCTCGTTTAGCGGCCGTAGTAATGCGAGCCGGTGCCGTAGCCGTTGTAGTAGTACGTCGGGGCCGGCTGATAGACCGGCGGGGCGTACACGGGCGGCGCGTAATAAACCGGCGGCGGTGCGTAGACCACGGGCGGCGGTGCGTACACGACCGGCGGCGGACTGACGTAAATCGGGCGTTCGACGATCACCGGCGAACGGTAGATCGGGCGGTAGCTTTGGTAGTAGCCGCCGCCGTAGCCGCCGCGATACCCGCGGTAGCCGCCGCTGCTGTACCCGAAGCCGAACGAGCTGCCGCCGCGGTACCCGCCGCTGCCGAAGCCGAGCGACAGGCCGAAGCTGCTGCCGCCGCCCCGATAATGACCGCCGCCGCGATGCCCGCCGTCGTAACGGCCGCCACGGTCGGCCAAGACGGTGCTAGCAGAAACGAGAACAAGCCCGGCCGTCAGAATTGCTTTCAACATACGAACTCCTTGCAACTCTATGATAGACCCGCGCCTTCGGCGACGGTTAGTGACCCGCGCAGAAATGGGTGCGGATAATGCCATAGCGGAAGCCGTGGAATCTTCGGCATAAACCCGCGGGCGCATAACCAGAATCCACCGCTTCCGCCGTCGCGTGCCCTGCCACTACGACTGCTTCTGAAGCTTCTCCACGAGTTGAGTTTCAGCCGTCTGCCACCACAACTGCTGGTGGTGGTGAATCGTCACCAGATGCCGGTGGCCGGGGAACAGGACGGCGAAGTCGCTCGTCGTCAGGTGCGTCAGCAGGGATTGAATCAAATCGAGGCACGCCGGGTCGCCGGCGGTGAAGGCAACGGCCGATCCGTCGGTTCGGCCACGCAGCATGTCCGGGTCGACGCCGGCCGCCGTCAGCGCCGGTGCCAGCCACGGACCGTTGCCGTGATCCAGTTCGAACGCCCAATGGCTTTTGGGCAGCACCCACGCCTCGCCACCGACGACGTCTGGCCAGACCTGGCCGAAGCGTTCCGCCAGCGTTTTCGGGTACGGCGGCGGCACGCGCAGGGTCGTCGCCAGCAGGTCAGACCGGATCGACGCGTCCTCAGGGCCCAGCCAGCCGACGACGTGAACGGTTTGGCCTGCCGCGAAGCCGAACGCGCCGGTGTTGTAATAGACGCACCGCAGGCCTAGCGTGTCGGCGTGCTGGAGTACGACGGCATAATCAACGACTCGCGCCACACCGCCGAGGCTAACCGAAGGGAATCGCCATGACGACCAACCAGATCATCACGCAGAGCATCGCCACGTCCGCCGGCCTGCTGCACCGCATGGTCGACGACTTATCGCCCGCCGACTGGACGCGCCGCCCGCTGCCCGAGGCCAACTGCGTCGCCTGGATCATCGGCCACCTGGCCACGATCGAGCACAGCATGCTCCAGACCTTCGGCCGCACGCCGCCCGCGCTGCCGGAGGGTGAGTTCGCCAAAATTTACGGCATGGGCTCCAAGCCGACCGCCGACATGCACTACGGCGACGTCGGCCGTCTGATGCCGTTGTTCGACGCGCACCGCGCGATGACGGTGCAAGCCATCACCGCGATGTCGGCCGACGACTTCAATCGCCCGCTCACGCACCCGATGTTCAAAAGCGTCGGCGAAATGGTCGCCCTGATCCCGGTCCACACGGCCCTGCACGCCGGGCAGATCAGCACGATCCGCCGTTCGCTGGGCAAGCCGGCGCTGATGTAAACCTCGAGGCACGGCCCACTGAAGCGGGCCTGTTCCCGGACACGTTTGCGAAATGACAGGCCCGCTGAAGCGGGCCGTGCCTCGGGCGGCGGGTGACGGGGCCACGTCGACGCCGCTACACTCCCCAGCGTGTCGCGACCCAAAACCATCGTCCTCACCGGCGGCCCCGGCGCCGGGAAAACCGTGGTCACCACTGCCCTCCTAGCGCGGCACCCGGACCGCCTCGTGCTGGTCCCCGAAGCCGCGACGGCCGTTTACCTGAAACTGGACACGCGTTGGGACCGTTTGGACACCGACGGCCGCCGACGCGTGCAGACGCTGATGTACGAACACCAGCTGGACCAGGAAGCCCGCTACGCCGCCGACCATCCCGGCAAGATTCTGTTGCTCGACCGCGGCACGATTGACGGCGCGGCCTACTGGCCCGACGGGGCTGACCAATTCTGGCCTGCCGTGAAGACCACGTTGCCGGACGAGCTAGCCCGGTACGACGCCGTCCTCTGGCTGGAGACCGCCGCCGCCCTGGGCATCTACGACGGGGCGGCCAGCAATGTGGTCCGCTTCGAAGACGCCAGCGCCGCCGTCGACAGCGGCCGCCGCCTGCTGGACCTGTGGCAGCCCCACCCGCATTTGCACCACGTCGGGGCATTCGCCCGCGTGGAGGACAAAGTCGCGGCGGTCGTGGAAATCGTTGATGCCCTGCTGACCTAGCGCCCGTCCCTGACGACCGGTAGCTGATCCCCACGCGGCTTGCTCCGCGGGGATTCCAAACCATTCACGCGAGGCAAGCCCGGCGGCTACCGACCCCATTTACCGAAGTCGCTCCGGCGCACGCGCAACCCTCGCACGCGACAATCCGAACATTTAACAAACATTAAACAGGCAGTTCGAAGTCGCCCTGCGGCCGCCGCGTGCCTTTGGCGCATCGCCGTTGTGCTTCCAGAGGACCACCCGATGCGAACCGACCTAGCCAAGCTCCACAGCCCCCACCCGATGCTCAGCGACGACGGCACGCGCCTCCGCACCGCCGCCGACCGATTGCTGCGCGTCCTTCGTCCCCGCTTCGACCGCCTCTGGGCGTATTACCGCAACCCGATGCGGGTCGAATCTACAGTCGTAGGCGACACCGCCCCGCAACGGCCGTACCGCCAGGCGCAGGAGTGGGGCCTGCCCGCCCGCATCACCGGCGTCGTGGCGGGCGAGAACGTCTTCGACGGCACCGTGCAGCCGAACGTGGCGCGCAAGGAAGTGGTCGTCGAAAACGACATCGGCTGGCGCATCGAGACCCAAACCGACTTCCTGTTCGGCCGTCCGATCGTGCTCAACAGCGCCAGCCCCGACCCGTCACGCCGCGACCTGATCGAACAACTGCTGCGTCAGACCCTGGCCAACAACGGCGGCCTGATTTTCCTGCAGAAGCTCGCCCTGCTCGGCGCCGTGTACGGCCAAGTCGACGTGCTGGTGAAGTTCAAGCCCGACGCCGCCGCGCTGGCCGATGCCTCTGATACGCAGTCGCTCGGCGCGCGAACCGATCCGCCTCCCTCCGTTCCAGGCCTGCCCCCCGCAGGGCCCGCGCCCGACGCCGACGCCACCCCGGCCGACGCGAACGGCGACGTTATCGAACCCGACCCGGGCGCGCGTGAAGCCCACTCGCCCGAGACGATCAGTCGTCTTGCCCGCATGGTCGTATTCGAAATCGTCGATCCAACACGGGCCCTGCCCCTCCTGGAACCCGAAGACGTCCGCACCGTTCACGCGTTTGCCACGGTCTACCAACTCGACCGCGCCGACGCGCCGGCCACAAAAAGGCCGCAAAAGTGGTGGCAGTCGCCGTTCGCCAAATCGACGCTGCCGCTCGACCGTACGAAGAAGACGATCGTCGAACTGATCACGCCCACGGCCTGGCAGAAGTACGACGATTTCCACCTCATCGCCAGCGGCCCCAATACGCTCGGCCGTTTGCCGCTGGTCCACGTGCAGAACGTGCCCGACCCGCTCGGCTACGACGGCATCAGCGACGTCGAGCCGCTCATCCCGTTGCAGGATGAACTCAATACCCGCCTGAGCGACCGTGCGTACCGGATCGCGCTGCAGAGCTTCAAAATGTACCTGGGCAAGGGGATCGACAACTTCGCCGATTTGCCCGTCACGCCCGGCCGCATGTGGAGCAGCGACAACCCGGAGGCCGACGTGATCGCCTTCGGCGGTGACGCCGGGTGCCCGAGCGAAGAATCGCACATCGCCGAAGTGCGCGAAGCGATCGACAAGCTCAGCGGTGTCAGTCCTGTCGCCGCCGGGGCGATCCGCGGGAAGATCGGCAACCTTACCAGCGCCGAAGCCCTGCGGGTCACGATGCTGGCGCTGCTGTCGCGCACGGAGCGCCGCCGGAGCGCCTACGGCACCGCGATCGCGCAGTTGTGCGAACTGACGCTCGCCTGGCTCGACCACAGCGGCCTGTTCCGCACCACCGACGCCGACCGGGCCGTGCAGATTCATTGGCCGAACCCGATGCCGAGCAACGAAACCGACCGGCTGGAACTGGCGAAGCTGAAGCAGCAGGTCGGCATCCCGCGCGACGTCGTACTCCGCGAACTCGGCTACGGCGACAGCGATGCCGCTGCCTTCACTTCCCTTTCGCGTGTGCCCAAGGGCGAAAGCCGGCGGTCGGACACTCTGCCGTAAGGCGGGCTGTGCCCGCCGTTCCCCGCCCCATGGCGGGAGTTCCCGCCCTACCTATATCGGTCCCATTTGACGCTCGCCCCTCTCCCTCACCCTCACCCTCTCCCGGCGTACCGGGGGAGGGAACCAGACACACCTTTTACAGGAGGTTTCCCGTGTCCGAATCCGCGCCCGTTTCGTCGCCGCCGCCGTCGGCATTCCCCGCACCGCCGCACACGCCCGACGCCCGCGACCGCTTACACGCCTTGGCCGATGCGCTCGTGCGTCAGCGTGACCCGCACCTGCTGCGGCAATACCTCACGCTCCGCAGCAGCCTGCGATAGCACGACGCGGCCCGTCTCATTTTTCACACTGTCCCCTCACCCCTTTTCAAGGAGTCTGTCATGCCCTTCACTGGTAAAGCCACCTTCAGCGCTGGTGCCACCCTGCCCGAAATTGCCGAAGACGTCGGTGATCTGATTTCGATCAACTCCCCGCACGAAACGCCGTTGCTCGATGCGCTCGGCGATGCCTCGCGCACGGCCCGGTCGACCGTGCACGAATGGCTCGAAGACACGTTGCTGCTCGACAACGACCTGATCGACACTGTGAGCGCTTCCAATGTGCTGGTGATGCAGCACGTCGACCGCTTCCGTGTCGGCGACCTGATCCGCTTCGACACCAGCGGCACGGAAGTGGCGCTGGTCGTCGGGATCGATCCCGACAGCAGCTCGATTCAGCTCACGCGCGGTTACGGCGGCACGAGCACCGTGACCGTCACCGCCGGGCAACGCGTGCACGTAATTGGCAATGCGTCGCTCGAAGGCGCCGATGCCGCCGACGCCCGCTTCACCGTGCGCACGCGTCAGCAGAACTACACGCAGATTTTCACCGCCACCGTCAGCGTCAGCGGTTCCGAACTGGCTGCCAATCAGATCGCCGTGCGTGACGAATTGGCGTGGCAGAAGAACCTGCGCAGCCGCGAACTGCTGCGCGATCTGGAGAACAGCGTGATCAACGGCGTGGCGTCCGCGGCCACGCCGGCCGGGTCGGGCAGCGTCCGGCGGACGATGCGCGGGCTGATCTCGTTCGCCCAGACCAACCGCTTCGTCGTCGGCCAGAACGGCTTCCCGGCCGATACCGCGCTGAGCGAAACGCAGCTGAACCTGGCGCTCCGCGAAATTTGGAAGACCAGCAGCGGGCAGGTGGATTTGATTGTCGTCGGCGGCCGCGAGAAGCGGGCGATCAACGCCTTCATCGCCGCCGACCGGCGGTTCTACCCGCAGAGCGATTCGTACCGCGACATGGTCAGCGTCTACGAAAGTGACTTCGGCGTCTGCCGGGTGGTACTCAGCCGACACGTGCCGACGGGCAGTGCGTTGTTGCTCGACAGCACCCGCATCGGCGTGATGCCGCTGTCGGGCCGCAGCTTCCAGTACACGCCGCTGGCCCGCACCGGCGACGCCGAGAACGGCCAGCTCGTCGGCGAGTACACCGTCGAATGCCGCAACGAAGCGGCGCACGGCCTGATCCGCGGCTTTACGGCGTGAGAACGCTAGTGGCTAGTGGCTAGTGGCTAGTGGCTAGTGGCGAATGATTCGATGCGTGCCCGACGTGCACGTCTGGGTCTTAGCAACTAGCCACCAGCCATTAGCTGCTAGCTCTTTCGGAGTTCACCATGCTCGCCCAAACCCTTCCGAACGTCGATTCGATTTCCAGCCTCGGCGCGGCCGGCCTGATCGGGGCGATGTGGCTGTGGGAGCGCCGCCAGTCGAGCCAGCGCGAGAAGCAGCTCGACGAGGCCCACGCCCGCATTCTGGCCGACAAGGTGCAGATGGACGCGCTGATCGACCTGGTGCAGCACAGCACCGAAACCCTGTCGAAACTGGCGTTGCAGCAGGACGCATTATTGCGCCGGCTCGACAAGGGCGGATAACCCGCGCGAAACCTTGCACTGCCGCAAGTAATCGGCGTGCAAGCCCGCCGGCCACTTAGGACACCGCTTTCTCCCCATCAAAGGAGTTGACATGCACCGCTTGCTTCTGCTTTGTCTACTGATCACCGGCTGCTCGCCCGTGATCGACGCACAGCTGCGTTTGCTCGACGCCGCACGCAAAGGATTGGCCGAAGTCGGGCAGTCGCTCGACGACCGGCAGCGGGCGATGGCGGCCCTCGAAGCGGCCGAGCGGCGGCGGCTGGACGCGGCGTTCGACACCGACGTCAAAACTCAGTCCGCCCTGACCGACGCCTGGGTGATCGAAGCCCGCACCGCCTATGCCGCCCTGTTGGACGCCTTTGCCCGCCGTCGGCAGCAGAGCGAACGGGCCACTGCGGCCGACCAAGCGAACCTGGCCGCCGTCGACGCCGCCCTGCAGCAACTGCAGGCGCTCGGGCGGGCGCAATTGCGGCTCATGCCGGAGGAACTCAAATGAACAAGATCGAACTGCAGACGCACGTG
>DASVSC010000251.1:0-21908 GCA_036388295.1 Tepidisphaeraceae bacterium | reverse complement strand
GACCGCGTGTTCGAGCGGTTCTACCAAGTCGACCCCGCCCGCAGCGGCTCGGGCGGCCGTGGCACGGGGCTGGGCTTGGCGATCGTCAAACACGCCGTCGCTGTATTGGGCGGGCGGGTGTCGCTGACCAGCACGGTGGGGCGGGGTACGACAGTGACGTGCATTTTGCCCCGTTCGCCGACTCTACAATGAAGAACTTTTTATAGGACGCGCCGACCTTTTTCGCTCGTTCTGCTCGGTAAGATGGCCGATGATTCGGACGGACGTATGAACCGACGCACTCGCCATATTGTCATCGCCACGCTGCTGGTCGGCACCGTATTCACGGCCGCGGCCGAGGCAGGCGTAAACTTGTCGATCAGCTACCGCCCGGGCCCGTTCAGCCGGCGGTCGGGCGGCACGGCGTCGCCTTCGGTTTCGTCCGGCACGCGTCAGGCGATGTCGTCGGCGCAGAGCGAACTAACGAAAGCTTACGCCGCCGCCGCCAGGGCGGACCCGTTGTCCGAAGAAATCAAGGGCGCGCAGGATGCCGTGACCAAGGCCCGGAAGGATTACGCCCTGACACTGGCCGCCGCCCGCGAGGTGGTGGCCAAGGAACCGAACATCGCCGCCCTGCGGGCCGAGATGCGGTCGGCCGAGCAGCGGTTGGCGGAAGAGCAGGACGCAACGATCCGCCTGTCGATCGCCCGCGAATTGATGTCGGCCCGCAACAAGCTGAACGCCGCCGAGGGCGATTTAATGGGCATCGATCCCGACTTGGCCGTCGCCAAGGCCGCCGTCGCCGAGGCCACGGAAACGCTTAAAACTCTGCAAGCCCGTCGGCAGCAGCAGTTGCACCAGGACCCGGCCGTCCTCGCCGCCCGGGAGCGCCTTAACGGCCTGCGCCGCCAGCTCGTTCGACGCTGATCGAAATTGTCTACAAAGGTAGTCGACGTCGGAGCGCCTTGCGTCGCCGCGGCCGTATTCCTAGTCCGTCGCTTCGCCCGTGCCCGGTTTCGTCACGCTCAGCATGTAGCCGCGGCCGACGATCGTGTGGATCAGCGGTACGCCGAACGGGCGGTCGACCTTGCGACGCAGGCGGGCGATGAAGACCTCGATCACGTTCGATTCCGGCAGGGCCGTGTCCTTCCAGACCGCCTCCGACAGTTCGTTGCGGCTGATGACGCGCTGGCGGTTACGCAGGAAATATTCCAGCACCGCCAGTTCCCGGCTGGTCGACGGAATGAGCCGGCCCTGACGCGATAGCTGCAGCGAACGCAGGTCCAGCGTCAGGTCTTCGAACTTCAGCACGGCCCCTTCGCTCGGGGCACACCGGCGCAGCAGCGACCGGATCTGGGCCGGCAGCAACTCGGGCGGGAAGGGGCGGACCAGGACGTCGTCGACGCCGTCGTCTAGTAAGGCCACCTTCGTGGCCGGGACGGTGTCGTCGGTCAGTACGATGATCGGCGTGCCGCAGCCGTCGGCCCGCAGGCGTTGCGTCAATCGCCCGGCCGTGCCGGGAAGGTCGTGTTCAATGACGAGAGCACGGAACGACTGTTCCGCAACGGCCTTCAGCGCCGCGTCTGCCGACGCGACGGTTCGTACGTCAAAGTGCTGTTCCTCAAGCTGCCGCAAGAGAAGCATGCCGCGCGCGGCGTTCGCATCCACCAATAGGACATTCATCCGACCCGCCTCAAAAGAGAACGGGTCGGTTAGAACGTTTCATGAAATTAATTTCAAGCGTTCTTCATGGATGAATTTTAGGTGAACGTTAGACCCAGCCGGCCTTGGGCTTGTTCACGCACCCCGGCGGGATTCGGCCGCCATCGACCGGGCGGGCCCAGCGGACGGCGTTGGTGATCACGCGCAGCACGTTCGGGTCGTAGTAGCTGCGGTACGTTTCGTGGCCGGGCCGGAAGTAGAAGATTTTGCCGGCCCCACGGGTCCAGGTCAGGCCGCTGCGGAAGCATTCGCCGCCGCTGAAGGTGCTGATCAGCAGGGTTTCTTCGGGCGTGGGGACGTCGAAGCCTTCGCCGTACATTTCTTCGCGGTCGAGCACGAAGTGGTCATCGATGCCCGCCAGGATCGGGTGGCCGGCCTTGGTGACCCAGAGGATTTCGCGGTCCTCGCCCACACGCCACTTCAGGTCGCAGGTGGTGCCCATCAGTCGGCGGAAGATCTTGGAATAATGGGCCGAGTGCAGCACGATCAGGCCCATGCCCGCCAGGCAGCGGCGGTGGACCTTGTCGACGATGTCGTCGCCGACTTCGTTGTGATAGCCGTGGCCCCACCAGATCATGACGTCGGTGCCGGCGATGACCTCGTCGGTCAAACCGTGTTCCGGGTCGTCCAGGGTCGCCAGGCCGACTTCAAGTCCCTCCTGCGTCCGCAGGTGCCTGGCCAGTTGGCCGTGCATGCCTTCGGGGTAAAGGTCGCTGACGGCTTTGTGCTTCTTTTCGTGGCGGTGTTCGTGCCAGATGGTCACGCGGATCGACATGGGCCCTAACTCCTTCTAGGTGCGGCTACGGTAGGGCCTGTCGGGGAAATCTCAAGACGGCGCGTCATCCGGCGGTGCGGGCCGGCGGTGGGGATGTCGAACACGTCGCTGACGACGGCCCAGCCGCAGCGTTCGTAGAACCCGACGGCGGGCAGGCGGGCATTACACCAAAGCGTGTGCGGCGGCCCGTTCGCCGTCACATGGTGGTCCAATGCCGTCAGCAGCAGTCGGCCGACACCGCCGCTCTGGGCGTCAGCGGCCACCGCCATGCCGCGCAGCCGCCAGGCCGGTTCGCCGTCGAACGGCTCGCGACAGAGCGTCGCGCAGCCGGCGAGGCGGTCGCCTGCCTGTGCGGCAAAATGAACGGCGTCGGGGGCGTCGTCGCAGTCGAATCGTGCCGTCGCGGCCGGCAATCCCGGGCGCAGGATAGCGTGCCGCAAGGGCAGAATCCGCTCCACCGGCACCGCACGGATATTGATGGCCATGACGTCATCGTAGCGCGATTGATGCAGAGCAGGTTGGACCGCCAAGACGCCAAGACGCCAAGGACGCCAAGGACGCCAAGAAGAAAAGGAAAGATCAATCCAACGCAGCGGTGTCGGGTGCCGAGTTTTGTCTCTGCTCTTCTCTTCTTGGCGTCCTTGGCGTCTTGGCGGTTCCATCTTCCACGTTCTGGCGTCGGAATCAAACCCCCGCTAGACTCGCCGGCCCCTTGTCCACTTATCGCCGCAACGTCGCCGTCGGGATTACCGTGCTCGCCTCGCTCGTGATGCTGGGCTGGATGATCCTGCGTTTCGGGGCCAACATCGCCAAGCCGTTTGCCGGCGAGAAGCTGATGATCCGCTTCGTGATGGAGCGGGCGGACGGCGTGAGCGACGGGTCGGCCGTCACGTTCCGCGGGGTGAACGTCGGGCGGGTGATCCGCGTCTGGCGCGACGAGAAGCAGGTCGACCAGATCTGGGCCGAGGGCGAAGTCGACGCCACGCCGCCGCTGCCGGGCGTGGCGGCCGCGACGATCCGCCAGACGTCGCCGCTGGGCACGGGGGCGAACCTGGTGCTGGAAATCGCCGACAGCAGCGGCCTCATGAAGGCGGGCGACGTGATCCGCGCCACCTACGTCGGCCTGGACCTGCTGCCGCCGGAACTGAAATCGATCGGCCCGGAATTGGCGGCCATCGTCAAGCAGCTCAAGGACGAGAACTTCATCGCCAACCTGAACGCCCGCGTCACGCAGGCCGGGAAGATGATCGACGAGGCCCAGCAAACGCTGGCGGGCCTGAACCGGGTCGTGAACGACGAGAAGTTCCGTGCCGACCTGCAGGCCAGCATGAGCGCCGTCCGCAGCGCCAGCGAGAACGCGAAGGCCGTCACGGCGCAAGCGGGCGAGATCGCCAAAAACCTGGACACGGCCGTCACCACGGTCAAAGACACGGCCAAGGGCGCTCAGACGAAGATCGACGACATCGCCACCCGCGTGCAGGCCCGGTTGGACCAGGCCGCGACGACGCTGGAGCAGGTCAATGCTATTACGGTCAAACTTAACAACGGCGCCGGCACGGCCGGCAAGCTGATCAACGACCCGAAGCTCTACGCCGGCCTGGTGGATACGACGGACGAGTTAAACGCGACGGTGAAAGACATCCGCCGACTGATTCAGCAGTGGGAACAGGAAGGCGTGACGGCGAAGCTGCGGTGAGTGGGCGTCGGGCCGGTCTTGCGGCGTCGGACGGACTGGATTCGTTCGGATGGCGCGAAAGTGCCTACTCCGCCTTCGGCAGCGTCAGTAGGAACGTCGTGCCTTTGCCCGGTTCGCTTTGCACGTCGATGCGGCCGCCGTGAGCGTCGATGATTTCGCGGCAGATCGCCAGGCCCAACCCCGTGCCGCGGCTTTCGCCCCGGCGGGCGGTGCCTTTGGTGGTGAAGAACGGGTCGAAGATCTTGTCCAGGTTTTGCGGCGCGATGCCGGGGCCGGTGTCGATGACGCTGAGCCGCACCTGGTTCGTCTCGGGCAGGTCGATGGCTTTGATGGTGATCGACCCCGCCTTACCAAGCATAGCTTGGCGGGCGTTGATCAGCAGGTTCAGCAGCACTTGTTCGAGTTGCACCGGATCGCCGCGCACGCTGAGGCCGGGCGGCACCTGGACGCGCAGGGCAATGCCGTCCTTCTGCGGGTCGCGGGCCAGCACCAGTAGGGTTTCGTCGACCAGATTCTGGACGCGCACGTCGCCGTGTTCGGATTCGCCGCGCGCCAGGCCGAGCATGGACGAACAGATTCGTCCCGCTTTCGTAGCCCCTTGAAAGCTCTTGGCGAGGGCCTTTTTGATCAGCTCGGTGTCGGGCTTGTCGCTCTCGGCGCTCGTCAGGGCGTACTGCGAGTAGCTGATGACGGGCGTCAGGATGTTGTTGAACTCGTGCGCAATAACGGCGGCGATGGTGCCGATGGTGGCCAACCGCTGGGTCTGCATGACCTGTTCGCGGAGCAGCGACAGTTCTTCCTGGGCCTGCCGCAACTGCTGCGTCAGGGTCAGGGCCAAATCGGGAGGGATGGTCGGCGGCAGGTCAGTCACTTGTTCCTCGCTATCGGCTAGGAACGTACGATTCGATCAGGGAAGCTGCCCATCCGATTGCCTGACATTCCCGGCGCGAGGCACGGCCCGCTTCAGCTGGCCTGTCTTTATCCCATGCGGTGACCCCAAGCCCCGAAAGCGGGCCGGGTCTTTTATCCTTATCGGACGCGATCCGCGCGGGTATAGTGCCCGCGTGCGGATTATCGTAAACGGGGAACCCCGTGAGATGACGGAGCCGATGACGGTGCGGCAACTGGTCGAAGGCCGGGGCCTGTCGGTCCAGAAAGTGGCCGTCGAATTAAACCGACGGCTGCTGCGGGCGGAACGGTACGATACGCCCTTGAAAGAGGCCGACGAAGTGGAAATCGTCACCTTCGTCGGCGGGGGATGAGAGGCGGCTAGTAGCTGGTGGCTAATGGCTGGTGGCTCAAACACGTTTCTTCGGCTATTAGCCACCAGCTACTAGCCACCAGCTCCGTGACTTTATGCGAACACTCCTGATCCGTTCCTGCGTGCTGAGCCTGCTCGTTCCCGCCGTCCTCTGGGCCGGGAAGTTGAAGATGAAGGACGGCACGGTCTACGAAGGCACGATCAAAAAGCTCGGCAGCAGCTACACGGTGAAGCTCGACGACGGGACGATGAAGATCGTCTCGGCGGGCGACGTCGCCAGCGTCGACGACCCGGCCCTCAACGGCCCCGCTACGCCCGCCGGCGGGGCGACCTCCGGCGGCGCGTCGGCCACCGGCAGCGCCGACTTCGACCGCACCGTCCGCCAGGCCGACCGCGTCGATACGCCGCTGTTCGCCGTCACCCTCTGGCAGAAGTTCGTCGACACGCACCCCAACGACCCCGACAACGCCAAGGGAAAAGCCGAACTGAAAAAGTGGCAGGACATGGCGCGCGACGGGGCCGAGAAGGTCAAAGGCAAATGGGTCAGCGGCGAAGAGCTGAAAAAGCTGCACAAGCAGGTCGACCAGATGACCGAAGAGGCCGTCACCATGCTCCGCGGCGACCAGACGCTCAAGGGCGTCGAGAAGCTCAAGGAGATCCTGAAGATTTACCCCAATTCCTTCCCCGCCAACTTCGAGATGGGGTACTACAGCCTCGTCAAGATCTCACGCGTCGAAGGCAGCAACAAGTTGATCGACGACTCCATCGCCTCGCTGGAAACCGCTGCCAAGCTCAAGCCCAATTCGCCCGAGGCCCTGACGAACCTGGCGATCGCCTACAACTTCCGCAAAAAGTATGAAGACGCCGTCGTCAGCGCTTACAAGGCCGCCCAGCTGAACGACAGCAAAGAGATCGTGCAGAACCTGTACAACGCCTTGGAAAACGCGCCGCCCGGCATGTTGAGGAACAACCCGAAGGTCGTGCCGATCGTGTCGGACGCCAAGGTCTTGTTCAGCCGCCGCGGGGCCAGCAGCAATACCCAATGGACGTACGTGCGGCCCGATTACCGCAAGCCCAAAAGCGGCGAAAGCAGCCCCGGCGATCTGGCCCGCAAGGGCGTCGTCGGCAGCGGCACCGGCTTTTTCATCAGCGACGACGGCTACATCATGACCAACCGCCACGTCGCCGCCGCCGGCGACAAGATGATCATCCGCATGAGCGACGGCACGACGAAGGTCGCCGAGAAGATCATCGTCGACGACGAGCAGGACATCGCGATCCTTAAAATCGTCAACGAGCCGAAGACGCCGCTGCCGTTCATCCGCCTGGCCGACTATGACGCGCCGAACATCGGCACCGACGTCACGGTCATGGGCTTCCCGCTCGGCGGGATGATGGGCATGAACGTCAAGATCACCCGCGGCGTGGTGACGGCCGTCGAGGACGGCAAACAGGAATGCGACGTCATCGTCGACGCCCAGGTCAACCCCGGCAACTCCGGCGGCCCCATGCTCGACAAATACGGCAATCTGCTGGCGCTGGTGGCCATGAAAACCCTCAGCGACGAAGCCATCAGCAGCTACGGCCTGGGCATCAGCACCGGCCGCCTGCGCAAGTTCTTCGAACACCAGAAAGAAAAGCTGACGAGCGTGAAACTGACGAAGGCAGAGAAGGCCATGCCGACCGCGGTGCTGACGACCGAAGAGATCGCCCAGAAGTTCACCAAGGCCACCGTGATGGTCCTGATCGTGGCGGGCGAGTTGCCCGAAGGGCTGAAGTAATCAGGCCGAAAAGAATTTTCAGGAATCATTAGCCTTCTTCAGGTGTTTTGCCGCATGAATTGGCAGAATGATCACGATAATGCCCGGCCTTGGAGTCGGCGTCGCGGTCCACTGAAACGTCTGAAGGAGAAAGTCATGATTCGCCCGCTGATCACCCGCAAAGGTTTGTTCGCCGCCCTGGTCTTGTCCGGCACGCTCGGCGCGGCGGCCCGCGCCGAAGTCAATCCGGAATACCAGAGCTGGTCCAAGTGCAAGCCCGGCGCGACGGTCAAGATCGCCGGCACGAGCGAAGCCATGGGCCAGAAGTCGAGCCAGACGATCACCACGAAGCTGCTGGAATTGACGCCGGAGAAGGCCGTCGTGGAGTCCAGCGTCAGCATTGACATGATGGGCCAGACGATGAACCAGCCGGCCGTGAAGCGCGACGTCCCCGCCGCCGTCACGCCGCCCGACACGTCCAAGCTCGACCCGGCCGTGGCCGAAAAGATCAAGGCCGCCATAAAGGACGTCAAGAAGGGCGAAGAAACGATCACGGTGGCCGGCAAAAGCTACAAGTGCACCACCACCGAAGCCGCCAGCGACGCCAACGGCATGAAAAGCGTCACCAAAAGCTGGAACAGCGCCGAAGTGCCCGGCGGCATGGTCAAGGTGGAAGTTTCCACCACCGGCCAAATGACGTCGAAGTCGACGATGGAACTCGTCGAGTTCACGAACGGGAACTGAATCGAACCCCGGGTCCCTCTCCCGGCGTGCCGGGAGAGGGACCCGGGACGGGGCGCGGTACAGGCCTGCACCGTGCTATCTTATGCGGTACAATTTCCGTCCTATGGACGTCTTCCGCATCGGCCGTTTTGAGCCCGCCAACCGCCTGTTCGTCGGCACCGGCAAGTACGCCAACTATGACGTGATGCGCCAGGCCCTTGACGCCAGCGGCTGTGACGTCGTCACCGTTGCCGTGCGGCGGGAACGGCTGATCGACAAAGAGGGCAAGTCGTTGTTCGACTTCCTTGATTTGTCTAAGTACACGATCCTCCCGAACACCGCCGGCTGCTTCACCGCCGACGATGCGATCCGCGTCGCGCTGCTCGGCCGTGACCTGTTGGAAAAGCAGAACAACGCTGGTGCCGGTTGGGTCAAACTCGAAGTGCTCGGCGACAAGAAAACCCTGCTGCCCGACCCTGTCGGCACCATCGAAGCGACCAAAGAACTCGTCAAAGAAGGCTTCACCGTGCTGGCCTACACCAGCGACGACCCGCGCTCGGCGGTCCGGATCAAGGAAGCCGGCGCGGCCAGCGTGATGCCCGCCGGCAGCCCGATCGGCAGCGGGCAAGGCATCCTCAACCCGCTCAATATCAGCCTCTGCCTGGAGCTGCTCAAAGAGGGCGACCCGACGTACCCCGTGATCGTCGACGCCGGCGTCGGCACCGCCAGCGACACCGCCATCGCCATGGAACTGGGCGCCGACGGCGTCCTGCTCAACACCGGCATCGCCCACGCAAAAGACCCCGTGAAGATGGCCATCGCCATGCGGCACGCTTTAGAAGCCGGCCGCCTCAGCTACCAGGCCGGCCGGATTCCGAAGAAGCGATACGCGACCGCCAGTAGCCCATTCGAAGGCGTGATTAGTTACATCCCGGGGGAGTAAGGCTGCACGCACGGCGACGTCTCGCCGGATATCATGATCGTCTGACAGGAGTTTGAAATGTTATTGAAGGTGGTTCTGGAACCCGGCGAAGACTTCGGATTTGTGGCCGAGGTACCGGCTTTGGCGGGGTGCATCTCGCAGGGACGTACGCGGGCAGAAGCGTTGGAAAATATTCGCGAAGCGATCGAGCTCTGGCTGGAAGTCGAACAGGACAAAGTCACAAGCATTGCTGGCGCAGACGTCGAAGTGGTCACGGTTTAGATGCCCTCCCTGCCAGTCATCAGCGGTCGCGAAGCCGTTCGCGCCTTCGAACGCGACGGCTGGCAAGTTATGCGACAGCGCGGCAGCCATATCGTGCTGTCCAAGCCCGATGTTCCTGTAAACCTATCTATTCCCGATCACAAAGAACTCGATCGCGGAACCTTGCGCAAGCTGATAAGACTTGCCGGCTTGAGCAATGAAAATTTTGCCGCTCTGCTCTGATGCCGCTGCCATGACCTTCGCCCGCCGCACTTACCGTATCGCCGCCATTTACGGCCTGATCGTCACGCTGCCGGCCTATTTTCTCGAGAGCCGGCTCAACCCGCCCGTTTCCCATCCGGAGCAGTATTACGGCTTTCTCGGTGTGGTCCTGGCTTGGCAAGGGGCCTTCTGGCTGATTGGCGGCGATCCGCTGCGCTACCGGCCGCTGATGCCGGTGACGTGGGTCGAGAAGGCCGGCTTCGCCATCCCGGCAGTGATCCTGTTCCTGCAGGGCCGAGTGGACGCCGCCGTGCTGGCGGTGGGGCTGATCGACGCGGGGCTGTGCGTGGCGTTCGTCATAGCGTTCATCGTTACAGGAAGAAGTGGAACCACGGAGGGCACCGAGTACACGGAGAAGAAAAGATGATTTTGGAAGAAGCGCTCAGCGAGCGGGTAATCGGCGCGATGATTGACGTGCATCGGGAGCTTGGGCCCGGTTTGCTGGAGTCAGTTTATGAAACCTGTTTGTTCCACGAACTGTCGACACTCCGCATCAGGGCCCGGCGGCAGGTTGCGATCCCTGTGCTCTACAAAGGCATCCGGCTCGACTGCGGCTTCCGCGCGGACCTGATCATCGAAGAGAAAATCCAGATCGAACTCAAAGCCTGCGTCACCCCGACCACCATTCACACCGCCCAAGTTCTTACCTACCTAAAGTTAAGCAGTTTGCGCGTCGGCTTTCTGGTAAACTTCAACGTCAAACGCCTGATGAACGGCTTCGAACGCATCGTCCTTTGACTCTAACTCCGTGTTCTCCGTGCCCTCCGTGGTTCCAACCTCCGCCCCCGAACTGCTCGCCCCCGCCGGCGATATGGAAGCCATGCGCGCCGCTGTGGCCAACGGGGCGGACGCCGTTTACTTCGGCCTCGACCAGTTTAACGCCCGGCATCGCGCGGAGAACTTCACGCTCGAGACGCTGCCGGGCGTGATGGACTACCTGCACCGCCACAACGTGCGCGGGTTTGTGACGTTCAACACGCTGATCTTTTCCAACGAACTGCCCGCGGCCGTCGATTACGTGAAGGCCATCGCCGCGGCCGGCGTGGACGCGGTGATCGTGCAGGATCTTGGCGTAGCCCGGATGATCAAACGAATCGCGCCGACGTTGCCCGTTCATGGCAGTACGCAGATGACCCTCACCGAGCCGCGCGGTATCGCCTTCGTCCGCCGCCTCGGCGTCAGCCGTGTGGTGCTGGCGCGCGAATTGTCGGTCGACGATATCGAAAAAGTCGCCGCCAAAACTGACACGGAACTGGAAGTCTTCGTCCACGGCGCGCTCTGCGTCGCCTACAGCGGCCAGTGCCTGACGAGCGAAAGCTTCGGCGGCCGAAGCGCCAACCGCGGGCAGTGCGCGCAGGCCTGCCGCTTGCCGTACGAATTGATCGTGGACGGCCAGCCGCGCGACCTCGGCGACGTGCGCTATCTCGTCAGCCCCAAAGATCTGGCGGCGTACGAACTCGTCGACCGCATGACGAAGCTCGGCGTCGCCAGCTTCAAAATCGAAGGCCGGCTCAAAGGCGGGCCGTACGTCGCCGCCACCGCCTCCACGTACCGCGCCGCCATCGACGCCGCCGTCGCGGCCCGGCCGTTCGTCATCACGCCGCAACAGCAGGGCGACCTGGAACAGGTCTTCTCCCGCGGCCTGGGCACCGGCTTTCTCGGCGGCGTGAACCACCAAACGCTCGTGCCCGGCCGGTTCCCTAAATCGCGCGGGCGGCGCGTCGGCACCGTCGTACGGATGGTCCCTCGCGGCTTCGTTATCGAAGTCAGCGGCAATGCCGACCTGAAGCCCGGCGACGGCATCGTCTTCGACGAAGGCCGCCCCGAATCGAACGAAGCCGGCGGCCGGGTGTATGCGGTGAAGCCACTGCCCACGACTCGCCGACTCGCCGACTCGCCGCATCAAATCCAAATCGAACTCGGCCGAAATGACGCCCGGCCCGACGGCGTCCGGCCCGGCGCGATCGTCTGGAAAACCGACGACCCGGAAGTGACCAAACGCCTGCAGCAGAGCTACGCGAAAGACCGCGTCGTGCACCGCGTGCCGATCGACATGCACGTCGTCGCCTGCACCGCCGATCCGCTGCGCCTGACGCTGACCGACGGCACGCACACCGTCACCGTCGACAGCGCAGAACCGCTGAAGCCGGCCGATCAATACCCGGCCACCGAGCGGCTGCTGAAAGACCAACTGTCGATGCTGGCGACCACGCCGTTTTCGCTCGGCGGCTTCGCCTGCGAAATCAGCGGCGGCCCGATCACGCCCAAAGGCATGCTGGCCGACGTGCGGCGGCGGGGCGTGGAGGCGATGATCGAGCGACGCAAACGCGCGCACGCGGTACTCCCCCTCCCCTTGCGGGAGGGAGTAGGGGGAGGGGTTCTGCCGTACGCGGCAGAATCCGCCGCAGCCGTAGGGCGGGCACTGCCCGCCGCGATCGCGACAGAGATGATGAGCGACACGGCGGGCGACATGGCGGGCAGTGCCCGCCCTACGGCCTTACCTTTGCCGAGTTCGATTTCGCCGATTACGGCGAATACCCCTCACCCCAACCCTCTCCCGCAAGGGGAGAGGGAGCCAGAGGCCGTTCGTTCTGTCGCGCCCGTCCTGCACGTGATGGCCCGCACGCTCGACCAGGTGTCGGCCGTCCTCGCCCTTGATGCACCGCCGGCCACCGTTTACTGCGACTTCGAAGACGTCCGTCGCTACAAGCAGGCGGTCGACTTGTGCCGGGCGGCGAACGTGCCGATCGCTTTGGCCACCATGCGAATCGTCAAACCCGGCGAAGACGGCTGGCTGAAGCAGTTGCTCGATTGCGGGGCCGACGCGGTTCTGGTCCGCAATCTGGCCGCGATCGAATACTTCACCGAGTTCGCCCCCGGCCTGCCGCTCTACGGCGACTACGCGCTGAACGTCGCCAACGAATGGACCGCCGACGTCTTCCGCGAAGCCGGCCTGCAACGCTTGGTCCCCAGCTACGACCTGAACTGGCGGCAGATGGCGGCAATGATGGGCCGGTCCGACCCTGCGTTGTTCGAATGCGTGATCCACCAGCACATGCCGATGTTTCACATGGAGCACTGCGTGTTCAGCCACACGCTCAGCGACGGCACCGACTACCGCACCTGCGGCCGCCCGTGTGAGACGCACGCGGTCGACCTCAAAGACCGCACCGGCCAGTCGCACCCGCTGATCCCCGACGCCGGCTGTCGCAATACGCTGTACAACGCCGCCGCCCAGTCGGCGGCGGGGTTCGTGCCGCGGATGCTGGAACTGGGCGTGCGCCATTTCCGCGTCGAACTGCTGCGGCAAAAGCCGGACGAAGTCGGCCCGCTGATCCGTCAATACCGCGACGTCCTCGCCGGCCGGCTGGACCCGAAGCAGAGCCTGCGCTCGCTGCGCGTGGTCAGTCAGCTCGGCGTGACCGCAGGAACGCTCGACCGGGAGTAGACGCGTCCGAATGCCGTTTCCGAACCAAGACACGCTCACTGAAGCGGGCCGTGCCGCTGGCGGTCGTTCATTTCCGTCACCCCAGACGCAATCCGTAGCCAATCGGCGGCGTCTCTTGGTATAACCGCAGGGTCGTTTCAGCAGTTCAGGGCGAAAGAGGGTTCCACGATGGCACGGGCGGACGAAAAGGGCACGATGAACGGTACGCAGATCGGGATGTACGGCGGCAGCGCCATGGGCACGACGAAGGGCACGGCCAAGGGTCGCGCCGTGATGATGGAGCCGATCGAATCGCGGCGCATGATGGCCTTCAACCCCGTCGGCGCGCCCGGCGTCCTGCTGGCGACGAACGCCGCGGCCGTCGAGAGCGCGGCGGCCGCGCCGGACGCGACCGATAACATCCGCTATGCCACAGTCTTAAGCGATACCAACGAACTGACGGTCGTCCCCGTCGCCGGCCCGAACAGCGCCAACCCCGGCACGCCGCTGGCGGTCACCAAGCCGCCCGGCAGCACAATTTCCAACACCGACGTCGCCGCCAACGTGCCGGCGGACTTGTTCGTGGTCGTGTTCCAGGTCACCACCGTGACGGCGCCGACCCCCGGCAATCCGACGGGCGGCACCGACAGTGACATTTACGCCGCCCTGTACGCCAACGGGGCGATCGTCGGCGCGCCGTTCCGCGTCAACACGACGGTGAACGGCAACCAGACCGATTGCCGCGTGGCGATGGACGGGTCGGGTAACTTTACGGTCGTCTGGCAGTCGAGCATTAACGGCGCGGGCGTGGTCGGCCGCCGTTTCCAATCGGACGGCACTGCCGACGGCGGCGAGTTCATCATTGCCGCCGCGGGCGTGGAACCGGACGTGAGCGCCAACGCCAGCGGCGCATCCGCCATAACCTACAGCCAGCCCGGCGGCCGCGGGGCAGGCACCTACGCGCGGCTTTACAACCCCAACGGCCAGGCCGGCGGCACGCCGATTCCGATCAGCGGCGCGATTTTCAGCGAACCCGCGATCGGCCTGGCCAACAGCGGCCGGTTCGTCGTCGCCTACGCCACCGGCAACGGCACGGCCCGCCGCGTGGTCGTCCAGTCCTATGCCCCCACCGGCCGGCTTGGCCGACAGCTCAATGCCTCCACCGTCGCCACGCAGGCCCAGACGGCCCCGCAGGTGCAGATCGACAACGCCGGCAATTTCGCCGTCGGCTGGGCCCAGGCCGCCGCCGGCACCAATTACAATCAGGCCGCCTTCCGCGTCTTCAACATCAATGGCGGTGCGTTTGCCCCGGAAACCGTCATCACCGGCGTACGCCTTAGCGCCGACAACCGCTTCGGCATGGCCTACCGCATCCCCGGCCTGATTCACATCGCCTACGCCACCCCGGCCGGCGAAGCGCTGATGCAGACCTACCTCAGCGACGGCGGCGGCGGCGGCGGCGAAGCGGCCGTCCCCGGCGGCGCGCTGCTCATCGACCTGACCGCCCAGACGCCCGGCGTCGTCCTCGAAGTCCAGCAGGGCAACAACCAAATCCTGGTCTTCACCAACGGCGTGCAAAGCACCTTCAACCTCGCCAACTACACGTCCATCTACGTGCGCGGCACGCCGGGCAATGACTTCCTCCGCCTCAGCAGCGGCGTTACGCTCCCCTCAATCATCTACGCCCGCGCCGGCGGCGATACCGTCTACGGCGGCAGCGCCGACGACCAAATCGACGGCGGCGAGGGCGGCACCCTCGACACGACTGACCCCGAAACCAACATCGTCACCAGCGAACCCATCGGTAACTCCATCAATGGCCGCGACGGCAATGACTACGTCTACGGCGGGGCCAGCAACGACACCGTCTACGGCGGCGGCGGCGACGACCGCCTGCTCAGCGGGCCCGGCCGCAATCTCGTCTACGGCGAAGAAGGGTCCGACACCATCATCGGCGGCAGTCGCGCCGATGCCCTGATCGGCGGAGAAGACAACGACACGATCACCGGCGGCGACGGCGGCGACTACATCGACGGCCGCCAAGGCGACGACAGCCTCGACGGCGGCGACGGCACCGACCGTCTGGACGGCGGCAACGGCAGTGATACCCTCTCAGGCGGCCTCGGCGACGACGTACTCCACGGCGGACGCGGCATCGATACCGTGTTCGGCAACGACGGCCGCGACACCCTGTTCGGCGACGCGGGCGCCGACCGCCTCCGCGGCGGGGGCGTCGGCCCCAACTACATCGATGACGGCAGCGGCGACATCCCACGCCTCGACATCTATTACTACGACCTGCTCGACACCAGCGAAGGCCAATCCGTTCGCATCGAAGTGCCGTAAGCTCATACGGCTTATGTCCAGCCTGCGAATTCAATCGGCCGCCGCGAATCCTCGCGGCGGCCGATGTCGTTTACGAGTCGAAGCGTGTTGAGCCGTAGGGTGGGGTGAGGGAACCCGGCATTACACCGCCGCCTTGGCCATCGCCTTAACGATCCGCTCCGCCACTTCCACCGCGGCCAAGCCGTCGGCGGCACTGACGACGGGCGGCTTGCCCTGCGTGACCGAGTCGACGAACGCTTCCAACTCGGCCCGCAGCGGTTCGACGTCGTCGATGCTGAGTTCCTGCACGTCGACCAGTTCGGTGTAGTTTACCTGGCTGAGGTCTTCGATCTCGCCGGCGCGGATCTGGCGGACGACGTCGCGCACTTTATCGACGTTGCCGCTCTTGCGGATCGCCAGGCCATATTTCTTTTGGTAGTCGAGGCTGACGTACGTGTCGCTGGAGAACGCGCGCAGGCGGCGTTCAGTTTTCATGCTCAGGCGCGAGGCGGTGAGGTTGGCCACGCAGCCGTTTTCGAACTTCAGCCGCACGTTGCAGATGTCCTCGGCGTCGCCGATGACGCTGACGCCGACCGCATCCACGCTGACCAACGGCGAGTTGGCCAGCTGCAGCACGATGTCGATGTCGTGAATCATCACGTCCAGCACGACGCCGACGTCGATGCTGCGGAAGCTGAGCGGGCTGATGCGGGTCACTTCCATGAAGCCGGGGACGATCTTCAATTCGAGCATGGCGCGCACGGCCGGGTTGAAGCGCTCGATGTGCCCGACCTGCACCACGGCATTATGCCGCGCGGCGGTGTCGGCGATCTGCCGGGCCTCGTTCGAATTGCCCGCGAGCGGCTTTTCGATCAGGCAGGCGATGCCACGCTCCAGGAACGGCGTGGCCGTCGCGAGGTGGAAGGTCGTCGGCACGGCAATGACAACGGCCTTGGCCTGTTCGAGCAGCGCTTCCATCGACGTCGCGACGGTGCCGTACTCCTCGGCGGTGTCCTGGGCGGATTCTTCGTTCGCGTCGTACACGCCCACGAGCTTCACGCGCGGCATTTGCGAAAACACCCGGGCGTGCAAACGGCCCATGCGGCCACAACCCACGACGGCAACGGGAAGAGCATCATTCATAGCTACCTCTGGTTCCCTCTCCCGGTATGGCCGGGAGAGGGTTAGGGTGAGGGCTTCGACAAGCCCCTCGCGAACGGCAGGCAAAAAGAATTGCGGAAAGTCTGGTAGGGCGGGCACTGCCCGCCGTCTGCCGCACGTCGACGATGGCGGGCAGTGCCCGCCCTACAAATCATTGCGCCAAGAACGTCTTGAAGTTGTCCGCGAGCAAATGCTTCACATCCCGCCAGATTTCGTCGTCGCTTACGGTCCAACCCGTAGCGATCACGTCGTCGTACTTATCGGCCAACACCCGTGCCAGGATGGACCGGCTGTGGTCCCATTTGTAGACGAGTTGGTCCAGCACGCGGGCGTCGCTGTGCTGCGGGATGAAGCTGGTGCCGAGCAGTTCGAAGCGCATCCGTTCGGTCTCCTCGATCAGCGACGGGTTGTTCAAAAACCACCAGCAGCCGAAGACCATCAAGTTGCCAAACTTGCGGGCCGCGACGGCCAATTCGTGCTGGTTTTCGCGGGCCAGCATCGTCACGAAGAACTTGTTCTGCGGGAACGCGGCACATAAGTCGACGACGGTGTTGATGTCGGACTTTCCGACCATGTCGCCGGCGTCTTTCAGGTTCGGATTTACCTGCTGGCGGCAGCCGATCATCATCGCGAACGGCAGCTTCCGCTCGGCGGCGACGGGCAGGATCACGTTCTCCAGAATCTTCTGGCCCGCGACGGCTAAGGCGTTGTCCGCGGGCGCGGGGAACCTGAACTCCGGCGGCAGGCTGACGGCCATGTAGATCGCGTTCTGGCGGTCGAGCCACTCGCGCAGGAAGCGGCGGGCTTCTTCGGTCGTCTTGACGCTGATGTCTTCACTCACGTCGTAGCCCCAGCCGCTCATCTTCTTCGCCGCCGCCGGCCAGTTGCGCAGCATCGGGTCGATGCGCAGCACGGCCGTGAAACGCGGGTCGTTCGCTACGCCCGGGTTCTTCAGCCAGCGTTCGCGCTCGTTGTCATCGAACACGGGGTTCGTCATCGTGATGGAACTGACGTTCGCCGTCTGCATCACACGGTCGATGTAGTCGTTCGGCTTCTGCTGCTTGAACCACTTGCGAATACGGTTCAGGTTTCGGTCGGCCGGGTCCAGGCCCAGCTTGGCCAGTGTCGTCAGCACGCCGCGGCAGGCCTCGCTGACAGGGCTACGCTCGATGAACAAATGCTTCCAGATGTGGTCGCTCTGCTCGGTCTTGCTCATCTTCCAGAACTGCTCGTACGGCCGTGGCGCGACGCGATACACCTCGGCCACCAGATAGTGGTAAGTCAGCAGCTCTTCCACGCCCCAGAGCAGCAGGCCGTTCGGATCATTCTGGCCGCTCGCGCCGCCGTCGGGCGTGCCGAACGTCGGCGGGTACAGGTGCGTGTGCATGTCCGTGATCGGCTGGTCGGCGAAGGCTTTTTGCACGCGCGGCAAGGTGGTGGCGGGAGTCATGCCGTCCATTTCAACCGTACGCGGGGTTACGTCAAGCTCGGGAAGAGGTGCACCACGGAGGCACGGAGACACGGAGAAGAAAATGGAGCAACTTTCGTTCCTTTGTCCACGTCTCCGTGCCTCCGTGGTGATTCGCTTCAGCGGGTATGATGAGGGCGTTGGACGACAGCCGCACCATCCTGCACGTCGACATGGACGCGTTCTACGCGTCGGTGGAAGTGTTGGATCACCCGGAATACCGCGGCAAACCACTTCTAGTCGGCGGCACCGGCGACCGCGGCGTGGTGTCGGCCGCGTCGTACGAGGCGCGCGTCTTCGGCTGCCACAGCGCGATGCCGATGGGCCAGGCGCGGCGGCTTTGCCCGCACGCCATTTGCGTGCGCGTGAACATGCCGCGGTACCGGGACGTGTCCGACCGCGTGTTCGGTATTTTCGAACGGTTCACGACGCAGATTCAGCCGCTGAGCGTGGACGAGGCATTTCTCGACGTCACGGGCAGTCGGCGTCTTTTCGGCGACGGGCCGACGATCGCACGCACGATTCGTGCGGCGATCAAAACGGACATCGGCCTGACCGCCAGCGTCGGCGTCGCGCCGAACAAGTTCCTGGCCAAGCTCGCCAGCGATCTGAACAAGCCGGACGGCCTGACCGTTATCACGCGCAACACCGTGGACACGATCCTGCCGCCGCTACCGATCAATCGCATCTGGGGCATCGGCCAGGTGTCGGCGGCGCGGCTGAACGGCCTGGGCGTTCGAACGATCGGCGACTTACGTGGCCGAAGTCCTGAATGGTTCGACCAGCACCTCGGCAGCTGGGGCCGCCGCGTGCGCGAGCTGATTCACGGCATCGACGACCGGCCTGTCGAAAGCGACGAGCAGGCCAAATCGATCGGCCACGAAGAAACATTCGGCACCAATTTGATCGAAACCGACGCCGTCCGCTCCGTTCTCCTCGAACAAGCCGAAGCCGTCGGCCTGCGGCTGCGGCGTCACAAACTGTTCGCCGGCGGACTTACCGTCAAGATCCGGTTCGGTGATTTCAAAACTATCACAAGGTCTAAAACATTTACGAACCCGGTCGACACCACAACCGACCTCTACGATGCGGCGGTCGGTTTGTTCGACGCCTGGGCACGCGACGATTTCCAGCCCGTGCGTCTGATCGGCATGCAGGCCACGACGCTGAGCCGCCAGGCGCAGCTCGGCCTGTTCACGCAGCCGCAGTCGGAGAAGCAGCGGAAAATTGATGGCACACTCGACGCAATCAAAACCCGCTTCGGCAAGTCCTCTATCGGCCGAGGGCGTCCGCCCGCCTGAGATTGCATAAACAATAATTAACAATCCAACCAGTTTGGGGTCTTCGTAGTCAGATGCAGTGAGTCCCACGGCAACCCTGCCGCGACTCACGGCCCGGCCTCGGTCGACGTGACCGTGCGGGCGGAGAGGTCTATTCCCCGAAGGAGTCTGATATGTTTCGTTCCACCCGCACTAAGCTGGCCTGTGCCGCGTTGTCGCTCGTCGCTTTCGGCGCATTCGCGACCGTGCCGTTCGCCAATGCCCAGGGCATGTCCGATTCGACGTCGTCGACCAAGGACATCATTGACACCGCCACGGGCCCCGGCATGACGGAAGTGACCACAGTCGTGGCCGCGATCAAGGCCGCCGGCCTGGTCGACACGCTCAAGGGCACCGGCCCGTTCACCGTGTTCGCCCCGACGAACGCGGCCTTCGAGAAGCTGCCCAAGGGCACCGTCGAAGAACTGCTCAAGCCGGAGAACAAGGAAAAGCTCAAGGCGATCCTGCTGTACCACGTGCACGCGGGCACGGCGATCAAGGCCGCTGACGTGAAGACCATGTCGCTCAGCACCGCCGGCGGCGCGCCGCTGATGGTCAAGGCCGAAGGCGGCAGCGTGATGATCAATGACGCGAAGGTCATCAAGACCGACGTCATCGCCAGCAACGGCGTGATCCACTGGGTCGACACCGTGCTGATCCCGAAGCCGGCGATGAAGTAAATCCGACGGCTGACCCGTCAGCCGATCCAATGATGTTGTGAAGCGGCACGGTTCGGCAGGACCGTGCCGCTTTTTGCGCCGATTTCGGCGTGTAGGGGCAACGCACGTGGAGTGTGGCCTACGTCTCCGAATGGAACAGTTTACGTTCAGGGCACCACGGCCGCCTTCGGGTACTGCGTGTTCAGCCGGCCGCGTGCGGCGCTGGCCTGGGCGTAGTCGGAAAAAGGGCCGACGTCGACGCTCGTCTGGCCGGCGGGGGGCGGGGCGATGGCGAAGCCCTGGCTTGTCAGCGCTGCCACCGCCGCGTTCGCGGCTGTGGCATTGTTGAACGGGATGCGGACGGTGAACCCGCGCACGCCCATGCGCTGCTTGGCGCGCTGCGCCGCCGCCGTGCCCGGATGGTCTTTTGCGACCACGGCCAGTGTTTTGTCGCCGTCGTCGAACCGGCCGAGCCGCTGTTGGCTCAGGCCGGCGCGGTACAGGCTCATGGCGCGCACGTTCGCGTCCTCCAGTTGCCCGTACGCGGTGGTACCTTGCTCGGCGGCGGTTTTGTAATCTTCCTGCCAGAACGCCACGTCGGCCAAGGACGCGCGAATCAGCCCCTCAAGGCCGCGGTCGGTGGTGCCGACTTTCAGCGCCTCGATGTAGGCCAGTCGCGCTTGCTGCAAGCGGCTTTGGGCTTCGGTCATGTCGTCGCTGCGGGCGTCCTGCAGGGCGTGGCCCTTGAGGTAATACGCCTCGGCCGACCGCGGGCCGTTCGGGTTTTTTTTCAGGTAGGCGTCCAGGTGCGACTGGGCCTCGGCGTATTCCCGCCGCTGCACCGCCGCGTGCCCCAGTTCCAGTTCGTCGCCCTTGCCGGTGTTCGCCTGGCAGCCCGCCAGCAGCGACAGGACGCCCACTGCGGGAGTAAAGAGGAGCCGCGTCGATCCGTTTCGCATCCTTGCCTCGCGTCGTAAGATGATCCGCCGCTACCCGGAGGAATATTATTATGTTGCTGGACGCACTGCTTCGAAACGCCCAGGCCGACCCCGGCCGCGTGGCCATTGTCGACGATTCAGGATCATACCCGACTCGCACGCTGGCCGGGATGGCCTTCGGCATCGGCGCGCTGCTCAAACAAAAGACGCAGCGCGACACCGTCGGCCTGCTGCTGCCCGCCGGGGCCGCATTCGTAGCCGGCTTCTACGGCACACTGATGAGCGGCAAAATCGCCGTGCCGATCAACTTCCTGCTCGGCCCGAAAGAAGTCGGACACATCCTCAAGGACAGCGGCATCGACACGGTGCTGACGATCCCGTTCCTGGCGGGCCGCCTGGAAGGCAGCGGCGTGAACGTGATCGACATGGCCCAGCTCAGCGGCCAGCTGCCGCCGCCCGGGCCGTTCGAAATTCCCACGCCCGCCGCCGCCGACACCGCCACCATCCTCTACACCAGCGGCACGAGCGGCCTGCCCAAAGGCGTCTGCCTCACCCAAGGCAATCTGCAGAGCGACGTCGAAGCGTGCATCAAAAAAGCGCGCCTGCTGGGCGAACACACGTTCCTCGGCATCATCCCGCTGTTCCATTCGACGGGAATGCTGGCGACGATGCTGGCCCCGACCACGCTGGGCGCGAAGGCCGTCTACATCGCCCGCTTCAGCCCGGCCGCCACGCTGAAGGCGATGCGCGAACACAACGTCAGCGTGCTCACCGGCGTGCCGAGCATGTACGGCGCGCTCGCCCGCTTGAAGGACGCGACGCCGGAGGATTTTCAGAAAGTCTACGTCTGCCTCAGCGGCGGCGAGCCGCTGCCGGGCCAGATCCGCGAGGGCTTCCTGCAGCGCTTCGGCGTGCGCCTGATGGAAGGGTACGGCCTGACCGAAACCATCGGCCCGATCGCCTTCAACACCCCGGACGACTACGAAGCTGGCAGCGTCGGCCAACCCATCCCCGGCGCGGAAGTGAAGTTCCTGGACGATAACGACCAGGAAGTGCCCGTCGGCCAGACCGGTGAAGTGCTGCTGCGCGGCCCGATGATCATGAAGGGCTACCACAACCTGCCGGACGAAACCGCCAAGGCCCTGACGGCCGACGGCTATTTCCGCACCGGCGACCTGGGCATGATCGACGCGAAGGGTTTCCTCCACATCACCGGCCGGAAAAAAGACG
>DASVSC010000250.1:0-56444 GCA_036388295.1 Tepidisphaeraceae bacterium | reverse complement strand
ATGCGCTTGTGCCAGAACTCCGCAAGGGCCTCGGCACACTCGACGCCGAAGCCGTGTAGGTAGAGGTAATCCTGGTAACAGTTTTCCGCGCGCAGCGCCTCGGCCAATTCGGTCGATTTATCGCCGACCGTGACGAGCTGCAGCGCCAGCACGTCGTACTGGCCGCTGCTGACGGTGCGGTAGAAATCGCTAATGCACAGCAGCCGCCGACCGCTTTGACGCGGGAAGCCGAAACGCAGCAGTTCCTTCGGGGTTTCACTGGGCACCATGCTGACGGCCGGCGCCATTTCCTTGGCCATCTGCGCATTGGCCGCCCCGTGCACTTCGTGGCCGGGGATGAACGGCGTCGGGTCGTAGACGACCAAATCGTCGCCGTCGGCCTGCACGGGGAAGTAGCCGTAGACCACCTTCGGGTCGATGAATCCTTCGGCATTCGCGCGGCGCTTCAGGTCTTCGAACACCGGCCGGGCTTTATCGTCGAGGAAACGCTCGTACGCGTCCTCTTCCATCCCCTTGCGCTTGAAGCCCCATTGGCCGGTGAAGAGCGCGGTTTCGTTGATGAACGAGAAGACGCTGCCCGGCTTGATGCCCGTCACCACGCGGCGGCCCCAGAAGGGCGGCGTCGGCACCGGGTTGTCTTTGGCCACCGCGGCCACATTCGCGGCCGTCGTGTCTTTGGGCTTCACGGCGTTCGCACGCTGCGTTTTACGCTTGGCGGCACGCGCTTGCTGCTCGCCGACGTATTCGGCGATTTTGTTACCGGCGATGCTGTCCATCACCTTTAGGCCGTCGAAAGCGTCGCGGCAATATAGCAGCGGGCCGCCGTACAGGCTGGCGAGGTCGTCTTCGGCGTAGTCGCGCGTCAGGGCCGCGCCGCCGAGCAGCACGGGCACCGTCACGCCGCGGGCGTTCATCTCTTCGAGGTTCTCCCTCATCACCGCAACGGATTTGACGAGCAAGCCGCTCATGCCGACGGCGTCGGCCTTCTTTTCCTCGGCCGCTTTCAGAATGTCCGCCACCGGCTGCTTGATGCCGAGGTTGTAGACCGTGTAGCCGTTGTTGCTGAGGATGATGTCGACCAGGTTCTTGCCGATGTCGTGCACGTCGCCGCGCACGGTGGCGAGGACGATTTTGCCCTTGCTGGAGCCTTCGGCTTTTTCCATGAACGGCTCGAGGTGCGCGACCGACGCCTTCATCGTTTCGGCACTTTGCAGAACGAACGGCAGCTGCATTTCACCGCGGCCGAACAGGTCGCCGACGACCTTCATGCCGTCCAACAGAATGTCGTTGATGATCTTCAGCGGCGGGTGCGTTTTCATCGCCTCGGTGAGGCGGTCCGTCAGGCCACGCTTTTCACCGTCGATGATGTGCTTCTTGAGCGCGTCTTCGACGCTCAGGCCTTCGAACGGGTCGGCCTTTTTGACGGTCAGTTCGGCACCGGCGTCTGGAAACAGCTCAATGTAGGCGGTCAGTGGGTCGAACGGCTCGCCGCCATTGACGCCCTCGCGGCGGCGGTCGTAGATCAAATCGAGCGCGGCATTCCACTGCTGTTCGGGAATGCGGTTCTTGGGCAGGATCTTGCTCGCGTGGACGATCGCGCCCGTCAGGCCGGCCTCGCGCAGTTCGTGCAGGAACGCGCTGTTGAGCACCACGCGCGCCGTCGGCTTCAGGCCGAAGCTGACGTTGCTCAGGCCGACGACCGTGTGGCAGTCGGGCAGGTGCTGGCTGATCAGGCGTGTGCCTTCGATCGTTTCCATCGCATTGCGGCGGTCTTCTTCGATGCCGGTGCTGATCGGGAGGACCAGCGGGTCGAACATCAGGTCGCCGTCGCGCAAGCCGTGCTGATTGACGCTGATGTCGCGGATGCGCTGCGCGATCGCCAGCTTGCGCTCGCGCGTGCGGGCCATCGCGTTTTCTTTGTCTTCGTCGATCGTGCCGGCCACCACGGCCGCCCCGTACTTCTTGGCCAGCTGACAGATCTGGCCGAGCTTTTCTTCGCCCTCTTCCAGGTTCATCGAGTTGATCGCGCAGCGTCCGCCCGCCAGTTGCAGGCCGGCTTCCAGCACACGCGGGTCGGTGGAATCGATCATCAGCGGGCTGTGCACGCTGACGACGTATTTGCTGGCGACGGTCTTCATATCCGCCACGCCGTCGCGGCCGACGAAGTCGACGCACAAATCGAGCATGTGGCTGCCGTCGCGCACTTCGTCGCGCGCCATGCTGACCAGGCCGTCGATGTCCCCTTCCTGCAGCAGGCGCTTGAACTGACGGCTGCCGTTGGTGTTCGTGCGCTCGGCGACGATCAGATAGCTCTTGTCCTGGCGGATGTCTTCGGCGCTGTAGAGCGAGGAGACTTGGTCCTTCGCGGCGACAGTGCGCGTCGTGTGGGAAGCGGGGCGGAGCCCGGCGGCTCTCTGGAGTTCGTCGACCACCGCTTTCAGGTGTTCGGGCATCGTCCCGCAGCAGCCGCCGACGATGCCGACGCCGAACTCGTTCACCATGCGGCTGATGCCCTTGGCGAAGTCGGGCGGCGTCATCGGGAAGCGGGCGCGGCCGTCGATCATGATCGGCATGCCGGCGTTCGGCAGACAGCTGACGTAGCGGGGCCAAGTGTTGGCGATCGTGCGAACGCTGTCCATCAATTCGATCGGGCCGAACGCGCAGTTCAGGCCGAGGGCTTTGACCTGCTCGTACGGCGCGATCGCGGCCACCAGCGCGGTGGCGTCAGAGCCGGTGAGCATCTGGTTGCCGTTGTCCTGGTCCATCGACGCCTGGATGACGATGTCGAGCCGGCGGCCGCAGTCAGTCATCGCGCGCTCGGCGGCGACGAGGGCGCTTTTGATGATGAGTAAATCCTGCTGCGTCTCGAACAGCAGCACGTCCGCGCCGCCGTCGATCAGGCCGCGGATTTGTTCGTAGTAACTCTCTTCGGCGGTGGCCCAGTCGGTCATGCCGAGGCTGAGCAATTTGGTGCCGCCGCCGAGCGCGCCGACGACGTATTTGGGCGAGTCCGGCGTTTCGTACTTGTCGCAGGCCGCCCGGGCGATGTGGCAGGCGGCGACGTTGTTTTCATAAACGCGGTCGGCCATGTCCGCTTCGGCCATGACGATTTTGTTCGCGCCGAACGTGTTCGTTTCGACGGCGTCGCAGCCGACGGCCAGGAACAGTTCGTGGATTTCCTGAATCACCTCCGGGCGGGTGAAGTTCAGGACTTCGGAAATGTTTTCCTGCCCCAGCCAATCCTTCTCCAGATCGAAGGTGCGCTGCTGCAGGTTGGAGCCCATCGCGCCGTCGAGGACGACGACGCGTTCGCGGACCAGATCGAAGAAGGGTTTACGTGCGGCCATAGGTTATTGAGGGTAAAGCGTGTCGATCGTATCACACAAGCGGCGGCTGATCCATCCGAATATGCGGATGAACGGATGATGCCCCGCGATTAGCTCGTTACGCATGGCCCGTTCGGCTGCAGGGGCAGAACGACGCTGAAGCGCGAGCCTTTGCCGACTGCACTCGCCAGCGTCACCCGGCCGCCGTGTTCCCGGGCGATGCGCTGGGTCATGGCCAGGCCTAAACCCGTGCCGCCGCGGCGTTTGCTGAAGTAGGCGTCGAAGACTTTGGCTTGGTCGGCCGGGCTGATGCCGGGGCCGGTGTCGGTGATGCTCAGGACGGCGTGGCCGGTCTTGGCGTCGCCTTCGACAGCGCTGGCGACGATCAATTCGCCGCCGTTGGGCATCAGCTGCAGGGCGTTGAGCATCAGGTTCAGCAGGGCCTGCTTGATCAGACGCGGGTCGACGCACGCCCGCAGCGGCCCGGCCGGAGGGGCTTGGCGGAGCTGAACACGCGTCAAAGCGGCCTGCGGGGCTAAAAAATCGACCAGATCGGCCAGCAAATCGTTCAAATCGATCCATTCCCGCTGCAGCTCCAAACGGCCGGCGTAGCGGAGGAAATCGTCCAGAATGGCCCCCAAACGAACGGCTTCGCGGGTGACGGTAGCCAAGCGGTTGGTCACCCGCGGCGGGGCGTCGGGGCCGAGGTCTTCCCGCATCAACTGCAGGTTCAGTTGGACCGTGGACAGGGGATTTTTGATTTCGTGCGCCAGCCCGGCCGTCAGTGTGCCCAGTTCGGCCAGACGGTCGGCCTGGCGGAGGCGTTCGCGGGCGACGGCCAACCGGCGCAGCAGCAGCCCGCCCCCGATGCCCGCCACCGCCAGGCCGGCCAGCAGCCCGATCAGAACACCGCCCAGCCATGCCATGCGGGCGCACGTTAAGCGATTTAGTCGAGCCGGGCCAGACGGGTGTGTGGCCGAATGAATCGACGTCCGTGGAGAAATTGTGTTAAAGTAATTTAATCCCATGTCGACTGACGCAGCACCAGTCCCGACGGTCTTCGTGGTCGATGATGACCCGGTCGCCGCGGCGTTCGCCGCCGGCGCCGCGGCGTTGGCCGGCCTGCGGTCTCAGCAATTCGCCGCCGGCGAAGCCCTGCTGGCGGTCGTCACCCCCGCTGACCGCGGCTGCCTCGTGCTGGACCTCCGGATGGACGGCATGGACGGCCTACAGCTGCAGGCCGAGCTGCAAGACCGGGGCATCCTGTTGCCGGTCATCATGGTCAGCGGGAAGAGCGACATCCCGTCGGCCGTCCTGGCGATGAAGCAGGCGGCGTTCGATTTCTTCGAAAAGCCGGTCCCTATTGACGTGCTGGCCGAGTCGATCCGCAGGGTGGTCGAATGGGACTGCCGTCAGGCCGCCCGCCGCGCCGACGGCGACGGCGTGCGGCAGCGACATGCCAATCTTTCACCCCGTGAAAAGCAGGTGATGGACGCCGTGGTGGCGGGCCTGGCGAACAAGCAAATCGCGTCGAAGCTCGAATTGAGCGAAAAGACGATCGAAGTGCACCGGGGCAACGTGATGCGGAAGATGCAGGTCGACAGCGTGGCCGCCCTTGTGCGCGCGGCCCTCGTGTGCGATCCGGCGACAGATATAGGCCGCACCGAATGATCATCCGACTGCGATCCGGCGGCGTACCACAGACGCGGTCGGGGAAGTCCTTAATATCGCCCGCCCGCGTCCTACGTATAGTGAGACGAGACGGGACGCCTGTTCAGGCGGTGTGACGGTTTGGGGTCGCAACGAGCAACGCACAGCAAAAAGGATAGGCACATGAAAAAGCGAGCCGTCTTTCGTATCCAACTCACGGCCGAGGCCAAAGACCGATTGTTGAAGATTTCCGACGAACTCGGCATCACGCAGATCGCGGTGACGTCGAAACTGACCGAATGGTTCGCCATGCAGCCCGACACGGTGCAGGCGGCCATCCTGGGCCTGTACCCCGAGGCGTTGAAGCAGGACATTGCCACAATGATCCTGCAACGGATGGCCGAAGGGAAAACGACGAAGAAGCGCCGGTAACATCGCGCCGCGTCGGCCGCGCACGGTCTAACACTGAGTTACGGGCACAGTTCCCTCTCGCGTCTCACGGCGCGGCGAGGGAACGGTGCCGCCTCACGCGCGCAGGCGAACCACCAGCGCCGGCGGAATCTCCGGGCGTTTGGCCCAGGAAAACGCGCTGCGCGCCGCCGTCCCGGCCGGGAAGGCGGGCTCCTCCAGCGCGTCCACTACATAACCGGCGGCGAAGCAGTCGCGCAGCAGCAAGCCCAGCGGCCGGTGGAACATCGGGTGCGGTTCGGGCTGATTGAGGATCCCTTCGCTCGGCTCTTCGCGCGGCGTGAGGTACGTCTCGGTCGCCACGCCGAACCGTTGCGCGATTCGACCGTCGGACGCCGTAACCAGTTCGGCCGTCATGCGGGTGGAGGTGGCGTTGAAACAGGGATGGCAGACCGACCAGACGAACACGCCCCCGGGCGCAAGCAGTTGCCGCCCCGCGCGCAGCAGCGGGCCGATGTCGCTCAGATCCATCAGGGCCATTGAGCAGACGATCGCGTCGAACGGCCCGCCCGTCGCCAGACCGAGCAGGGCTGCTTCGTCGGTCGCGTCGGTGACGTGGTAACCGATCGCCAGCGTCGCGGGCGTTCGTTGGCGGGCGCGTTCGATGAAGACGCCGCTGCCGTCGAAGGCCGTCACCTTCGCACCGCGGCTCGCCAGCCGCCGGGCGTAGTTGCCGTTGCCGCAGCAGGCGTCCAGCACCCGACGGCCACGCATGTCGCCGAGCGATTCGTCCAGCAGCCGGTCGGTAGCGGGCATGATCAGCAGGCGCTGGAAGTCGTTGCCTTCTTTCAGATGATCGTCCCAGAATCCGGCGATGCGGTCCCATACGGCGCGGGTGTCGGTCATGGCGCTATCATCGAACAAAATCCACAAACGATCGAGCCCCGGCTACGCCGCCGGGGCTCGTCGCGCAGAATCAACTGTTGTCGGCATCAGCCCGTTGCGGCGGGCCGGGCCGTGAATCGTCTTAGGCGACCCGGGCACTGACGAAGGCGTCGATCGCCGTGAACGCGGCATTGGCGTTCAGCGTGACATAGCCGTCGTTCTGGCCGTCCTGGGCGGCGTAATAACCGTCGACGCCCCAGGGATTGCGGATCACGAGCTGGCGGGTGCCGTCGCCCGCGGTTTCGACGCGGTCGACCGTGTACGCGTGCCCGCCGACCAGGTTCAGCTGCTCGCTGTTGGAGAAGCAGGCCAGGGTCACGACGTCACCGGCGTCGAGGCGGCTCTGGACCCAGTCCAGGTACTCGTCCGCGGAGTCGGCGTCACTGTTCCACATCGTCTGCTCGGCCTTGGCGCCGATGGCGTTATACGCTTCGGTCATCCAGCCACTGTTCAAGCTGGCATACGTGCCCTGCGTGCGGCGGGCGTAGGCGAACGCCTTTTCCGCAACGGCCACCCACATTGACCCACCTTGTCCCAAAGCGGCGTACGCGGGGGCGGTGCTGGTCTTGTTGTAGACGGCCAGGTCGTTGTCGACGCGGTAGAACTTGTCGACGCCCTTGGCCTTGAAGCGCACGCCGTAGGTGCCGTCGCCGAGGTCGACCATCATGCTGCGGATCACGTCGGGCGTCACATCGGCCACGCCGGCGACGGTCGACAGAAAGTAACAGTCGCCGACCTGGCCTTGCCGCACGTCGTCGGCGCCGGGGCCGTCGGCGCTGAACAGGGGGCGGTTGTCGAAGCGTTTGTAGACGTAGGTTTTGCTCGTCAGGTCCGGGTCACGGAACCGCTGGCCGAGCAACTGGTTGGTGACCGCTTCGGTGCGCTTCGTGCCGGTGGTGAAGCGGCTGGTTTCGAAGGCATTGATGCGGTTGACGGATCGCACTTTTTCAGCCGAATTGGCGTCGAACAGGCGCTCGGTGGTCTTGTTGTCGAGCCAGAAGAAGTCTTCGCCGCCGCCGCCGGTCAGGCCGTCGTTGGTGTTGCCGCCGACGCTGACCAGGGTGTCGCGGCCGCTTTCGCCGTACAGCCAGTTGGAACCGGCGCCGCTGTAGATACTGTCGTCGCCCGACCCGCCGCGCAGGGTGTCGTTGCCGTCTTCGCCGTAGAGGAAGACGCTGGCGGTGACCGACGCATCGACCGTCACGCGGTCGTTGCCTTTACCGGCCTTGATTTGAATGGCAGTGAAGTCGCCCGGCAGCACCTTGGTAAACCCGGCCGCCGATTTAAGCGTGTAGGCAGACCCGTTGTAGCTGAGGGTGATCGTGTCGTTGGCGAGGGTGCCGCTGATCTTCAGCATCGTGCCACCGGCGTAAGCCGACGTGGACGTGACTAAGGCCGCAGCGGCCATCAGGCGACGGGCTTCAAGGGACTGGACGGAGGGTCGTTCTGCGGTCTTCATGGTCAGGTGCCTTCTGTGCGACACCCTGATGTCCGATTGGCGGCGAAAAAATGCAAGGATTTTTGACGGCGTGGTCGCGTCCCATAGGAATGGGAATATTCGATACGGCAGTGTGTCTCATCTGTTTGTGTTGGGTGCCACAGGTCGGTGAGCCAACCTGTGGCACGCTGCCGGCTTTGTAGGGCGGGCACTGCCCGCCGCCGGGCGGAAACGGCGGGCAGTGCCCGCCCTACGGCAGAGCGTCGGTCTCCTCTTCCGTTAAGTGCAACGGGAGAGGAGAACTGACGCAGATCATCGTGGATGGAACGGCTGCGCTGGGTGCCACGGTTTGTACTCAAGCCGTGTCTTCCGACGAAGCAGACACGGCTTGAGTACAAACCGTGGCACCCAGACGGATCCCGCGTTGCTTGACGTGCGCCGCGACGACGCTCTAAGCCGAGGCGTCGCCGAACAACTCCGCCAACACCGGCCGGCGGCGCACGAGCGTGGGAATGTCCGTCAGCAACGTCGCGCGGCGGACCAGCCAGTCGGACCAGTTCGTCTGTCCCAACCGCCGGGCGGCCAGGGCCAGCATCGCCTGGACGGCGGCGCTGGCGTCGGCGGGCAGCAGTTCGCTCATCTCGACCTTGGCCGGCAAATCGTGCACGGCGTGCGGCCAGGCGCCGACGCGAACGCAGTAATCCGTCTGCAGTTCCAGCAGCTTGAGCGAATCGCGCAGCGGGAGCGGCGCGACGACCTGTGACAACGCCGCGTGCGCCGCGACCACGTCCCCGGTAGCCAGCGCGCTTTCGGCAATGATCAACTGCAGCGTGTCGGCGGCCGGCTTCGGCTGGCGGTAGCCCAGGGCCGCGGTCGCCACGCGGCGGGCGTCGTCGTGGCGCTGCCGGGCGTTCAGCGACGTGGCCAGGAACCGCAGCGACTGCACACGCGGCCGCCCGGCGACACTGAACCGGCCGAGCGCCCGCATCGTCGCACCGTCAGCCCGGTCGAGTTGCCCGGCCTCGATCCAGGCGGGCACGCGGATCAGGTCTTGTTGGTTGCGCGCGGTGCGCGTGATCAGCACCACCCACGCCGCCGCCGTCGCGAACAGCAGCCCCATACCGGCCGGCAGCGTCGGCTCTTTGGCCAGAAGAAAACCGGCGATCGCGAGGCAGAGCAGGCCGTACCGCGCGAGCCTGGCGGACCAGACGCCCCGCCAGGCAAGGCGGACGGCGAGGGCGGCGTCGACCTTTGTGACCACGGGCGGGACGTCGTGGTCGCCGGTCGGTTCGGTTGGCGAAGATGAGTCAGGGTGATCGGACATTGGCGATTTCAATGCCACCCCTCTGGTTCCCTCTCCCGGTACTCCGGGAGAGGGTTAGGGTGAGGGCCGATTGTAAAGTTGCTCACGCTCGGCCCTCACCCTAACCCTCTCCCGTGAGTACAAGGGAGAGGGAACCAGAGGCCGCTCGTGGCGTTGTATTTTACTCGTCCAACAGCAGCACTTCCGTCGGGATGACGCGGAAAACTTCTTCCGTGCTGCTCAGCCCGCGGGCCACCTTCAGCAGGGCGGCGTGGCGGAACTCCAGCATGCCGTCGGCGATGGCCTTGTCGCGGATGTCGCGGGCCGTTTTGCCGTCGGCGATCATCGAACGCAGCTCGCGGCTGAGCGGCATAATTTCGAACACGCCGGTGCGGCCGGTGTAGCCGGTCATCTGGTTGCTCTCGGCGGGGCGCGGGGCGTACAGCTTGGTCCCTTCACCGGGCAGCAGGTGCGACTGAATTTCTTCGAACGTCTCGGGCGCGCCGCTGATGTCGAACTCCAGACGGTTGTCCGGGTCGAGCGTGCGCAGCAGGCGCTGGCTGACGATGCCGCGTAGGGCGACCGACAGGAAATGGTTCGGCACGCCGAGGCCGCGCATGGATTGGATGCCGGCGGCGGCGGTCGGTGAGTGAATGGTGGCCAGCACCAGGATGCCGCTGTTGGCGGCGTGAACGGCGGTGCGGGCGGTTTCTTCGTCGCGGATTTCGCCGATCATGATCACGTCCGGGCTCTGCCGCAGGATGCTGCGGAGCATTTCCGGGAACGAGAGCGGGATGACCGGGCTGACCTGGCTTTGCCGCAGGCCTTCGACGGCGTACTCGATCGGGTCTTCGATCGTGTTGATCTTCTTCTTGCCGTCGTTCAGATGCATCAGGCTGGCGTAGAGCGTGTTGGTTTTCCCCGAACCGGTGGGGCCGGTGATGAGGACCAGGCCGCTGGGGCCGCTGATCATCTGCTTGAAGGCCATCAGCTGGTGCGGGCCCATGCCGATGCGGTCGAGGCTGAGCAGGGCGTGGTTGCGCACCAGCAGGCGAATGGCCATGTCCTCGCCGTACATAGTCGGAATGGTGTTGATGCGCAGATCGACGCTGTCGCCGTCGTCGGGCTTGTAGATCCAGCGGCCGTCGGCGGGGCGGCGGCGGTCGTTGACGTCCATGCCCGCCATGTTGCGGACGTGGGTGAGAATGCGGCGGCCGCTTTCGGTCGATTCGGTGCTGATGGGCATCATCAGGCCCAGGTGACGCACCAGCACGGCGACGTGCTGTTCGTTGTGCACGATGAACAAATCGCTCGCCCCCATGTCCACGGCGTGCTCGATGAGCCGGGCGATGGCCTTCTCCGGGGGCAGCTTGCTGACGTCAATCATGAGCGGGCGGGCGACTTGGGTCATATCATTCCTTGATAAACGGGTTGATCGGTTGATGCGTTGATGGGTGGATCAGTGGCCGCTCGACGTTCGAAGAGTGCTTCGTGCGTTGGACGGCCACTGATCAACCCATCAACGCATCAACCGATCAACTCCCTCTCACGCCCCCACCGCCGTGCGGGCGGTCAGTTCGTTCTCACACAGCGGCACCACGCGGCCGACCTTCAGCAAATCCAGCACCTGCTTGACGGCCGGCTGCACCTGGTAGACGGCGAAGCTGCCGCCTTTTTCGCGGAACGTTTTCTGGGTGCCGATCAGCCAGCCGATGGCGCTGGAGTCGATGTAGCTGACCTGGCCCATGTCCAGCAGCACGCGGAAGCTCGCCCACGCCGGGCCGAGCACGGTTTCGATGGGGTTTTTCCCGTCCACGCTGAAATCGGCGGAGGTGATGGTGCCTTCGCCGACGAGCTTCACAACGCCGCTGGGTTCGATTCCGTTCAACGATATTTTCATGCGTCCTGTCCGCCGTTCGATTCCCACAGTTTACCGCTGCCGCCCGCTTTGCAAAGCCACGGAGCGGGCTTTCGAGAAGAGGTTTGAGATTTACAGTGGCGTACTGATGCCGTCCCAATTGGAGTACGCGCCGACGAAAATCGTTCGAAAGAAAGGGACCGCGTGCCGTTAGCGACTTCGCTTGCGAAGGGTTCTTTTCAGAGACACTTCGCAAGCGAAGTCGCTAACTGTGGGCAAATAAGGGCGCGCGGTGATGCGGGCGACCCCGTCGCAACGAATTTATTCGTGCGCGCAGGAAACCGTTCGAGCCAGACGAAGCCGGGCTCGAACGGAGGTTAAATGGGGCTGAAAAGCTTACAGCGCCGCTTCGTCGCGTTCGCCGGTGCGGATGCGGATGACCTGGCTGACGGGCGAGACGAAGATCTTGCCGTCGCCGACTTCGCCGGTGCGGGCGGCCTTGACGATCGCGTCGACGGCGATCTGCACCTCGGCGTCCTTCACGACGACCGTCAGCAAGACCTTCGGCACGAAGCCGATGTCCATCTTGGCGCCGCGGTAACGCTCGGTGTGGCCGGCCTGGCGGCCGAAGCCTTTTACTTCGCTGGCGGTGGCGCCCAGGATGCCGACTTCGCCGAGGGCGTTTTTCACGTCGTCGAGTTTTTGGGGCTTAATGACGGCTTCAATGAGTTGCATCGCGATCTCCTTCAGACTTGGGCCCGCCGGGCCAGTGGGCCGGGGCGGGCGGTCGGTTCCCGGGTCGCATCGTAGCACCGTGGCCGGGTGCGGACAAACGCGGTAGAGTCTGGCGCTTTGGCCGACGCGACCGCCCCCATTCCCGCCGTCCCCGCCCCCGTCGCCCCCGCGCACCCGCTCGGCGACGTCAGCGGCCTGATGGACACCAGCCGCCCGAAGCCGACGATTCGTCAGGCCGGACGGGCCATTCTGGCGGTCTGGTGCGTCACGCTCGTCGGCATTCTGCTGGGCCTGAACGCGGCGGCGCTGCAGTCGGCGGCCCTGATCGCCACGCTCGGCGGCAGCATCTTCTTAACCCTGGCCGGGGCGGCCCTGCGGCGTGAGAACGCGGCGCTCGATCACGTCGAGGCGCTGCTGGCCCTGCGCCGTACCGATGAAGCCGTCCCGCTGCTGCACGGCCTGATGTCGCGGGCGATGCGGGCGACCGAAAACCGCTTGCGCGCCATGCTCATGCTGGGCGGCCTGCTGTCGCGCCTCGGCCGCACCGACGACGCCATCGCGGTTTACACCGAATTGATCGAAACCGAAGGCCTGGCCGGCCCCGGCGGGGCGGCCGTCCGGACCGCGCGGGCGAACGAAATGCTGCGGGCCGACCATTTGTTCGACGCCGACCGGGCCATCAACGAATTGCGTCGCCTGCTCGACCGCGGCGGCGTGGCGGCGGAAATGAAGCAGTTCGACTTAACCCTCACCGCCGGCCCCGACGCCGGCGCCCTAGCCGGCCTGCGGCTGCTGGAACTGTACCGCGACGTCAAAACCGGCCACCTCGGCGAAGCCGTCGACCATTTCGAAGCCCAGTTGCCGATGCTCCGCACCGGCCTGGGCCACCGCATCGCCAACGCCCACGCCCTGGCCGCCATCGCGCTGCATCAGTTGAATCGCCCCGCCGAGGCCGCCGCCCGCTACGCCGACGCGACGGCCCTCGCACCGCTAAGCGAGTTGGTTCGCCGATACCCGGAACTGTGGCCGCTCACGAATATCTATCCGGCGACATCGCCGCCGCGGTGAAGAAGCAGATTAAACACGAAGGCGCGAAGGCGCGAAGATCAACTCGGCGTCTTTTGGTACGCAACGAGTTTCAGATGCTTTTTCTTACAGGAAATTAGAAGTGCCACGTACTCGAACGCCGCCGAGTTGATCTTCGTGCCTTCGCGTCTTCGTGTTTGATCCGCCTCTTCAAACGACGCGGACCAGCTTCCACGCCTCTTCCAATCGCCGTGGCGACACTGGCACGGCCGCTTTAATTTCTTGGGCGAACAGCGAGATGCGCAGCTCCTCCAGCAGCCAGCGATAGTCTTCCAACGCCGGGTCGACGACGCCGCGGCGGGCGTGGGCGCGAACGCGGTCGTCGTACTGCCGCTGCAGCGGGCGCAGCGTGTTCATGCCGGTCAGGTCGCGGCTGAGGCCGGCGTTGGTGAGCTTGGTCAGGCGCACGTCGACCCCACGCAAATAACGCGGCAGCTGTTCCAGTTTCTCGCCCGGCAGCACGCTGAGAAAACGCTTGGGCAGCAGGCGTGTGAGTTGTTGCCGCATGTCGTCGACATTGTCGACCAGCAGCGGGGCGAAGTCGCGGTGCAGCAGCGTGACCAGCGTGCGGTGGCGATTCAGAACGTCCGTCAGCAGCCGGCCGAGGTGGCGGCTGGTTTCGTACAAGCGGCCCCACGCTTCACCGGCCCGGGCGGCAAAGGCGGCCTGGGTACGGACGCCGGCCGATGAGACGACCGCGCTGGGCACCGGCAGGCCGGGCGCGTGCGCCTCGCCGGTGAAAAACGCCCGGTCGGCCGTGACGACGGCGAGGTCTTCCATCAGTTCATCGCCCGATCCGAACGGACGATAGTTGAGCCGTAAGGCTTCGAGGTCGGGCAGATCGCGCAGCGTCTGTTTCAGTTCCCGCGCGGTTTCGATCATGAACAATCGCCGCAGGCCGAAAGGCATCAGGCGGTCGGCGGTTTGCTGGCTGTCGAGCAGGCGCAGCGCGACCTTGTCGCCCGTTTCAACCAGGGCCGGGTAGCCGTAGAGCTTGATGCCGTTCTGGTCGACTTCGACGCGCGACGGCAAGTCGCCGAAGTCCCAACGTTTCAGGTCGTCGCGATTGAAGCGCGCGTCGGCCAGGCTGGTGATGCTTTCGGCCACCTGCTGGTTCAGCTTCGCCCGCAGTTCGGCCAGGTCGCGGCCTTCGGCGAGTTTCACGCCGGCGGAATCGATCACGCGCACGTTCAGCCGCAGGTTCGGCGGAATATTCTCGGCCTGGAAATCCGCACGCGTGACGGCTTCGCCGCGCAGCTTCCAAAGGATGCCCGCCACCTGATCGTCGAACGACCCGATGCCGAACGAACCCAGGCGGTTCGCCACCGTCGTCGCCGTTTCGTTCACGGGCACGAACAGCGTGCGCAGCCGCTTCGGCAGCGACCGAATCAGCGTGTCGATTTTCGCCTGCACCAGCCCCGGCACCAGCCATTCGGCCCGCTCGTCGCGCACCTGCGGGAGCAGCGTCAGCGGGACGACGAGCGTGACGCCGTCGTGGTCTTCGCCGGGCTCGAAGTGGTATTCGAGCGGCAGCTTCACGCCGGCGACGGTAAATGTGTCGGGGAAGTCGGCATTCATCCACTCCCTAACCGCGGCGACCTCTTCACTCCCTCTCCCGGTATGGCCGGGAGAGGGTTGGGGTGAGGGCTTCGACGGGGCGGCATCGAACGTCAGCCCGGCTACCGCGCTTTGAGGTCCTTCGTCGGCAGCCCTCACCCTAGCCCTCTCCCGGCCATACCGGGAGAGGGAACCGGACAAATCCGCCAGCACGCCCGCGCGGAACAGCGCTTCGTCGGTCATCTCCAACTCGTGCGAATTGCTGCCTTGGCCGCGACGCGTCCACGCAGTGAACGTCGGCCCGCTGAACACCTGCGGCGGCACGACCTTGTCGAAGAACGCGAAGCGCGTGTCGCCATCGCTCAGCAGGTCACGGCGGCGCAGCTTTTCCTGCCAGCGGCTGATCTCCGCGATGCGCTGCCGGTTGGCGAGAATGGCCGGGTGGTCGGTGCCCATTTCGCCGAGCACGAGGGCGTGGTGAATGAAAATCTGCCGGCTCTGCACCGGATCGACCGGGCCGTAATGCACGCTGCGGCGCGGCACCAGGATCAGGCCGTACAGCATCACCTTTTCGAACGCGTGCACGTGAGCGTTCTGCTTCACCCAGTGCGGATCGGTGTAGCTGCGTTTGACGAGGTGCTTCGCGGCCCGCTCGATCCATTCCGGTTTGATCGGCGCGACGGTGCGGGCGTACAGCCGCGTGGTTTCGATCAGCTCGGCGGACATGATCCAGGGCGGGCGGCTTTTGAACAGCGTGCTGCCGGGCCAGACGCCCAGCTTCGTGCCGCGCGCGCCGGTGTAGCTGGCCTGGTCGGCTTTGAAGGCGATGTTGCCGAGCAGGCCGCCGAGCAGGGCGCGGTGGACGGCGTCGCGCACGGGCGGCGGGAACGGGTCGACGTCCTGCGCCACCGGCCGAATCGCCTGGCTGCGGTCGGCGTTGCGCGGGCGGCGGGCGTGGCCGACGACATTGTCGCCGAGTTCGCGCAACTGCGCGTGCACGTCCGTCCATTCACGGAAGCGCAGGTAACTGACGAAGTTCGCCCGGCACCAGCGACGGAACGCGCTGCTCGACAGCTCCGCCTGCTTCTGCCGCAGGGCGCGCCAGAGTTTGAGGATCGTGATGAAGTCGCTTTGTTCGTCACGGAACTTCGCGTGCGACTGGTCGGCCGCGTCCTGTTGGTCGCTCGGCCGTTCGCGCACGTCCTGCGTCGACAGGGCGGCGGCGATCACCAGCACGTCTTCGACGCAATCTTCGTCCTGCCCGCCGACGATCATTCGGCCGACGCGCGGGTCGACCGGCAGGCGCGCCAGGCGCTGGCCGATCGGCGTGAGGTTGTATTCTTCGTCGATCGCGCCGATCTCGTGCAGCGTCGCCAAGCCGTCACGAATCTGCCGTCCGTCAGGCGGGTCGATGAACGGGAAGTCTTCGATCCGGCCGAGGCGCAGCCAGATCATCTGCAGGATGACGCTGGCGAGGTTCGTGCGCAGGATCTCCGGTTCGGTGTAGCGCGGGCGTTCGGAATAATCCTTCTCCGAATACAGCCGCACGCAGACGCCCGGCGCGACGCGGCCGCAGCGGCCCTGGCGCTGGTCGGCCGACGCCTGGCTGACCGGTTCGATCGGCAGCCGCTGCACCTTCGTGCGCGAGCTGTAGCGGCTCATGCGGGCCAGGCCGGTGTCGATCACGCAATGGATGCCGGGCACGGTGACGCTGGTTTCGGCCACGTTCGTTGCCAGCACGATGCGTCGTCGTTTGCCGTCGGGGCGGAAGACTTTGAGCTGGTCGGCGGCGCTGAGTCGGCCGAACAGCGGCAGCACGTCGGCATTCACATTCGCGGCGACGAGGGCCTCGGCCGTTTCGCGGATGTCGCGCTCGGTCGGCAGGAAGGCCAGGATGTCGCCGCGGCCTTCGGCGATCAGGGACTGGGCGGCGTTGACGACGCCTTCCTGTTCGGTGAGGTCGGCGTCCGACGTTGAATCAGATGACCGTGTGGCCGCAGGTGTGAACCCGCGCGAAACACTTTCCGGATTGGGATCCGTTCCGTCGGAGGCGAGGGGTTCGCGCGGGTTTACACCCGCGGCCAAAGATTCCTCGACTTCGCGTTCGTCCACCGCCAGGGGGAAGTAGCGCGTCTCCACCGGATAGGTTCGGCCGCTGACCATAATCATCGGCGCGTTGTTGAAATGCCGGCTGAAGCGTTCCGGGTCGATGGTGGCGCTGGTCAGGATCAGCTTCAGGTCCGGCCGGCGGGGCAGCAGGCGCTTGAGGTAGCCGAGCAGGAAGTCGATGTTAAGCGACCGCTCGTGGGCCTCGTCGATGATGATGGTGTCGTAGGCCCGCAGGTCGCGGTCGTTGCGCGTTTCGGCCAGCAGAATGCCGTCGGTCATCAGCTTGACGCGCGTGACGTCGCGGCGGCTGACGTCGGTAAAGCGGATCTTGTAGCCGACGACCTGGCCGAGCGGCGTGTGCAGTTCCTCGGCGATGCGCTCGGCGACCGTCCGGGCGGCCAGCCGGCGGGGCTGGGTGTGGCCGATCTGGCCGCCGCCGCGCTGATTCGGCTGGCCCCGGCCGAGGTCCAGACAGATTTTCGGCAACTGCGTGGTCTTGCCCGACCCGGTTTCGCCGCAGACGACCACCACCTGATGATGGCGGATCGCTTCGGCAATCTCCTCACGGGCGGCGACCACCGGCAGGTCCGGCCACTCCATGGGCGGGTTTGATGAACTTTTTTTCACGACAATCGGACTCGACATCGTCCCATTATACGGCAGCCGAACGTGGGTCGTGCAGTGCGATTAAGTACTGCTTTTTCAAGCGTTTAGTACGCGTGCTTACAAAGCGACGAATAGACCGTACGACTTCCAAACAGTGTGTGCGTAGTATTAAGGCGTAATTTTTTTCGGACTTGCCTATTGATTAAGCTCGACTGCCCTGTATTATGCATCCATCAGTAATCGGTAACGCGAAACGCTGATGCGAACGAAGGGCCTGGAAACGGGCCGATGAGTTCGGGTGACTGAAACAACAGGGTGACAAGGCCATCGGGCCGGTTGTTGCCGACAATCCTCCTCCTCCGCCACCCCGGGCTTGCACACCCTCCGCAAAGCCCGGGGTTTTTTTGCGCCTATTTTTGGTCGACGTCGGCAGATGGGCTCTGCCTCGACCTACTCGGCGCGAAGCGATCGCCGCCATTTTCAACCGATTTTGGCCGACAGACGGCGTACACGGCGGTACAACGCACGATGGCGGCCGCCGGGACGTGCGGCCGGGGAAGACGCGGGGCACGAACACGCGGGGCACGAACACATGGAGGCGGAGGTGACCAACGCCGGCTTAGGTTTACCCGCCTCGCGTCGTACGCGGCGTTCGGGTCGGACGGCCGCCGGCCATAAGTCACGTGGCGGTTGGGGCGGTTTTGGTACGGCCACGGCCCGCCGAGAAAGTAGTCCAACCCACGCGCTAGCAGACGCTTACGGCCGTGAGGATGCAAAACAGCCGGTAAAATTGGCCGAAACAAGATCGCGGTCGGCCGAACGACTTACGATCACAGCCTCACACGATCAGGGACTGCCCCGTCATCTCCTCCGGCGGGGTCAGGCCCATCATCCGCAGCAGCGTCGGGGCGACGTCGGCCAAACGCCCTTCAGGACGGAGCTTATGGCCTTTGAAGCGGTCGTCGACCACGACCAGTTCCACCGTGTAGGTCGTGTGGGCCGTGTGCGGGCCGTTGGTTTGTGGGTCGACCATCTGCTCGGCATTGCCGTGGTCGGCGGTGACGATCAGGCTGCCGCCCATTTTTTGGGTCGCCTCGATCACCGCCCCGACGCACTGGTCGACGACTTCGCACGCCTTGATCGCCGCCGGCAGGCTGCCGGTGTGGCCGACCATATCGCCGTTGGCGAAGTTCACCACGACCAGATCGTAAATGCCGGTCAGGATGGCGTTTACGGTCGTGTCGCGCACGGCGTGGGCGCTCATTTCGGGCAGTTGGTCGTAGGTCGTCAGCGGCGTGCCGTCGGGCAGCAGCTTCCGGCTGGCGACGATGCCGCGGTCTTCGCCGGGGAACGGTTCTTCGCGGTAATCGTTGAAGAAGAAGGTCACATGCGGGAACTTCTCCGTTTCAGCACAGCGGAACTGCTTCAGCCCCCGCTCGGCCACGAACTGGGCCAGGATGTTGTGCATCTTGCCCAGCTTCGGATAGGCCACGTGCACCGGCAGGGCCTGTTCGTAGGCCGTCATGGTGACGAAGTACAAGTCGAGCTGTTTCGGGCGAGCAAAGCCGGTGAAGTCGGGCTGGACGAAGGCGCGGGTCAGTTCGCGCGGGCGGTCGCCGCGGTAGTTGTAGAAGATGACCGCGTCGCCGTCGCCGACGGTGGCAATGGGCAGGCCGTTGTCGTGGGTGACGATGCTGGGGGTGACGAACTCGTCGCCGTTTGTGCCGGGCTCGGTGGGGTGGTCGTAATAGTATTGGACGGCCGCCGTGGCGCTGGTGAAGCCGGGGCCTTCGCCCAAGGCGATCGCCCGGTATGCCTTCTCGACGCGCGGCCAGCGGTTATCGCGGTCCATCGCCCAGAACCGGCCGCTGACGCTGGCGATCCGGCCGACGCCCAGCTCGGCCATCTTCGCTTCGAGCGCTTTGATGTACTTCAAGCCGAAAATCGGCGGCGAATCGCGGCCGTCCGTGAAGGCGTGCAGAAAAACGTTCGTGAACGCCCGGCGTTTGCACAGTTCCAGCAGGCCGTACAAATGGTCGAGCATGCCGTGCACGCCGGCGTCGCTGACGATGCCGAACAGGTGCAGCTTCGTCCCCTGCTTTTCGGCATGGTCGACGGCCCGATTCAGCTCGGCATTGGCGAAAAAGTCGCCGGTGCGGATGGCCTTGGTGATGCGCACCGATTCCTGGTCGACGATGCGGCCGGCACCGAGGTTCTGGTGGCCGACTTCGCTGTTGCCCATCGTCCCTTCGGGCAGGCCGACGTCGAAGCCGCTGGTGGCGATCAGCGTCGACGGATACTCGGCGACAATCGCGTCATCGACCGGCGTGTTCGCCAGCAGCACGGCGTTGGAGCGATCCCATTGATGCGACGGATTTTTTCCCCACCCGTCCCGAACGACCAAGACTACCGGCTTCGCCATGCGCGCATCCTACCGACGGCGCGGCCGCGCGGCGAGTGCGGAATGATGCCGAAAACTCACGCGGGCGCGGCGATTGCGACGAAATGAATGAGGAGAGACGGGCGCGAATCTGGGCCGTTTGTAGCGGGCGTCGTCCACCCGCGCGCGCCGCGCCTCCACTACATCTAGTGAATTACTTTTACCGAACCACAAAAAAGGCGTTGACTATCCCAATTGTCAACCTTATGTTTTGAAACTGTGAAAGGAGGTGATTGACACATGGCGAAGAAAGCTGCTCCGAAAAAGGCGACTGCTGCCAAGAAGACGACCAAGAAGACCACGAAGAAAGCTTCTAAGAAGTAATCTCGTGGACTGGCTAAACGGGTTGCGTGGCTCCAACTACAAACCACCCGTTTAGAACGTCACGGCCGCAATCGATACACGTCGGCCCAGGGCTTGCAAAAGCCCGGCCGATACAAGTCACTCTGACCGAAACCTTCCCTGCCACGGCGGAAGGTTTCTTTTTTTGCCCAATCGACCAGCGGCGGGCGGCAAACAGCTAGCGGCTGAAGAAGACGAACCGGTGAGCCACCGTCGCTTCACCCGAAAAGTCGTTAGCCGTCCGCCACTGGTTTTTCACTTCCCGGCGACCGCTTCCGTCTTACCCCGCCCGGCTAACCGGCCCCGGAACGCGCACCATGCGCTGGCCGTCACCACCAGCAGCCAGTGCGGAAAGCCGATCAGTACGGCCCGCTGGGCGTGCGGGGCCATAGGCGAGAAGCCGTCGCCACGGTCCGGATCCACGTCGATGAACCAAAAACCAACCCGATTGGCCCGACTCACCGCCGGCGTGGCCCGGGACGGCTCTAGAAAGGTTCCGCCCAGGTCGAACGCTTCGATCGGCATTCCGCGGTGCGGGTGACGTTCGACCAAATAGCCGATCATCATGATGCCATTCCCCGGCCAGCGGAGGCGGTAATAGGTACTGACGACATCGGAGCCGTCGGTCGCGTCGCTGTCGATGCCGAGCGACGTGTAGCGGTAGGTCATCGGCCACGCCACAAGCAGCAGCAGAAGCACGGCCAATGGAATGCGACGCGTCATTGCCGCAACTTACGCCAAGCCGTCCGGTTTTGTTCGCGCGGGGGCGGACACCCGCATCGCTCGACTTTCCTCCCTCATCCCCCGACAATGTTCCCCTCATGCGGGTCCTCGCGTTCATGAATCAAAAGGGCGGCGTCGGCAAGACGACCACCACCGTCAACGTCGGGGCCGCCTTGGCCCGGATGGGCAAAAGCGTCTGCCTGATCGACGTCGATCCGCAGGCCCACCTCACCCTCACCTACGGCCTGGAACCCGCCGCCGAAAATCCGTCGCTGTATGACGTGCTCGTCAACGACATGCCGCTGATGCAGGCCGCCCACATCGTCAGCGACCGTGTCGCGGTGGTGCCGAGCGATATTGACCTGGCCGGCGCGGAAATCGAACTGGTCAGCGTCCTGGGCCGGGAACTGGTGCTCCGCAAGCGGCTCGCCGCCGCCGACGGGAAGTTCAACTACGTCCTCCTCGATTGCCCGCCGAGCCTGGGCCTGCTGACCCTCAACGCCCTCGCCGCCGCCGATAGCGTGATCATCCCGATGCAGCCGCACTTCCTGGCCCTGCAAGGCATGGCAAAGCTGCTGGAAACGGTCCAGCTCGTGCAAAAGCGGATGAACCCCAAGCTGACCGTCGGCGGCATCGTCCTGACCATGTTCGACGGCCAGGCCAAGCTCAGCCACGAAGTGATTTCCGAATTGAAGGGCTTCATCGAACAGTCGGCCGGCAAGACGCTGCCGTGGTCGACCGCGCGGGTATTCGAAACGCGCATCCGCCGGAACATCAAGCTGGCCGAAAGCCCCAGCTTCGGCCAGCCGATCTTCGACTACGACCCCGCCAGCAACGGCGCGACCGACTATCACAATCTGGCCCGGGAAATGGTCGACGCCTTCGAAGGCCCGACGACAAACGACCCGATGACAAACGGGCCGGCGGCAAACGTAGCCCCCGAAGCGACAACGCCCGCCGTGACCCCAGACCCGGTCGCCGCCGTATGAGCCGTCCGTCCCGTCGCATCGCTTGGATCGCCTGGGCCACTGTCGCCCTCTACGTGCTGGTGGCCGTCTGCCTCACGCACATGCCGCAGCCGCCCGACATGATCATTGAGGAAGTCGGCGACAAGAAGCTGCACACCGCCGGCTACTTCCTGTACGCCGCCCTGATCTACACCGCCGCCGGCCTGACCTGGCCACGGTTCCGCGGCCTGTCGCTGACGGTCGTCCTGCTCCTGGCCCTGTGGGCGGCAGCCGACGAGATCACGCAGCCCTATTTCGGCCGCAGCGCCGACGTCATGGACTGGCGCGCCGACATGATCGGCGTGATCGCCGCGGTGGTGGTGTTGGCGCTGCTGCGGTTCGTGGCGGCGCGACGCCGGACGGCGGCCGATCAATGAACCCGTCGCGTTTTTCGCGTCGCCTGACTCACAAGTGTGTTATGTTTCCGGCGTGGGGTCATGAAGTCGCCCCCGCGCATCGCTTGTTATATTTGAGGTATTTCGTGATCCGTACTTTCCTGCCGGCTGCAATCGCTTTCATTTCGCTCGCCACCGCCGCCCGTGCCGCCGTGCCGATCATCGGCGGACCGACGTACGACGCGTCGACCATGACCGGTTACCAGGCATATGCCTCGCCCTTTTTCTTTCGCGGCGATGCGACAGCCTTCGACGGGTTCGGCCGGGCGACCCTGCGTAAGTACGCCGGCAGCGCGACCGCGAATAATGTTCCTGTTCAATTCGGCAACGGCACGTTCACCGAGTTTACCACGCCCTCATTGCCCGGCACGTCGCGGACGAACACATCCGTGAACGCCAGCAACGCCGCGGGTGTGGCCGTCGGCACACAAAGTCGTTTCGATTCGACCGGCCAAAATCCTGCCCAGCAGGTCCTGCGTTGGGCAAGTCCGTCGCAGCCGACGGTGCTGGAAAACGGCATCAGCGGCACGACCGTCGGAAGCTCCGCCAGCGGGATCGACCCGCTCGGCACGGCCGTCGGCACGTCTCTCCGTTTCGAGGCGGACTCGACCGGATTCTTCACAAGCACGTTCAGCCGCCCAGTGCGATGGTCGGCCGGCACCACGACCGCGACGCCCTTGGACGTCTCGGCCCCGGGTGGCAAGACCGCCAACAAAAACAGCGGCGACACCGCCGGCATCGACGCCAACGGTACGACGTACGGTACAGTTTATACGTACGCGCAATCCAGCAACATCAGCGGCAATTTCGGCCTGACCGCCGTCCGCTGGAACGCGGGCGGCACCGCATTGACCGAACTGGCTCACGCGCCGGCCCCGGCGAACGGGTTCGTCGAAGACACGATCACGCGGGTCCGCCCGAACGGTTTTCTCGCCGGCCAGACCGAAATCCATAGCGGCAGCCCTCAGACTCAGCAGATCCCGACCCGCTGGTCGCCCGACGGCAGCGTGACGTTGCTGGAATTGCCGCCCGACGCCGTCGCGAGCAGCAGCCTCAGCCGAATATTCGATCTTAACGACTCGGGAACCGCCGTCGGCCGCGTGGCGACGAAGACGACCGGGTTCGACGGCCTGCGTCCGGTCCGTTGGGACGCCGGCACAGCGGCCCCGACAATGCTGGGCCTGCTCGGCACGCCGACCGATACCACGTCGGCCTGGGCCCTAGGCGTCAACAGCGCCGGCCTAGCCGTCGGCGTGCAGCGCCCGAACTCGAATAGCAGCGACGGCATCGCGGTGCTGTGGGGCCTGGACGGCGTGGCCGTCGACTTGAACACCCTGATCGACCCGACCAGCGGCTGGCGGCTGATCGAGGCCGACTCCATCACTGACAGCGGCTACATCGCGGGCGTCGGCATGTTCGATCCCGACGGCACCGGCCCGACGGCGGCGTACGGCCGATCGTTCCTGATCCAAGTCCCCGAACCGACCGCCTTGGCCGTCGTCGGCGTTGCCGCCTTATTGGTTAAACGCCGCCGACGCGCTTGAGCCGCGGCGTTCCTATCCTCACGCGATAACCGAGTCTTGTAGCTTCGGCGAATCCGACCGTTGCATTGCGAAGATGTCTATAACGCCGCCAGCGCCTGGTTCACGCGCCGCACTTCATGCAGCGCCATGCCTTTGAGCGTCGGCACGCTTTTGCCCATCGGCGGGACGATGGCTTGGCTCGCGCCCAGGCGGCTGGCTTCTTTTAAGCGCGCGTCCAAGTGCGGCAGCGGCCGCACTTCGCCGCCTAAGCCGAGTTCGCCCAGGGCCAGCGTGCCCGGTGCGACGGGGCGATTGATGTGGGCGCTGGCGATGGCCAGGGCGATGGCCAGATCGGCGGCCGGTTCGATGACCTTCACGCCGCCGGCGATGTTCACGAACACGTCTTCGGCCGCCAGCTTCAGTTCGCAGCGCTTTTCGAGAACGGCCAGGATCATGCTCACGCGGTCGTTGCTCACGCCGCTGGTCTTGCGGCGCGCGGCCCCGATCACGCTGCTGGCGGTCAGGGCCTGCACTTCCAGCACCATCACGCGGCTGCCCTGCATGGCCGCCGTCAGCAGCGTGCCGCTGGTCGGCTGGCCGTGCTGGTGGACGAACAACTGGGCCGGGTCGCTCACTTCCTTCAGGCCGTCGCCGGTCATTTCGAAGACGCCCACTTCGTGCGTGCTGCCGAAGCGGTTTTTCACGCAGCGGACGATGCGGTGCGAATGGAAGCGGTCGCCTTCGAAGTAGACGACGGTGTCGACGATGTGCTCAATGATCTTCGGCCCCGCAAGCGTGCCGGCTTTCGTCACGTGCCCGACAACGATCACGGCCACGCCTGTGGTCTTGGCCAGGTAGACGAGCTGCATGCAGCAGTCGCGCAGCTGCGTCACGCTGCCCGGCGCGGCGGGCAGATCGGGCTTGTAGATCATCTGGATCGAATCGACGATCACCACGTCCGGCTTGTGCTTCTGGATCTGGTGGATGATCCGTTCCAGATTCGTCTCCGCCAGCACGCGCAGGTCGACGGATTGGAGGCTGAGCCGGTCGGCCCGCAGCTTCGTTTGGCGGGCGGATTCTTCGCTCGTCACGTAGAGCACCGAAGCCGGCTGCCCGACGCCGATGCGGCCGGCGATCTGCAGCAAGAGCGTCGACTTGCCGATGCCCGGCTCGCCGCCGACCAGGGTCGCGCTGCCCGGCACGATGCCGCCGCCGAGAATGCGGTCGAACTCGCGGATGCCTGTCGGCAGCCGGGCGATGCTTTGGGTGTCGATTTCGTCGAGTTTCAACGCCTCGGCCCCGTTCACGAAGTCGGCGATGCCCTGCTTGGTGTCGCGGTGTTTGTCGACGGTGGGGGCTTTGTACTCTTCAAGACTGTCCCACGTGCCGCAATCGGGGCACTTGCCCATCCATCTCGGGGACATCGAGCCGCAGGCGTTGCAGATGAATTGGGTGCGGGTCTTGGCCATCGTTAGGGAATTGTACGCGACCGACCACGTGGACGTGCTATGAGAAAACAAGATCGTGAACGCGCACCTTTCGATGCGTTGCGGGTCACTTCTTCAGGAAGTTCGCCAGCAGCTTTTCGCCCTGTTCGGTGAGGAAGCTTTCAGGGTGATATTGCACGCCTTCCAGCGGCCACGTTTTGTGGCGCACGCCCATGATTTCGTCCTGATCGGTCCAGGCGGTCACCTCAAAATCCGTCGCGGCCAGGGTGCCGGGGCGGATGATCAGGCTGTGGTAGCGCGTGGCGGTGAACGGGTTGGGCATGCCGCTGTAGATCTGCTTGCCGTCGTGGCGGATCTGGTCGGTCTTGCCGTGCATCAGCCGGCCCGCCCGTTCGACGACGCCGCCGTATACGTGGCCGATGCACTGATGGCCGAGGCAGACGCCTAAAACGGGGATCTTCGGGGCGAAATGCCGGATCACGTCGTTGCTGACGCCCGCTTCCGCCGGGCTGCAGGGGCCGGGCGACACGCACAGGTGCGTCGGCTTCAGATCTTCGATGGCGTCGACCGTGATCTTGTCGTTGCGGAAGACCTCAATACGCAGGCCCGGCGACACCTCGCCGAACTTCTGGACCAGGTTGTAGGTAAAGCTATCGTAGTTATCGATTAACACGAGCATGGGCACTGCTCGAAAGTATTGGCTTGCCAACTTAAAAAGCAATCCGACGGCGGCCACGCTAGAATCTTTGCTGCCCGGGCAGGCAGTGCGGGCTTAAACTGAATCATGGGTCGACCCTCGACCCGGCAGGACTGGCGGACGACGTGACGCAAGACCAACTGGCCATCATCCGAATCGACGGCATGCACAGCCACCAGTGCGAACTGACCATCCAGTCCGCGCTCGGCCGCTTCGAAGGCGTGTACGAAGTGGAAGTCGACTTCCTGTCCGGTCAGGCGTCGGTGCTGTTCGACCCGGACAAGGTGCACATCGAAGACTTGACGACCGCCATCGAATCCGCCGGCTACCGCCCCGGCGCCTGCAGCCGTGGTGGCGATTGCGGGTTGGAAGCGTAACGCCAAGTCGAAATGAACCACGAAGCACGCGAAGGGCGCGAAGAGGGCCCTGCGACCGTTTTCGGTGTCATCCAATTCGTACTATTTTAGAGCCATGCGCATCTCGTTGTAGCGTCTGGGTGGCCGCTGTTCTGAAGAGCGATCCGCTCTGAATGTAATAACTCAAACGCTGGCAGCTTCCGCACGTCGAAAATCTCTTCGCGCCCTTCGTGTGCTTCGGGGTTCGACCTGATTCCGAGCAGCGATCAGCCGGAAGCCCGTGAGCCCTATCGTCACGTCAGTTCGGCCTCGAATCCGTCCAGTTCGTCGTCGTCCGATTCCCGGCGGACGCGGTCCGCGCCCGCGCCGCCGATGAGCACGTTGCGGGCCGTGGGGGCGTCGGGCGTGTCGAAGTCGTTGCCGTACACGCGGTCGTCGCCACGGCCGGCGTCGATGGTGTCGTCGCCGACGCCGCCGAACAAGCGGTCGTTGTCGACGCGCGCCGTGATGCGGTCGTTGCCGGCGTCACCGTAGACGACGTTGTTGCCGTGGCCGGCCAGCATCTCGTCCGCGCCGTCGCCGCCGTACAGGCGGTCGGCTGCCGCGCCGGTGCGGATCGTGTCGTCGCCCGCGCCGCCGTAGACCGTAACCGGGCCGTACACGTCGTTGGCGGTGTCGTCACCGGAACCGAGGTCGTACACGTCTTTGTCGGCGACCGCGACAACAAAGCTGTTGCTGACGAAGTCGTCGCCCGGGCCGGCGTAGACCGTGTCGTCACCGGTGCCGGGGCTGATCTGGTCGTCGCCAGCCCCGGTGTAAATCGAATCGCGGCCGTCGCCGCCACTGACGGTCATCGGCAAGTCGCGCGTGTTCGGCAGGTAGCGGTCCAGCAGCACGTCGTCGCCGGCGCGCAGGTCGGCGTTCACGCTGACGACATCACGGAAGACGCCCACGCGTGTGCCGTTGTGGTCGACGTACAACTCGTTGTCGCTCGACCCGCGGCGCAGGCGGAAGCTGTCGTCGCCGTCGTCGCCGTAAAGATAAAGGCGCCCGTTGCGCCCGACTTCAGCGGGCTCAAGCGTAGCGAGGCGGGTAACCGTCTCACCGCGAGAGTTGGGACTTCGGCCGAACAGCGCGCCGTTCCGGGTCACGCCTACAAGGCCCGTCACGACACCCCGCGCCAGCGCCGGCCCGCGGCCACGCAACGGCAGGCCGTCGTCGCCGAGCCGCCAGAAGCTTGTGCCCAACAGCGCGCTGATCGTGCCGTCGGGCATCAGGATCAACGAGTTCGGCACGAAATCCTGTCCTGTCAGTGTGGTGGCGGCGTCGCCTTTAATGCCAAACTTGCTGTCGAGTTGCCCGTCTTCGGTGATGCGGCGCAGCCGTTTTCCGACGACGGTGCCGCTGGACTTGCTGAACGATTCGCTCACCACAAGTCGCCCGCGGCTGTCGAGGGCAATCCTTGCATCGTCTTGATCGACGTCCACGTGGAACGCTGCAGAAAAAGTGCCGTCCCGGCCGTAGGTGCGATCGAAAGTGCCGTCGGGAAGCAGGCGGGTGACAACAAACTTGGCCTTGGGGCCGATTGAGGTGCCGGTGGCCGCTAAGATGCGGCCGGCCCGGTCGATGCCGACGAATTGGTCGATGCGGGTGAACGTGCTGCCAAGCTGAGGCAAGGACCCAGGCAGGACAACGGTCCCGCCGTCGCCGAAGGCCGGGTCCGGCGTGCCGTCGGACCGGAGTTTGCTGATCAAGCCTTGTTGGGGTTTACCGTCAATGCGGGCGGTTTGGCCAATGAGATAAACCTCGCCGCTGCGATTGGTGGCCAAGTCCACATAGCCGCTTCCGAAGCCAGTGGCCGCACCGTTCTTGCCGAATGACGCATCGGCCCGGCCGGCGGCGGTAAAGCGGCGGACGGTAAACGCGTTGCCGTCCGGCGTACTTAAGCCCGTCACCAAGATGCGGCCCTGGTCATCGACATCGAACTCGCTGAAGTCGCGCCGCCCCGGCACCACGAACGACGCGGCAAGGCGGCCTGCGTCGCTGTACCGTTGCACGCGGTAGCTGACGTCTCTGTAGTCGTTGCCGAACGGCGCTCCGCGTGTGTAAAACCCCCGCCCGACCCGGCCGAGATAAACGTTTTGTTCACTGCGAGAGACAACGCCGTCCCGCCCCCAGCCCACGTCGGCCCCGACGAGGGCGGTGAGCAGGCGGCGCGGTTCGAGCGTCTGAACGTGCGGGACGGACATGGGCGTTCCTCAAATAAACCGAGGCAACGCCTCGGCCGGCGTGGGACATGGACTCACTTCAAAGTCGCCCGCCGAGTGTCGGCATTACACTGGCCTGCGGCGTGTCGAGATCGACTTTATCGTGAGCGTGAATCGTGGGACCCGTCCGTCATGACAAGAGTAGATGAACCACGAAGCACGCGAAGGACACGAAGAGGGCCCGGCGTTAGTGGTTGATGTCGCGCAATTCACTTTTTCTAAATTGTAGAGGCTGAAGTGGGCGCGACGTCTGAGCGTCGCGCCTCTCTTCGCGCCCTTCGCATCCTTCGTGGTTCAGTCGCTTGGCCCGCCGGCTAGTCGACCAGCGCTTCGGCCTCGACGCCGACGGGCACGCGGCGGACGCGGGCGCCGATGCCGGTGAGGATTTCGTAAGGGATCATGTCCGTCGCCCGGCAGAGAGCATACAGGCTGGCGGGGGAGAGCGGGTCTGCGTCCACCAGCGTGACTTCGTCGCCGACGCAGACGTCGGGCACGCGGGTGACGTCGATCGTGAGCATGTCCATACTCACCCGGCCGACGACGCCGCAGGGCGTGTTGTGCAGCATCGCCATCGCGCGGTTGCTGGCGCTGCGCGGGTAGCCGTCGGCGTAGCCGACCGGCAGCAGGGCGACGCGTGTGGGCGCGAGGGCCGTCCAGGCATGGCCGTAGCCGACGCCCTGGCCGGGGACGATGTCGTGGATGGCCATTACCGGGGCCGTCCATTTCATGACCGGCACGAGCGGGCGATCAATGTTCGGGCGGCCGGTCGGGTCGATGCCGTAAAGGCTCAGGCCGGGGCGGACCGCGTCGTAGTGACTGCGTGGCGTGAGGAACAATCCGCCGCTGTTGGCGACGTGTTTGGGCACATTGTCGAGGATCGGATGGTTGGCGACGGCGGCGTCGAACAGGCGCAGCTGGCGGGTCGTCAGCGGGTCGCCGGCGACTTCGCCGTTGACCAGATGCGTGCAGACGGCGACCAGGTTCAGGCTGGCGTGAGCAAGGACACGTTCGACCAGGTCGTCAAACCGGTCGGCGGGGCAGCCGCAGCGGGTGAGGCCGGTGTCCAGCATCAGCTGCACGTCGGCCCGCTGCTGCAGGTGCATGGCCACGCGGGCCACGTCGTCGGCGGCGGCGGGGCTGGAGAGGGTCAGCGTCCACCCGTGGCGGATGGCGTATTCGAGCGCCTCGCGCTGCCGGCCGAGGAACACGTTCTCAATCGGCCGCAGCAGCATGATCGGCTTGGTGACCGTGCCCAGCGCGGCCGCCTCTTCGGCGGTGGCGACGGCGTAGCGGTCGACTTTCGTGAACGGGCCGTCTTCTTCGATCAGCGTGAGCAGCTGCGCGATCAGCTTGGCGTCCAGCCCGTAGGCGTCGGCCTTGATGACGGCGGTGACTTGCACCGTGGGGGCCAATCCGCGGCGGATGACGCGGACGTTGGTGGCCAGGGCGCGGGCGTCGATGAGAAGGCGCGGGCTGCCGGCAGTGGTGTTCGCGTCCATGCGAATCGTCCCGTCCTGGGGTTTCGATATCCTTTACAAGCCCGCTAAAGCGGGCCCGCCGAACTTTTATCGGCCCGAGCGAGCGAATTACTTCTGCCGGAAGACGATACGGCCCTTGGTCAGGTCGTAGGGCGACAGTTCCACGCGCACGCGGTCGCCGGGCAGGATGCGGATAAAGTGCTTGCGCATTTTGCCCGAGACGATGCCCAGGATTTCCTTGTCGCTGCCGTCGAGTTTCAGCTTGAACATGGCGTTCGGCAACGCCAGGCTGACGGTCGCTTCGACTTCAATAGGCTCGGATTTGGCCACGCAAACACTTCCTCGGGTAGACGAATTCGGCAGAACGAAACGGTAAATGATACCGAATTGCGACCGAACTGTCTATCCGCAACTCGAAGGTGAGTGGCCGCAGATGGACGCGGATGAACGCAGATAAGAAGCAAGGCAAAACTTGGGTTGACCGCCAAGACGCCAAGAGGCCAAGGAAGAAGAGAGAGGGCCAATGCGCTTCGGATCTTTTTGCCTTGGCCTCTTGGCGTCTTGGCGTCTTGGCGGTCAACCTTCTTCCCTTATCCGCGTTCATCCGCGTCCATCTGCGGCTCCTCTTCCTCCACCGGCGGCCGGTCTTGCCGGCGGCGGTCCGGGTCGATCGTCTGCTCGTCAAACCCCGGCGGCGGCAGGGATTCCAAGATGCGTTCGTAGCTCTCGGTCCGCCAATCCGGGGCCGTGCCGGCTTCGACGTCGGGGAAGAACTCGGCCAGGCGCTGGCGGGTGATGGCCCAGAGGCCGAAGAGTTTGACGCCCGGCGTGTCGATCACGTGGCCGCCGAAGGTGAGGGGGAACTTGCGGGCGCTCGTCGTGGTGTGCATGCCCTTGCTGTGGATCGCGCTGATTTCGCCGACACGCAGATCCAGCGTCGGCTCGATCGCCCGGATCAACGACGATTTGCCCACGCCGCTGTGCCCGGCCAGCACCGTCACCCGGCCGCTCAGCACGTCCTTCAACTCGTCCAGCCCTAAGCCCGTCGGCACGCACGTTTTAAGCGACGTGATGCCCATCGACGCGTAATGGTCCAGCACGATTTGCGCCGCGGCCAGGTCTTCGTCCCCTTCGGCGGTGTCGACTTTGTTCAGGCACAGCACCGGCTCCAGCCCGCCGCTCTCGGCCGCGATCACCATGCGGTCGATCAGACCCCACTTCACCTCCGGCAAGTGCAGGCTGGCGACGATCAGCATCCGCTCGGCATTGGCGACGATCGGGTGGCTTTCCTGCTGCTTAAAACTGTCGGCCCGGGTCAGCACCGTGCGGCGCGGCTCGATACGCTCCACCACGCCTTCGTTCTTGGCCACGTCATTCAGTTCCGGCGACGGCGAGAATCGAACGAAATCGCCGACCACCATCTGCGTCGCGCTCACGCGGGCGAGGGTTTTGCGCTGCACGCAGCGCCATTGCGTGCCGTCGTCGGTCAGCACGTCGCTGTAGAGGGAATGGACCTGAATGACTTCGCCGCCGGGCAGGGCGTCGATCTCCGCGTCCGGGCGGCCGGCCTGGGTTTTGATCGTCTTGTCGCGTTGGTAGTGCTTGGTTTTGTCGCCGAAGCGTTGCTGCGCTTCCACGCGGTCCTCATCCATGTCGCCGTCGAGGTACGAACTGGTGAGGTCCTTCTGATTGCCGCCTTTTTTCTTTCGTCCTGCCACGCGGTGGGTATGGTAGCCGGCGGGAGGGGTTACGGGATAGGCGTGAGGGAAGATAGGACCCGTCGTCTTCCCTCACGCTTCAGGCCTATCCCCTAGCCCCTCGCTCTACAGTTCCCTACGAATCGGTCCGATCAACAGCGTAGGAAAACGAATGTCGCTCCGCAGCGCCTGCACCACCTTCTACTGGGACTACGTCACCCACGGCCGACGCTGGCACAACCGCGCGGTCTGGGCGATGGCGCTGTACCGCTACGGCCGGTGGGTCGATTCCCTGAGGCCGTCGCCGTTCCGGAAGATTTTGAACAAAATCTACGCCGTCCTGAGCGTCGTCGCCCCGACGATCACCGGCGTAGTGCTGGATAAAGCCACCAAGGTCGGCCGTCAGCTGCATATCGTTCACCCCGGCATGGTGCTGATCCACCCCGAAGCGGTCATCGGCGAGCGCGTCGGCCTGATGCACGGCGTGACGCTCGGCACCAGCCCCACGCACCCCGGCTGCCCGACCATCGGCAACGACGTGTTCATCGGCGCCTACGCCACGATCCTGGGCGGCATCAAAATCGGCGACGGCGCGAAAATTGCCGCCAACAGCTTGGTCATCTGCGACGTCCCCAGCGGCGCGACGGCCATCGGCGTGCCGGCAAAAGTCTACCCGGCCACGCCCGCCAAACCCGCCGTGCCACTGTTCCGCCCGCAAGCGAACGTGGCCCGCGCGGCGAGTGCGTAACACGCCTCTGGTTCCCTATCCCTTGTATTCACGGGAGAGGGTTAGGGTGAGGGCCGGCGGTCAGCAGATTTAACTTTTAAAGGCGCGATCGTCGCCGGGCATTTCCAGCCTCGGGTGATTCCGTCCGCCGTTCGCAGCCCTCACCCTAATCCTCTCCCGGCCATACCGGGAGAGGGAACCAGACAGACTATGCCCGCAGTCGCACCGGCAGCGACTCCAGCCCGCGCAGCAGCAAACTGCTTTCCCGCTTCGGCACCGGCCCGTCTAGTTCGACGGCATTAAACCGCGCCAGCAGCCGTTCGATGGCCACCTGCGTTTCCAGCCGGGCCAAACCCGCGCCGGCGCAGAAATGCCCACCGTAGCCGAAGGCCACGTGTTTGTTGTCCGCGCGGTGCATATCGAAACGGTCCGGGTCCGAAAACCGGGCCGGGTCGCGGTTGGCGGCCGGCAGGATCAGGAAGACCATTTCGCCCTTCGGAATCGTCTGCCCGCCGACGGCGTACGGCGCCAGCGTCGTGCGATAAATCAGTTGCAGCGGGCTTTCGTGGCGCAACGATTCCTCGACGGCCGCGGGGACCCATTGCGGATTCGCCCGCAGCGCCGCCCACACGTCCGGCCGCGTCGCCACGGTCGCAACGACATTGGCGATCGCCTGCGCCGTGCTGGCGTGGCCGGCGAAGGTGAGCAGGATCGACGTCGCGAACAATTCTTCGTCGCTTAGTTTGTCTTCGTTGTCGCGTGCCGCGATCAGGTCGCTCAGCAGATCGTCCGTCGGCTCACGCCGGCGGCGCTCGACCAGTTCCGCGAAGTAGGCCCTGAACTCCGTCAGCGCCGTGTTCACTGCCTTCAGTGTCGCCAGCGACATCGCCGGGCTGAAGCTCGGCAGCAGCTTCGTCGACCAGTCCAGCACCCGCGCGTCGTCCTCGGCCGGCACGCCGAGCATTTTGCTGATGATCGTCACTGGCAGCGGGAACGAAAAATCGCGCACCACGTCCAGCCGCCCGTCGGCACCCGCGCGGTCCAACATGGCGTCGGCGACGTCGGCGATCGTCTGCCGCATCTGCTGCACCGCACGCGGCGTGAACGCCCGGCCGGTCAGGGCGCGCAAGCGCGTGTGGTCGGGCGCGTCCAGCTGCAGCATCCAGCGCTGGTACATCTGGTCCAGCACGTTCTGCTCGATCGACGGCCGGAGGAAAAAACGTTCGTACCCCGCCCAGTTGCGCGCCGCGGCCGACAGTTCCGGCGCGCGCAGCGCGGCGACCACGTCGGCGTAACGCGTCAGCACCCAGACTTTCAACAGCGGACTGAAATGGACCGGCTCGGCCGCGCGCAATCGGTGCAGGGCCGGGTACGGATCGGCGGCGTAGCTCGCGTGCATCGGGTTGTACAGGATGTCCGCGCCGAGCCCGCTCATGCCGCCTCGGCCGACGATGCGGTCGCCGTCAGCAATTCGTTGATGTACGCGGCCAACTCGGACAAGGTCGGGTAATCCCACAGCGTCGTGGCCGGCAGGTCAATGCCCAGGCGCGTGGAGATCGTGCCGGCAAAGCCCACGGCGTCGGCCGAGCCGAGGCCGTAGCCGCCGACGGGGTGCGTCGGGTCGATCTGGTCGGGCGTGGCATTGAGCGCCGACGCCAGCACTGCCACCAGCCAATCGGAAATGTCAGCCGTTTCCGCCGACACCGGCAGGTCGGGCGCGAGAAACGGCGCGGCCGGCGGCGCGTCGGCCAACACCGAAGCGTGCGTAGGTTCCAGCGTGCCGTCGAACAGTCCCTCACGGCAAGCGCTGCGCTGCACCTTGCCGCTGGGCGTGCGCGGCAGGCCGCCGGGTTTCAGCAGCACGACGTGATGCGCCTCCAGCCCGTGCGCCTCAGCCACGGCCGTGCGCACCGCGGCAACCAACTCGGCCGGATCGGCGTGCCGCTGGTTGCGCTGCAGCTCGATCGCCAGGCCCAACTTTTCGCCCTCGGCGGAATCGATCGAAAACGCGGCCACGCCCTGCGCCTGCACGGCGGCGTGCGCCTCTTCGATGGTGCGTTCGATTTCGTGCGGCGCGTGGTTCACGCCACGGACGATGATCAATTCTTTCAGCCGACCGGTGACGAACAGTTCGGCGTCGCGGACGAATCCAAGGTCGCCCGTGCGGACGAACGGGCCGCTGTCGTCGGCCAGACGCGCGGCAAAGGTGGTGGCGGTGGCGAGCGGGTTCTGCCAGTAACCGGCGGCCACGCTGGGCCCGTGCGTCCAGACTTCGCCGACCCGTCCGTCCGGCAGCGGCTGGCGCGTGGCGGGGTCGACGATGACGATTTTCGCCGGCGCGACCACGGGCCCGCAACTGACGTGTTCGGCCTCCGCGCCCAAGGGCTTTTCTTTCGACAAACCGCGGCCGACCCGCACGCCGGTGACGATCAGCGTCGTCTCCGCCATGCCGTAGCAGGCGAGCGTGGACCGCGGGTCGAAGCCGCTGCCCGCGAACTTCGCGGCGAACTTGTTCAGCACGTCCGACCGCACGGTTTCTGCGCCGGTGAACGTCACTTTCAGGCTCGACAAATCCAGCTTGCCCGCGTCGGCGTCGCTGACCTGCGCGGCACACAAGCCGAAGGCGAAGCACGGCCCGCCGGTGATGGTCGCGCGGTACCGGCTGACGGCCGTTAGCCAGCGGCTCGGCTTCTGCAGGAATGCCTGCGGCGGCATCAGCACGATATCGAAGCCGACGTACAGCGGCTCCAGAATGCCGCCGACGAGACCCATGTCGTGGTACGGCGGCAGCCAGACGACGCCGACGCTTTGTTTGTTCGTTTCGAAGCGTTCGTGGATCTGCTGGCAGTTGGCCAGCAGCGCTGCGTGCGTCAGCATCACGCCCTTGGGCGTGCCGGACGTGCCGCTGGTGTACTGCAAACAGGCCAGCGTTTGCGGGCCGATCGTCGGCTCCTGCCACGCAGCGGCACTGTCTGTGGCGACAGTATCGCTGCCCACCACCGGCACGTTGGCGGCCAACGCCGTTGTGATGCGATCGACGTCGGCGGCGCACGTCAGCACGACGCTCGGCTCGGCGTGGTCGACGATCGCGCGGGCCCGGGCCGTCATGCGGTGGCCGTTGCCGTTCGTGCGCGGCGGGAAGGTCGGCACGGCGACGACGCCGGCGTACAAACAGCCGAAGAAGGCGGCGATAAAATCCAGCCCCGGCGCGTGCGCCAGAATCACTCGGTCGCCCGGCTGTGTGCGCGTCTGCAGCATCGCGGCAATCGCGCGGGCCCGCGTGTCCAGTTCGGCCACTGTGATCGACGCCGTCTCTGCCTCGCCGTCGGCCAGAAATCGGTACGCGACGCACGCGCCTTCGCTTGCCGCACGCCGACGGAGCAATCGGACCCACGTGGAATCGTGGGGTGCGGCGGGCGCGGTCGGCGACATGGTCATAAGGCGTTCCCCAGTCCGGATCGGCGGCCACGCGCAGAGTGGCGCGGCGTCTGCCGCTTTTATCGACCGAAACCCCTTCCGGGTGAGCCGGGACGCGAGTGCCGATAACATCTCACCTCGCATCAGCCCGGTAAGCCGTGTGTGGCGTGAATGCATCCCCAATTCCCCTGAGTGTTCTGCCGTGCGGTTGTATTCCGCTTTTCCTACGTCCGCCAAATGGAAACCGCCGGCACGACACGGGGAAAACCCGAAGCCGCTGTTAGAAAACGATGAATCCTTTTGAACCCACGGCCCCCGCGCACCATTCCTACGGTCTGGGCAATCATGAGTGCTGTTCGCTCTTTGCAGATACCGTCGCGTCGCCGTACGTCCAAGGTCAGTCCGTCCGAGGTCATCGCCGAAGCCCGCCGTGTGGGCCAGGAGCGAATGGGCTTCGAAACGCTCCGGCCGGAACAGGAGGCCATTCTCACGCCGCTGCTGGCCGGCCGAGACGTGCTGGCGATCATGCCCACCGGCGGCGGCAAGTCGGCCATCTACCAGATCGCCGGCGTCATGCTCGGCGGGGCCACCGTCGTCGTGTCGCCCCTGATCGCGCTGCAGGTCGACCAGGTGCTGCACATGGAAACCGGCGGCCTGCCGCCCGCGGCCGTGCTTAATAGCCACACCAGCGCCGCCGAACGCCAACGCATCTTCGACGGCCTGGCGGACGGCACGCTGGAGTACGTGCTGCTAGCGCCCGAACAGCTGATGAGCGAAACGACGCGCGCTGCACTGAAAGCAAATCCGCCCGGTCTGTTCGTCGTCGACGAAGCCCACTGCGTCAGCGAATGGGGGCACGATTTTCGCCCTGACTACCGCCGTCTCGGAAAAGTGCTCGATGATTTAGCCGCCGGTGTAAACCCGCGCGAAGCCGCCGCCGCAGGGCAGGCTTCCAAACGGAAAGGTCCCCGCGCGGGTTCACACCAGCGGCCACAGGTTCTCGCGCTCACCGCTACCGCGTCGCCGCTGGTGCGCGAAGACATCCTGCATCAGCTCGGCACTCCCGACGCCGTCGTGCATGTCACCGGCTTCGACCGGCCGAACATCGATCTGCGGGCCGAAATCTGTCCCGACGTGGAAACGAAGGAAAAGCTGCTGCCGCTGCGCATTCATGAAATTAGTGCCGAACTCGGCAGCGGCGGGGCGGGCATCGTCTACGTCGCCACGCAAGCCGCGACCGATACCGTGAAGGAACTGCTGGCGACCAACAACCTGCGCGCCACCACTTATCACGGCGGCATGAATAAAGCCGATCGCGACGCCCGGCAGACCGAGTTCATGAGCGGCGACGTGCCGATCATCGTCGCCACCAGCGCCTTCGGCATGGGCGTAGACAAGCCGGACGTCCGCTGGGTAATTCACTACGACGTGCCCGATTCGATCGACAATTACATGCAGCAGCTCGGCCGCGCCGGCCGCGACGGCGAGCCGGCGGTGGCGCTGCTGCTGTACCGCGAGGCCGACCTGGGATTGCAGAAGTCACTGTCGTCGCCGGCAAAACTGGAAGCCGAGAAAGTCGCCGACGTGCTGGACGCGGTGCGCAAAAACCCGGCGACGCCGCGCGAGGCTTTAATCGAATTGATCGGCGGCGGGGGCAAGTTCGAACGGACGCTGCAGCTGCTGGAAATGGTCGGGGCGATCCAACACAACCTGGACGACCAGATCACGCCCGCCCGGGCCGACGAGGACAGCGGCACGATTGCCGACGAAGTCGTCGCGCAGCAGGACCGCTTCCGCGACTGGCGCGCCGCCCGGCTGGAACAGATGCGCGGATACGCCCAAACCGACGCCTGCCGCCGTCAGACGCTGCTGGCTTATTTCGACGCCCCCGCCGCCGACACGTGCGACGCCTGCGACAACTGCCGCACCGGCCGCACGGAACGCGTCGCCAAGGCCGCCGCCGAGGAACCCCGCGCGGCCGACGCGTGGGCCGTGGGTTCGACGATCGTCCACAAAACGCTCGGCCGCGGCATCGTGCAGGGGTACGACGGGAAAAACGTCGACATCCTCTTCGAAACCGCCGGCCGAAAAGCGATCAACGCGGCGTTCGCGAAGAAGAAGAAACTGATTGAAGGCTGATCAAGAATGCCTGAAACGGTGAGGCGTTCTCTCCCGGTATGGCCGGGAGAGGGAACCGGAGGCCGTCATGCTGTTAAGCGTGCCTTCAGGATCGGCTCGATCACCGCGATCGTGCGTTCCGTCGCGCCGCGTTGGCGCTGCACCACTTGTCGGCCGCGCAAGCCGATGTCGCCGGGGTGGCGCAGCAGCTTGGCGATCGCCTCGGTCAGCTCGGCCGGCGTCTTGATTTCAACAATGCCGTCGGCCAGCCGCAGCGCGTTCATCGGCTCGGCGAAGTTCTGCGTAAACGGCCCGACCACCGTCGGCCGCCCGAGTGCGCACGGCTCGATCATGTCGCTGCCGTGCTGCTTCTCGCCCAAATCGACCAGCGTTCGGCCGACGAAGACGACGTCGGCGCGCGTGTAGAACGTCCGCAGCTCGCCCATCGTGTCACCCAGAATGACGGCGGATGGCGAAGCAGTCGTGGCCGCGGGTGTGAACCCGCGCGAACCGCTCCCGCTGTCCGATGACGCGTCACTTGCTCCGGAACCATCCTCGCGCGGGTTCACACCCGCGGCCACCGTCATGCTGCGGCGCACGCAGGTGTAGCCGCTGCGCTCGATCAAAGCGGCCACTTCATCGAACCGGTCGGGCTTGCGCGGCACGATCGCCAGTTGCAGGCCGGGGAACTCGCCACGCAGCGCCCCGTACGCTTGCAGCACGATTTCCTCTTCGCCCGGCCCGGTGCTGCCGGCGACCCACAGCGGGTGGCGCAAACCGATCTCGGCGGCCAGCGCGTCGGCGGCGATCGGGTCGACTGTGGTCGAGGCCGTGTCGAACTTCATCGTGCCGGTGACGCTGGTCGTCAGTGGGTCAGCGCCCAGTGTGAGAAAGCGTTCGGCGTACACTTCTTCCTGCGCGCACACCGCGGCCAAACGGCGGAACATGCGGCGCGTCAGCCACGCGCCGATGCGGAAGTTCGTGTAGCTGCCGCCGGTGATGCGCCCGTTGGCGAGGATGACCGGAATGCCGCGCCGTTCGCACGCGACGATAAAGTTCGGCCACAGTTCCAGCTCCATCAGAATCACGGCCAGCGGTTTGAACGTGTCCAGCACGCGGCTGACGGCGGCAGAGAAATCGAGCGGGTAATAGATCAGCGTGATGTCAGCGCGATTGCCGTACAGCGCTTCGGCGCGTTCGTGGCCGGTCTGCGTGGTGGTGGAGATCACCACGTGCAGGTCGGGGTGCTTGTGGCGCAGCCCGTCGATCAAACCGCGGGCGGCGTTCAGTTCGCCGACGCTGACGGCGTGAAGGATAATCGTCGGCCCCTCGGCGACACGGCCGGTCAGGGCGTCGCGGCCCATGCGCTGCTTGAACGCGTCGAGCACTTTCTGGCGCGTCTTGGAGCGCACGACCCACACCGGCGCGCTCACGCCGACGCCGAAACCGTACGCGATGTCATAAAAGTTGATCGCCATGCCGCAAGGGGCGACAATAATCGCACCCGCCGGCCCGGGCAACCGCCGGCGGCACCTCATGGAGCGGATCGACCGACTGACACTCAACCAGCCCGTAACCGGACTGAATCTTCGGCCCGGCACGCTGGGCGACCAGTTGACCGCGCCGCGGACGCTGGTGGCGTTCCTACGTCACCTCGGCTGCATGTTCTGCCGGGAAATGGTCGCCGATTTGCACGGCCTGTCCGCCGAGCCCGGCTTTCCACCGGTGCTGCTGGTGACGCAAAGCACGGAAGAAGATCTGGCCGCGTTCCTGGCGACGCGCTGGCCCGAGGCGCAGGCGATCGCCGACCCGGACCGCTGCCTGTACCTGGCGTTCGACATCGCCCGGGCCCGGTCGATCGGCGCGATGGCCGGCCCGGCGGTTTGGTCGTGCGGCATGCGGGCGCTTGCCAAAGGCCACCTCCAAATCCCCGGCCGCCCCCGCCCGGCTCTGGGCGATCCATGGCTGCTGTCGGCCCTGTTCCTGCTCAGCCCCGACGGCACGACCCAGTGGGAATACCGGGCCCAGCACGCCGGCGAGCGGCCGGATTATGCGGGAATACCAAGAGGCGTAAGGGGAGAGGCGTAAGGATAAGATCAGCTGTCCCCTCTTCCTTACGCCTTTCCCCTTACGCCTCAATTTCACTTCCCCATCAACCGGACTGCCGTCCATGCTTCGCTGCTGACGGGCATATAGCCCGCCTCGGCCAGCACTTTCTGGCCGTTCATGCTGCTGAGCCATTGGCGGAGTTTGTAGAGCCGCGTGTCAGCGCCGAGGTCGGCGCGGGTCAGCACGTAGATGGGCGTGGTCAGCGGGTATTCGCCGCTGGCGACGCGGGCCGGCTCGGGAACGATGCCGTCGACGGCCAGCACTTTCACCCGGCCTTCGCGCTTCATGTTGCTGGCGTAGGCGAACACGCTGAAGCCGATCGTCTGCGGGTCTTCCACGCTGGCGTCCAGTACCAGTTTGCTGGCCGAGAGCGCACGGCTGACGGGCAGTTCCGGCATCGGCTTGTCCGCCAGCAGCAGTTGCCGCAGCAGTTCTTCGCTCGCGGTGCCACGGGCGCGGTAGGCGACGGTGATCGGCTCGCTGGCGATCGGGCTGGTCAGCGGCACGGTCGGCTCGCCGAGGTCTTTCCACGCCTTCGCCTGGGCGGTGAAAATCTTCGTCAACTGATCACGGCTGAGGTCGTTCACGGGGCTGGCGACGTTGGTCGTGAAGACCAGGGCCTCGGTGGCGACGAGGTCGCTGCGAAAGGTCACCTTCGCCTCTTTCGCGGCCGCCGTTTCGGCCGGCAGGGGAAGGCGCGGCGTCAGCACCAGGTCGACTTCCCCCTTCGTCAGCCGTGCGATCGCCCCGGCCGTGCCGCTGGGCTCGCGGCTGAGCACGTCGTTGGTCATCGCGTCCGGGTTCGTGCCTTCCGGCAGGGCGGGGCTGAAATCGAGCGACCCGTAGCCGGCGAAGCCCTGGTACGGAATGTTGTTGAGTTTCATCGCCAGCAAGCGCGTGAGCGGCGCGCAGCTGATGCTGGTGTCGATGCGATTAACGTCATCGAGCGTGAAAGCGGGCGTGGGGACCGACGCGGCGTTGATCGCCGTGTCGCCCGCGCGGGCGGCAGTGGCGGCCGCCATAGTGGTCGACGGCCGCGTCGCCAGCTTCGGACGCGTAATGATTTCCACCACCCGGCCGGCCGGCGCGGGCGTCGGCCGGGTGGCGGCGGGCGGCGGCGCCTGCACGAACGGCGTCGGCGGCGTGACCGACACCGTGCCCGACGCAGTGCCTGAGGCATTGCCAGACGTGGGGGCCGTCAGGGGCTGTGGCTGCGGCTTCGGCCGCTTGGCGCAACCGCCGGCCAGAACGGCGGCCACGAGGAACAGGGAGAACTTGCTCATTATGTTTCGATCGGACAAAAGCCTGTCCGCGCCTCACTGAATGTATAGCCGCCGGTCGAGCAAATATTCTCGGACGCTCGGGGCGACCCGTCCCTCGATCGATTGGGCCGCGCGCAGCCGCCGGCGGATGTCCGTCCCGCTGATGTCCATCTGCGGCACCGCCACCACATTGCGTTGCAAAGCCCGCACGCGCGCGTCGAGCGTCGTCCAATTTATTTCATAGCCCGGCCGGCACATGACGTGGAAGTGCGCTAATTGCAGTAACGCCTCGACCCGGTGCCAACGGTGCAGATTCAGCAGCTGGTCCGCGCCGATCAGCCAATGCACCGGCGACACGCCTTTGGCGCGTAAAGCCGTAACGGTGTCGACCGTGTAAGACGTGCCGGTGCGGGTGATCTCCAGGTCGTCCACATCGAACGGCACGGCCGCGTCTGCCGCGGCGGCGGCGAGGCGCGTCATGGCCAGGCGGTCGGCGGCGGGGGCAATGTCGGCTTCGTCTTTCAAAGCCGACCGGCCCGTCGGCACCAGCACCACGCCGCCCAAGCCGATGGCCACGGCGGCCGCGGCGCAGCAGCGAATGTGCGCCAGGTGCGGCGGGTTAAAGCTGCCGCCGAAATAAAGTCGTTGCATTGCCAAAGTCGGATCGCCAGTCACAGAGCCCCTATTTGTTCAATTTTGCAAAATAAAACGGTTTTCACTGCTCGGACGGCCATGATTCATTCCCAGGCCATACAACTACCTTCGTTGAAAGAGCCGACCGACATGACCCCGACCTTGCCCCAATCCACCGCTCGCCAGCCCGCTGCCAAGCGGTCCGGCCGGCCCGGGATCGATGCGGCCAAGGGGACATCCACCGGCGGCCGGGATGCGTATTCCATTAATACGTCGTCCGACATTCTAACCCGCGACGGCGGACCGGTAAGCCCGGCAGTCGAACGCTTTTCCGAAGGACGGAGCACGCTCATGGCAACGACTCTCACCGCACCCAAGAAGGCCCGCCTCTCCCCGATCCCCCGTGCCCTGCGGGCCCAGGCCGAAGAAATCCTCGCCGGCAACTACGCTTTCATGGATTCGCCCCCCTTCCACGAGAAGGACTGCGAAGCCCGTCTGTTCTCCGAAGAAGAGCCGGCCCTGCCGCTGGTCGCCTGGTACCAGCCGACCCGCGACGACGTCGCCGGCCAAGCGCCCGCCGGAACGCCGCAGCTGATGAAGGCCCCCGAAGAGAAGCTGATGTTCCTGCGGTACAACTTCTGCAAGGTGAAGCTGACCCGCATCCAGGAAGAGGCCAAGAAGGCCGGCCTGACTAAAGACCTCGCCCTGCAGGCCGTGGAATGGCACCACAAGATGGAACACTTCCGCGAATACCTGACCCGCACGAACCTGGCCCTCGTCCTGGCGATGGCCAAGCGCACCCGCCTCGGCGACATCGACTTCGCCGAGATCGTCAGCGAAGGCAACATGGCCCTCTTGCGGGCCGTCGACAAGTTCAACGTCGACCGCGGCTTCAAGTTCAGCACGTACGCCTGCCGAGCCATCCTGAAGGCCTTCAGCCGCACGGCCCAGAAGCACAGTCGTCATCGCATGCGTTTCCCGGTCGAGTTCGAACCCGAACAGGAAAAGAGCGATTGGTCCGACAAGAAGCGTGACGCGGTCCAGGAAGACATCGTCGACGAACTCAAGCAGATCGTCGACCGTAACCTGGCCCAGCTCAGCAACATTGAGCAGACGGTCATTCGTCAACGGTTCAACTGGAACCAGGCCCAGGACACGCCGCTGACGCTGGAAGAAGTCGGCCGCATCATTGGCGTGACGAAAGAACGCGTCCGTCAGATCCAGAACAAGGCCCTGATCAAGATCCGCCGGATCATCGAAGACGGCGTTCTCAAGCCCCGCGAAACGCCCGCCACGGCGCTCGAGGCGTAAGACCAGCGGCCACAAGCCAGTTTGAGAGCAGGCCCGGCGAGTTGCGCCGGGCCTGCTGCAATTTATGTGAAAACTTTGGGGCCGCAGATGGACGCAGATGAACGCGGATAAGATAAAAAGCAACTGACGTTGCCTGTGTTTGGTCTGATCTGTGTTCATCTGCGGCTAAATAACATGCGACGCCACGCTTTCACGCTTGTCGAACTTCTGGTCGTCATCGGCATCATTGCGCTGCTGATCGCCATTCTGCTGCCCGCTTTGGGCCGCGCGCGTGAGGCCGCTAAAAGCACGGTGTGCCTGTCGAATCTGCGTCAAGTGCACCAGACGTTTCACCTGTACGCGTTGGACTTCAGAGACGTCGTGCCGATCGGCTACCGGCGGACCAAGCAGTTCAACTCGATGATCTACACCAACACCAGCACCGTAGGCGCGGCGCTTAATCCCAGTGTCCCGCCCGCCTTTGCCACGCACGCCTACGTCCTATTCGGCTGGTTCTATCCGCACGGCATGATGAAGCAGGGGCGGACGTTTTTCTGTCCGTCGGAAACCAACCCGAAGTACATGTACGACACGCCGGACAACCCGTGGCCGCCCGGCCCGCCGCCGGCGTTCGCGGGGCGGCTGACCTACTGCGGGTACGGCACGCGGCCGGTCGTCGACATCCCGGACACGCCCGCCGCCGTCGCGGCGTCGAACGTGCGACTGCCGCGGCTGAGCGAAATGCGCAACCGCGCGATTTTCGCCGATCTGGCCAACAGCAACGTGCGACTCAATTCGCGACACAAAACCGGCGTCAACGTCCTTTACGGCGACGGCCACGCCGCATGGAACGACCGCCGGGCGTTCGACACTCCCCTGGCCGCGTTGCCCGACGCGTTCAACACTTCCCCGGTTCACAACGCCAATGTGGACGCCGTCTGGGCCGCGTTCGATGCGAATTAACGCTGGCGTCCGTTTCTGATTCCGAACGGGCCAGGAATGCGTGCGCGGCATGAACGGCTCATCCACGTTCGGGGCTTTTGTTTGCTATGAACGCTCGATTGGCCGATAAGCGGACCATGCGGACCGCCGGGCCGTTGGTCATTCTCTTGCTCGCCGGCTGCGGCTCGCACGGGCGTGGGCTGGCGGACGACGACTTGTCATTCAAAGCCCCAGCGATCAAGCAGGCCGTCGCCGCCGATCAGAAGTCGGCCGTCCCTGAATTGATCCGTTCCCTCGACGACGACGACCCGGCCGTGCGGTTCTTCGCCATCGAGGGGCTGCGGCGTCTGGTCGGCGAAACGTTCGGCTATCATTACTATGACGACGCCCCCACACGCCGCCCGGCCATTCAACAGTGGCAGCAGTGGCTGAAGTCGCAAAAGTCGGCGGAGCAGCGGCCATGACCCAACCCGCTTTGAATCTGAACCTGACCAGCGACCCGGCGGAAATCGCCGGCGCGCGCCATGCCGTCGAACGCTTCGCCGCGGACAGCGGCTTTCACGCCGACGCCGTCGCCGACCTCGGGTTGTGCGTGAACGAAGCCCTCGCCAATATCATACGCCACGCTTATCAAGGCGCACGCGGCCGGCCGATCGAACTGCGGGCCGAAGTGACCGAGGGCGACGCGATCATCACCCTGCGCGACTGGGGCAACGGCCGGGTGCCCGACGTGTGCGACGCCAGCCTGCCCGACCCGGCCCAGCCGGCGACATTCCGCCCCGGCGGCCTGGGCCTGCCGTGCATGAAAAAGCTGCTCGATAGCCTGAGCTTCGAACCGCAACCCGACGGCATGCGGCTGCGTATGACTAAGATCAAACGGTGAACCCCATGCCCGACGTCTCGACCCAAAGCAAGCACGTGATCGACGCCCGTCAGGACGGCGACACCGCCGTCTTCCGTCTGAAGGACGAAATCGATCTGCACAGCAGCCCGGACCTGCGCACCGACATCCTGGCCGTGCTGCAGAAGGGCAAGATCAAAAAGCTCGTGCTGAACCTGGCCGAGGTGCCGTACGTGGATTCCAGCGCGATCGCGGTAATGGTCGAGGCCCTGCAGAAGCTGCGTAAGACCGGCGGGAAAGTCTGCCTGACGAACCTGTCCGGCCGCGTGAAAGGCCTGCTGGAAATCGCCCGGCTGGACCAGATATTCACGGTGAAGGCGACCGAAGCTGAGGCGCTGGCGGCGTAAGTCGGGCTCCCTCCCCCTCGTACTCACGAGAAAGGAGTTAGGGTAGGCCTGGCGGACGAACGCTCTGCCGTAGGGCGGGCACTGCCCGCCGTTCCCGCCCGGCGGCGGGCAATGCCCGCCCTACACAGGCGGCCGAGGCTCGATAATCATTCGCGACCCTTCGGCCATCCGGCCCTCACCCGTGAGTACACGGGAGAGAGAACCCGAGGCATCACGGTCCTTTTGACGAAATCCACCCATGACCCTCCTCGCCCCCTTCCACTTCGTCGGCCGCACGGCCGCCTACACCGTTGAGTTCATCGGCGCGATCGGCCTGCTGCTGCGCGACGCGGTCGTTCGTGCCAAGCCCGGCCTGATCACCGGCCGCGGCAAACGCCTCGGGCGAGCGAACTTGTGGGCCCAGATGGTGCGCGTGGGCGTGAAGTCCATCGGCATCATCAGTCTGGTCGTCTTCTGCATCGGCGCGATCCTGTCGCTGCAGATGCAGCCGATCCTCAGCCAGTACGGTGCGGTCGAGAAGATCGCCGACATCATCGGCATCGCCATGCTGCGCGAACTCGGCCCGCTCGTCGCGGCCATCACGCTGACCGGCTTCGCCGGCGCCAGCATCGCGGCGGAATTGGGGACGATGAAAGTCAGCGAAGAGTTGGAGGCGCTCGAAAGCAGTGCCATTGACCCAGTGCGGTTCTTGGTCGTCCCGCGCGTGCTGGCCACAACGGTGATGATGGTCTGCCTGGCCGTGATCGCCGACCTGATGGGCGTCGCCGGCGGCCTGTTCGTCTGCAGCACCCTGTTCGGCCTGAGCCCCGAGGCGTACCTGGACGCGACGTTCACGGCCGTCAAAACCCGCGACTTCGCCAGCGGCCTGCTCAAAAGCGCCGTCTTCGGCGCCGCCCTGAGCCTGATCGCCTGCCACCTCGGCATGACCGTCCGCGGCGGCGCAGCGGGCGTGGGGGATGCTACGACGAAGACAGTGGTCTACACGATTGTGGCGCTGACGTTCATCGATCTCGGCTTCACGGCCGTGTTTTATTACCTTGGCTTTTAGGAGTAGCCGCAGATGGACGCAGATGAACGCAGATTTAAAGAAATTAGCGGGCAGATCATCGGGGCGGCGATGGCCGTTTCCAATGAGCTCGGTGTGGGATTTTTGGAGAAGGTGTATGAGCGGGCGTTGCTAGCCGAATTGGCCTTCCGCAACGTCGGCGCACGCGGACAGGTGCCCTTAGACGTGCATTACAAAGGCATTCTTGTCGGTCAGTACGTTGCCGATTTAGTCGTTGAAGGTAGCGTGCTCGTTGAAATCAAGCACGCAAGCGGACTCGACAACGCCCACTTGGCGCAATGCCTGAATTACCTAAAGGCGACCGGCCATAAGCTCTGTATTCTGATCAACTTCGGCAAATCGACGATCGAGTACAAACGCGTCGTCCGCGAGTTCTAAGTTCTGATCCGCGTTCATCTGCGTCCATCTGCGGCTAAATGAAGTTCATGCCCGACACCGCCATCAAAGTCATCGCCGCCACGAAGCGGTTCGGCGGGCGCACCGTGCTCGATCAGGTGCAGCTCGACGTGTTCAAAGGCGAAACCCTCGTCATCATGGGCGGCAGCGGCAGCGGGAAATCGACCCTGCTCCGCATGATGATCGGCAGCGTCGAACTCGACGGCGGCAACATCGACGTCCTCGGCCGCAGCATCTGCGGACTCTCGCCGACCGAACTGGCCGACTACCGCAAATCCATCGGCGTCCTGTTCCAAAGCGGCGCGCTCTACAACAGCATGACCCTCGGCGAAAACGTGGCCCTGCCGCTGCGCGAGCACACGGACTTGCCGGAACAGACGATCGAAATCCTCGTCAAAATCAAACTCGAACTCGTCGGCCTGCGCGAACACGCCGAGAAGCTGCCGTCGGAAATCAGCGGCGGCATGAAGAAACGCGCCGGCCTGGCGCGGGCGATGGCGCTGGACCCGCAAATCCTGTTCTACGACGAACCGTCGGCCGGCCTGGATCCGGTGACGAGCGCGGAAATCGACGAACTGATCATCAAGCTCAACAAAGTACTCGGCGTCACCAGCGTGGTCGTGACGCACGAAATGGATTCGGCCTTCCGCATCGCCGACCGAATGGTGCTGCTGGACCGCGGCAAGTTCATCATCAGCGGCACGCCCGCCGAGATGAAAGCCAGCGACGACCCGCTCGTGAAACAGTTCATCAACGGCCTGACCGAAGGCCCACTGACCGAGCGGCGCTTGTCCGACGATTACGTGGTCGATCTACTCGAGCCGAGGATTTAAGCGTATGCCCACCGACAAAAATGCCGTCAAGGCCGGGTTATTCATCGTCGTCGCGGTCGTGCTGGCAGCGGGACTGCTGGTGGCGCTGCAGGGATCGCGCCGCTGGTTCGAGCCGACGCACACCGTGACGGCCGCGTTCGAATTGACGGAAAACCTGGGCGGCCTGAAGCCGGGCGACCCGGTACGCGTGGGCGGTTTCGATCAAGGCCAGGTGAAGGCCGTGCGATTCGTCAGCGGACAGCCGCCGCATCTGGAGGTCGACTTCACGCTGCCGAAGAAATACGAACTGCACGCCGACGCGACCGTCGGCGTGGAACAGGCCCTGACGGGCGCGGCGAACCTGAACGTCACCGACTTCGGCCGGGTCGGCACGTGGGCCGAGGGCACGCTTCTCGACGGCAGGCCCGGGCCGATGTCCGCCATTTACGCCCTGGCCCCCGAGATCAGCGGCTTCGTCGCCGCCGTGCAGGCCAAGGTCGGCCCCGCCTACGACCGCTACGACCAACTCGCGGCCAACGCCGACTCAGCGACCACGCAGGCCCGCCGGGCCATCGCGAGTTTCAACGATTTTCTCAACGGCACCACCCCCGACGTCCGCGGCGCGTTGGCGAACCTGAACCGGGCCACCGCGACGCTGAACACGCGCCTGCCGCGCTCGCTGGACAAGGCCGACGCGTTCATCGACGAGACGTACGCGACGGTGAAGGACGCCCGCGTGGCCGTCGCCGACGCCAAGGCCGCCATGGTGGCCGCACGCGGCGCGATCGGCGACGCCCACGGCCTGCTGACGCGCAACCGCGCCCGCATCGACAACATTCTGGCCAGCGTGCGCGAGACGGCGATGAACCTGGAAGGCGCGAGCGCCGAAATCCGCCGCAGCCCGTGGCGGTTGCTCTACCAGCCGAGCGCCGCCGAGGTCGGCAACCTGGCCTTGTATGACACGACCCGACAGTTCGCCCGCGCGGCCGGACAGTTGAATGATGCCGCCGGCGCGGTCCGCGACGCCGCCGCCGAACCGGGCGTCGACCGCAAACAACTCGATGCCCTTTTGAGCGACCTGCAGCGGACGTTCGGCAAATACCAGGAAGTGGAACAGGCATTGTGGCGTGGCGTTAAATGACGATTATCGCAAACGCGATCGACCCAATAGGCCCGGCCCGGCTGTCTTCCCGGGCCCTTTGACCGCACCGCAAACCGGAGCGTCCTCGTGCACGATCTGGCGGCCATTTTCCTGCACCACGCCGACGACGCCACCACGCGCAACAACCTCGCCTGCGTGCGTCACTACAATCCAGGCGTCCCGGTCGTCCCCCTTAGCAACTGGGGCGTGACCCTTCCCGGCGGCTTCCACCCGCGCGACATGACGCGTGGCTGGCGCCGATTGTTGCCGGCATTCCGCGGCCGCGGGTTGGCCGGTGCGTGGCGGCGGTACCGGTTGGACTTGGACAAGGCCTGGGTCTGGCGGAACGTCGACCTGGCAACCTATCTCTGGATCGCCTGGCCCGGCCGACCGATTCAGGCGCGGCGGTGGGTCATTTTGGAGTGGGACGTCTACTGCAACACCGCCCTGGCCAATTGGTACGCCCCGAACTGGAACGACGCGGTGGCGTCCACGTCGATCCAATTGCCGGGCCGCAATGACGATTTCTACTTCTTCAACGACCGCGAACGATCCGCCGTGCCGGCGGCTTACCGGGCGTCGTTCATGGCGACCAACCCCTGGGCCGGCATGATGCTGTCCGATGAAGCCCTGACGGCAGTCGCGCAGCGGGTGCGGCAGTCGAACTGGTGCAACGGGTTTTGCGAGCTGCGCGTCGCCACTGCCGCCCGGTCTTTGGGATACGAGCCGGCCGTGCTGCGCAACCCGCTGGCGGCCCGAACGCTGCGGGCCCCGACGCAATTCACGCTGGCCGATATCGACGTCCCGAGCGTCTGGCACCGCGTCAAACAACACGACCGGCTGACGCTGAACTGACCGATACTCGTAAGTTCCGCTTGAACCGACCCGCGCCGTCGGGTAGATTGTCCGGCCCGGCTGACGTATGCGCGTGTTGCGCGGACGCACGCCGGTGCCCCCGATCAGGATTTCGAGTCATGAAAAAAGGCGTTCACCCCGCGTACCGTCCCGTCGTGTTCCAAGACATCTCGGCCGGCACCAGCTTTATCACGCGTTCCACGATCGAAAGCCGTGACACCATCAAGTGGGAAGACGGCAACGAGTACCCGCTCGTGAAGGTCGACATCTCTGCCGCCAGCCACCCGTTCTACACCGGCAAGCAGACTTTCATCGACGCCACCGGCCGCCTCGACCGCTTCGCCAAGAAGTTCGGCGGCAGCTACAGCTTCCAGAAAAGCGGCACCAAGGCCAAGTAAGCCGAACCGCGTTTTATCAAACACACCTGCCGGCGGGCCTTCGGGTCCGCCGGCTTTTTTATAGCATGTTTTTCTACAAATGTGGTCGTCAGATTTTCCACGCGCACGTCGCACCAGAAACGTGCCCTCTCCAGGTAATCGGTGGGCCCTTCCGCCGCGTGAATGTCAGTAGCCGTCCGCTCCCACAGCGGGAAAGCCCGCCGGTTACCCGGCACGATCCCACCACCCATCAGGTTATTAACACCTTATCCACGGCCGATTTACGGCGATACCGCTGCGAAATATTTCCCTTGACGCCCCCGAACGAAGACCTAACATTTACCGAAGTTGAATGGCCGTTGAACCTCTCTCGGAGTTGACCCATGCAGCAGGTCTTTGATTTGGAAACGCAGAAAATCAGGCCACGCGAATCGCCCGCGACGTTGCGGGCGACCAAAGCGTGGCACTACCTCCGCCCGGCGGACCGGACGATCCTGGAAATGGTCGAGCGCGGCCTGAGCCATCGCCTGATCGGGCAGGCGGTCGGCGTGAACGCCGGTACTATTTCGCGGCGCTTGGCACTGATCCGCAGCCGCCTGCAGACGCCGCTGGCGCGCTGCTGCCTCGACCCGACCACGCCGCTCCCGGCCGACGCCCGGGAAAGTGCGCTCCTGCACAGCGTCGCCGGCCTGAGCGTGCGGGAAATCGCCCGCACCCGATGCACGTCCGCCTCGGCCGTCACCGATCACGTTCGCTTCGCCCAGGGCGTCGCCCGCGGCGTGAGCGCCCGACGCTGACGACATCGAAAGCGAAAATGCTCCCGACGCCACGGCGCGAGCCGCGGATGCCCTTGGGCGTCAGTCACGTTTCCGAAGAATTCACGGCTCGCGCCGTGGCGTACGGTCCCCGTGCGCGCCTCAGAATCGTCCGAGTCCGTTCACGTCTTTTTCTGCCGAGGTGCCTTATGCACGCGTCGCACGTCATTCGCCGTTTGTTCGCGCTCCCGAAGCGGCGTCGGCCGTCGGAGCCGGTGCCGGGCCACATCGTTTGGGCCGCGATGCCGGAGCCGGGGCAGCTCACGCTGATCGGCGGCGGCAGCGGGGGCGGGAAGTCGCGGCTATTGCACGCCCTGAAGGCCCGCGCCGGGCCCGGCGTGCGCTGGATCGAGCCGGCGAAGCTGTCGCTGGGCCGCGGCAATGTGGTCGACCGCATGTGCGACGAACTCGAAAGCGGCGCCGGCGGGTCGCGCATCGAAATGGCCCTGGAACTGCTCAGCCGCGTCGGCCTGGCCGAGGCGTGGACGTACCTGCAGACGCCGGCCGAGCTGTCCGATGGCCAATGCTGGCGGCTGCGATTGGCCCTGGCCGTCGCCCGCGCCCTCAAGGCCCCGCCCGGCCCGACGGGTGAGGAAACCGTCACCGTCCTGGCCATCGATGAGTTCGCCGCGCTGCTCGACCGCGTCACGGCCCGCGTGGTCGCCCGGGCCTTGCGTCGCCTGGTCGACCGCCCCGGCCGCCCGCGCCTCGCCGCCGTCGTCGCCACCAGCCACGACGACCTCCGACTGGCCTTGGCACCCGACCGAACGATCGTCGCCGACTTCGGCCTCTACCGCATCGCCGGCGAGCCGGTGCGCGAGGAGGACGACTGCGAACAACGCGGCGTCGAGCAGCTGGTCGAACGCTAAGGATGCGTTGGAGCGCTATCGGCGTCGCCGCGTCGGATTCCTCGAACGGCGGCGGAAGGGCGATGCGCCAGTTCATCGCACCGAAAAAGGCTGGCCTCCTCGGCGTGTCGTCTTGTTCCCTCTCCCGGCATTCCGGGAGAGGGAGTCTGAGGCGCATTTAGGACGGTTATCGCTTATTGCAAGATGCCGTGGCGCAACCGCGGATCGGGCGTGCGAAAGGGGCTCAGCGTTCCGGAAAGAATCCGCGACTCGCGTCACCACATGAGCGTCTTCACGGTGTCATTCGTCAAACCAGACACCGCCCGCGCCACTTACTGCCCGATCCACCCCAGCCAAGCCAGCAGCATGATCAGCATCAGCACGCCGGCGAGGATCAGCAGGTTCCGCAGCGACTGCTTTTCGGCTTCCTTGTGAATCTCCAGGCCGGGCGGCGGGGCCTTGTACTTGCGTAGCTCCTTGAACTCCGCGACGCAGCGCTTGCACATCACCGCGCCGTTCAGCGTGGTGATGCCCTCGGGCTTCAGCTTGCGGCCGCACTCGGGGCAGGGGATCAGGCTCAGGTCCTGCTCCACGCCCGCCGGCGGCACGCCGCGCTCGGCGGCGTCGCAGTCGAGGCAGATGTAGCCGCGCGAGTCCTTCAGCCGCCGGTGCCCGCGCAAATCGCGGCTGCAGATGCGGCAGAGCTTCTGGTTCAGCTCCGTGTGGTCTGTGACCGGGTCCGACGGCGGCGCGGGCGGGGCGACGACGGTGCGACGCGGCTCGAAGCAGCGGCAAACGGCGCGGCCGCTGCCCGGCTCGCCGCCGATTACGCCCCCACAATCCGGACAAATGATTTCTTCAGACATGGCACGACCTGACGCAAACACACGAATTGGTGCGAGACATGATAACACAAAACCGCCCCCATTTCCTTCCCGGCCGTCTTGAACTGACACCCGGCACGCGCGGCGACTACGCGGCGCTGGAACGCTTCCACTACGTGGGCCTGCGTCCCGCCACGTGGGCCGCCGTGGTCGCCGCCCGCTGGCTGCCCGACGACGGCCCGCCCCGCACGGTCGGCGTCGCGGTCCTAAGCTACCCGTCCGCCCTGAACCGCACCCGCCACCGCGTCTTCGGCTTGCGCCCGATGAAGTTCGGCCAAAGATTGCGTTGGGTCAACGTGAACCTGCGCACGATCAGCCGCGTGATCGTGCACCCGCAGTTCCGCAGCCTCGGCCTGTCGAGCGCTCTGATCCGCCGCCTCTGCGCCGCCTGCCCCACGCCCTACATCGAAGCCGCCGCCCGCATGGGCCGAGCCCACCCCATGTTCGAACACAGCGGCTTTACCCGCGCCGATCCGCTGACAAGCGACGAGGCGATCTACTTCTGGCGCACGATCACGCTTCAAGATCACGCGACGCCCTCTGGTCCCCTCTCCTGTGTACCCACGGGAGAGGGTTAGGGTGAGGGCCGACGACCAACGATGTGGAAGCGCCTACCCGCTCACGTCGTCGGGCGCACCCGGCAACCGGTCCGGTGGGCAGAGCAGATATCACCACGGAGGCACGGAGACACGGAGAAGATTAAGAAAGGCCATTCCTTGTTCTTTCTTCTCCGTGCCTCTGTGCCTCCGTGGTGATATCTGCCGAGCGCCGCCCGTTCGATGTTTAGGCCGTTCTCACGCGCGGCCCTCACCCTGACCCGCCCGCGGCACTTCCCGGAGCACTGGGAGAGTGAGCCCGCGCCGTTCCGCTACTTCAATCCGCCTGCTCATTTCACGTCCCGTTCTCCCACCCAGGAGCCCGCCATGTCCGTTTCCGATCCCTGCCTCACGCCTGACGCACTTCACGCGTGGATCGTCACCCACACCGGCCTGCACATTCCGCGCAAAGCGGTCTGCCCGGGCCACAACGCGCCGTTCGAATACGTCTGCCGCGCCTACTTCGAGCCGAGCGCCGACCAGATCGTCTGGGCCCCGCGCGGCGGCGGGAAAACCAGCCTCGCCGCCGTCGTCACGCTACTCGACCTGTTGCACAAGCCCGGCGTCGCCGTCCGCATCCTCGGCGGCAGTCTGGAGCAGAGCCTACGTATGTGGGAACACTTGCTCCCACACCTGGAGCGGCTCGGCGACGACATCATCGCCAATCCGAAATCCACCGCCCGCAAGGTAATCCTGAAGAACAAATCCACCGCCGCCGTGCTGACGCAAAGCCAGCGCAGCGTACGCGGCTTGCGTGTGCAGAAGGTGCGCTGCGACGAGATCGAACTGTTCGACCCGCTGGTCTGGGAGGCCGCCCAGCTGACCACGCGCAGCCGCGGCATGACCGACCGCGACGAGGAGGCGGGCGTGAAGCCGATGCGCGGCTCGATCGAAGCCTTGTCCACGCTGCACAAGCCGTTCGGCCTAATGCGGCAGCTCGTCGATGACGCCGTCGAGACCGGCCGCGTGCTGGTGCGCTGGTGCCTGCTCGACGTGATCGAACACTGCCCGCCCGAGCACGAATGCGCCGGCTGCCCGCTCTGGTCCGACTGCCGGGGCGCAGCAAAGGAACGGGCCGACGGGTTTTTCAAGATCGACGACGCGATCCACAGCCACGCAAACCCTGCTTACCCGCGTGTACACGTTTGCGTACGAAACCCCAGCAGAACAGGACGAAAGACGACGCCAGCAGGCTTGCGTTAGGAGTGCCCGACATCGACAGCGCCACGCAAGCTCAGAGGCTTACAGGGCTGCACGTCGGGCCAGCAAGGCTCGGCAGTATTGGAGCGACCCTGAGCGTGCACGTAAGGCCAAGCGAGAGGGACGAGCGCGGAAGGGGTGAGTGTAGGGCAGACGATCTAAAATACTTCCTCGATACGTTGTTTGGCTGGCCTATCATCACTCTCCTTTTTTGGAGGTGCGGCATGACGCTAGAACGAGCAAACCAGTGGTGGGATGAGCAACAGGCACTCAAAGTGCGACAGGAGGCGGCGGGGCAGACGTACACCCCGAGCGCCCTTTCGATTCTCACTCACACGGTTCATACGGCTAACGGTCGAGTTACCATCCGCGTTCGGTTGACACCCGATGGCGAGTTTGAGGCGATGGAAGAGGGCACGTAGCCCTGCTACGTGTAAAGGAAAATCATGGCTGACTTAACAGATAAGCAACTAGACGACCTTGTAGGCGGTGCTCTAGGTCAACTGGCTACCGCCGTAAACGACTACAAGACTGCTAAGGCCGAAATTGGCAAGAAGCCAAACGAGCAGCAGGCAGTGCAGTGGTTCGCCATCGCTAAAGAGTCGTTGCGTACGTCTTTGCTCGTCTACAACAACACGGCTGCACAGGCTGCGGCTCGTGTACAGAAGCTGACCTAGCAAGCTCAGACCGTCGTGACCTCTAGCGTTTGATGGCGGGGCGAGACGGTTACAGCCCCATCGTGCGACCGTAGCAGCAGAGTGCCTGCCTCGCTTTCCATCAAATCAACTTCGATCTTACGACCGTCTGTCAATGTAAACACGATTGCGGTATCGCGCTGCCTCAACCGAACGATGCCACGGATTTTCTCGCCTGCCCTGATGCTCACTTTTATACGTTTCATGGAGCAAGAGTCGGTTGGGCAACATGGCCCGTCAATGGGGCTTAGTTGAATAAGTCTTCAACGGCGGTGTTTTGACAAGATAGTCAAAAACTCGGTCACTATTCTTGCTGACTCATTAAAGCATCGTTCAGCCGTGTAGTGCTCTATACACAGGATGCCAGATTGCTTCCACCAAGCATCTTTTTCTTTGTCCTGTTCGTAACGGTCCGGATGGTAGCAAACCTCCAAAACACCCCATATGCCGTCATCACAGACAAGGAAATCAGCTTCTCTATGATCTTTCCAATTTTCCCCCGTCTCCGCTCGGATGGCCATCGCTAGCGGAAAGAACAGCACACCGCGACGTTCTAACTCCTGCGCAATTCTCACTTCTGAGCGTGAGGCGTATTGTGCCTCGTTGTAGATAATCATTTGACGACTGTTGCGCTCTGCCATCAGTTTGCTGACTGCTCCCTGATTGTTGCCCTTGAAGTTGATAATCAACTCTCGTGCAACGGCCTGCCAGTCTTTTTCTACTTCAACCAATTTCAGCCGTATAGCGATGTCAGCAGTGATGACGTTGCCATAGCCATCGGAGAACCGCCCGTCTGCTACAGTTGCAGCGGCGGCAACCAACGTGTCCCGTAACTCGTGGTTGCCGGTGATGAGGCTATACGCACTTGCAGGCACATCAACGTAGAGGCCGGTTGGGCCACTATTGATGTCACCATGAGTCATAAAATCAATTCCGCCGTCGATCATTGCGGATGCTAATTCACGCTGGTTCGTGTTGATGAGCAAGGCAACGAGGGTGCGATGATATTCGTCTTCAATGCGAGTCATGCCATCAGTCTAGCAATGTGACAATGCAACAGGCGACTATGGAAGCTCCTGCCGCTGCCAACGAGCTTGCATAGCCTCATGGTGGCGTGAGTGCTGTGTCTTATGACCACGCAAGTTGGCCAATCGCCGATGAGTTTCTGAGCACAGCGCCGAAGCCGAGCGAACGTGGTCAACCACGAGCCGGTACGCCGTGCAGTCACGCCGAAGCTCCGGCCGGTCGAGCCGAACACTGAGCCATCCTGAGCCATTCAAGGCCTGAGCGTTGGGCTGGCGGGGGCTGCCAGCAAAAATCTTTGACCGATCCTGAGAAAATCTTTGCTCGACTTATGAACGATCGGCCCTCAGGCCTGCCGGGGCTGTCGGGGCCACAATCGGATACTCGCCCCTCAACAGGCCAAAAACGTAGGGTGCTAGTGGGTAAAAAGGCATACTCAACTATGCGCCTGTTTTTGCGGAATGTGCTCAAACTCCCTGCTTTTGGCTACTCTAGTGTAGATTTGGATACTTGGCCCACTAGCGGGGGACTAGCAGGCATACTAGATGTAGAGAAGCAGAGTAGGTGGCGTGAACGTAACCTACTTTGCGACATTG
>DASVSC010000249.1:0-4117 GCA_036388295.1 Tepidisphaeraceae bacterium | reverse complement strand
CGTTCAGCCGAGTGACGTTGGCCGAGCAATTCGCCGCAGCCGGCCAAGGAAAGCCGTCGCCGGTCGCGCAGGCCATGACCGACGCCCTGGGCCCGCTCTACGACGCCATGAAAGGCAAGCCCGGCCAGTTGCCGGCCGACCTGCAGCGCGATATCGACGCGGCCGTCGCGAAGATGCCACTGAACATGTTCGCCAAGATCCTCGGCCCGAGCTTCAGTCGCGCCCGGCCCAACTCGGCGATGGCGGAAGCCAAGTTCGCGATGCTCCGCACCGCCGCCGACATCGCCGCGAAGGGCCCGTCGGCCCTGGCGGACTCCGATGACCCATTCGGCGACGGCCCGTTCACCCGGGCCGACGTCGCCGACGGCTACACGCTTACGAGCCAGCTGATCCACGAAAAGGACGGTCCGGTGACGCTGAAGGTCGCTCCTTAATCGACGCAGAGGATGGGGCGACGTGAGGGGTACTTGCAATCGTCCGGCTGGTGGCTTAAACTGCCCGGCTCGATTTTGTTGACCAAGAGGTATTGCTATGCCACGCGTTTGTCATTTCACGGGTAAGAAGACCCACATCGGTAATCAGAAGACCCACCGCGGCAAGGCTAAGTACCTCGGCGGCGTCGGCACGAAGTGCACGGGCATCACCGCCCGCCCCTTCAAGGCCAACATCCAGACCGTTCGCGCGGTCATCAACGGCCAGGTGACGCGGATCAAGGTCAGCGCCAAGGCCATCAAGATGGGCCTGGTCGTCAAGCCGGTCCGCCGCACGTGGAAAGCGACCGCCGCTTAAGCTGGGCCGCTGTTTCTATTGAACTCGAACAGCCTGCCGAGCGTGCTCGGTGGGCTGTTTTGCGTTGGGAGCGGAGCCGGCGGCGGGCAGCCGGCAGCTGGCAGCAAAATCAGTCGCTGATTAATCGTTTTTGTCTTCGCCGCCGGCCGCCCGCCGCCCGCCGCCGGCTTCATCGGAGTACGCCATGCAACTCGCCGAGCGAATGAACCTTGTGTCCGAATCGATCACGTTGAAGGTGTCCGCGCAAGCCGCTGCCTTGAAGAAGGCCGGCGTGGACGTCATCGGCTTCGGGGCCGGCGAGCCGGACTTTGATACGCCCGCGTTCATCAAGGAGGCCGCCAAGGCCGCGCTTGATAAGGGGCAGACCAAGTACACGCCCACGCCCTGCCTGCCCGAACTGAAGCAGGCGATTGCACAGAAGTTCAATAATGAAAACGGCTTACCGTACAAGCCGGAGCATATCACCGTCGGCGCGGGCGGGAAGTTCTGCTTGTACCTGGCGTTCATGGCCCTGCTCGACCCGGGCGACGAAGTGCTGATCCCGTCGCCGTTCTGGGTCAGCTATCCGGAACAGGTGAAACTGGCCGGCGGCGTGCCGGTAATCGTGCCGGGCGACGAGGCGCAGGGGTTCAAGCTGACGCCGGACCAACTGGAAGAGGCCATCACGGCCAAGACCAAGGTCGTACTGATCAACAGCCCGAGCAACCCCAGCGGCATCGCCTATTCGCCGGAAGAACTGGGCGCGCTGGCGGACGTGATCGCCAAGCACCCGCAGGTCGTCGTTTTCTCCGACGAAATCTACGAAAAACTCGTTTACGGCGGCCTGAAGTTCGTCAGCTTCGCCGCCCTTCGGCCCGAACTGTTCGACCGCACTCTCACCTTCAACTGCCACTCCAAAAGCTTCGCCATGACCGGCTGGCGCCTCGGCTACGTCGGCGGGCCGAAGGACGTGATTGATGCGATGAACAAGCTGCAGGGACAGACGACCAGCCACGTCACCAGCTTCACGCAGGTGCCCGCCGCCCTGGCGCTGACCGACCCGCGCGGGGCCGAAGCGATCGAATCGATGCGGCAGCAGTTCGAAAAGCGGGGCCAGCACATGTGGGAACGCCTCAGCGCCCTGCCTGACGTGCACTGCGTTCGGCCGCAGGGGGCGTTCTACTGCTTCCCGAATGTCGGCAAATATTTCGGCCGAAGCATCGACGGCAAAACGATTTCCGACGCCGTCTCGTTCAGCGCGGCCCTGCTGGAGTCGGACCATGTCGCCGTGGTGCCGGGCAATGACAGCGGGTTCCCTTCACACGTTCGCCTGAGTTTCGCTACGGGAATGGAGCAGATCGACAAGGGGATTGACCGCATTTCCAGGTTCCTTGGCAAGCTACGCTGAATAAATGGGCAACCGCCTCATTCGAACGCCTGCTCGATGAACACGATTTAACGATTGCCGCCTGAGACAGCAGCAGGGTATAAGGGATTGGCGTAGGACTTGGTTCTGCGCACATCCGCCTCGCCGCCTTGTCCGGAGGAATCGCATGGCCTTTAAGCAACCCGCTTCGCACCCGATCCAGACCGTCTCGCTTCTTGGCAGCTACGTCCCCCGTCAATGTGGCATCGCCACGTTCACGAAAGACCTGCGCGACGCCTTGGCCGGACACATCGGGGACGGCGCGGGCGTGGTGGCCATGGACGACGGGCACGAAAAATACGCCTACCCGGCCGAGGTGCGTTACCAGATCAACCAGCAGCGGGCTGGCGACTACGTGGTGGCGGCCGAGACGCTGAACGAACAGCAGATCGACGCCGTCGTGATTCAGCACGAATACGGCATCTTCGGCGGCCGCGACGGCAGCCATGTGCTGAACTTCGCCCGCCGCCTGCGCATGCCGTTGATCGCCACGCTGCACACGGTGCTCACCGAGCCGTCGCCGACGCAAAAGTCCACGCTGAAGGAACTTACGCGGCTTTGCGACCGCGTGGTCGTGATGAGCGAAAAGGCCCTCGACATCCTCGAAAGCCCGGTCTGGGGCGTACCGCGTGAGAAGATTGCTTATATCCCGCACGGCATTCCGAACGTGCCGTTCGTCGACCCGCACTACTACAGCGACGAGTTCAACACCGTCGGCCGCCGCGTGCTGCTCACCTTCGGCCTGCTCGGCCCGGGCAAGGGCATTGAAACCGCCTTGCGTGCCCTGCCCGCCGTGATCGCCAAGCACCCGGACGTGCTCTACATCATCCTCGGCGCGACCCACCCGCACGTGCTGCGCCACGAAGGGAACCGCTACCGCGAAAGCCTGGAAAAGCTCATCGCCGAGCTGGGATTGCAGAACCACGTGCGGTTCGACAACAAGTACGTGACCACGCCGGACCTGATGAAGTACCTCGGCGTGACCGACGTCTACGTCATCCCGTACCCCAACCCCGCCCAGATCACCAGCGGCACGCTGGCGTACGCGGTCGGGGCCGGCAAGGCCGTGGTCAGCACGCCGTTCTGGCACGCCGAAGAGCTGCTGGCGGACGGCCGCGGGCTGCTCTACCCGTTCAACGACCCGACCGCCCTGTCCGCCCAGATCAATGGCTTGCTGGACAACCCCAGCGCCCGTCACGCCATCCGCCGGAACGCGTATGACTACGCCCGCCCGATGGTCTGGCAGGACGTGGCCGGGCAGTACCTGGAAGTGATTCAGGAGAGTATCGCCCAGCGTCGCAACGGCCGGACGACGGTCGCCCTGACGCGTGGCGACCAGCCGGAAACCACCAGCATCAAGGTCGATTTCAGCCACGTCGCCCGCATGAGCGACGACACCGGCATTTTCCAGCACGCCATCCACGGCACGCCCGACCGCCGCCACGGCTACTGTACCGACGACAACGCCCGCGCCCTGATCGCCGCCCTGATGCACGCCGGGCGCAGCGGCGACACGGCGGCCCTGGGGCTGTCGGACCGGTACATGTCGTTCCTGCACCACGCCCTGAACGAACAGACCGGCCGGTTCCGCAACTTCATGGATTTCGCCCGCAACTGGCTCGAAGACCAAGGCAGCGAAGACAGCCACGGCCGGGCGATCTGGGCACTGGGCGCTGCCGTTCGCTGGTCCGTCAATGACTCAATGCGGGCCTTGGCTTCGCGCCTGGTGCTTTGGGCGATGCCGGTGGTGGAATCGTTTACCTCACCCAGAGCGTGGGCGTTTGCGATCATCGGTTTGCACCACTTCCTGCAGCACTACAACGGCGACACGCGCGTCCGCCGGATGCGCGATCTGCTCGCCAATCGCCTGCACCAGCACTTTGCTAAAAATACCGCCGCCGATTGGCCATGGCTGGAAGACGT
>DASVSC010000248.1:0-3642 GCA_036388295.1 Tepidisphaeraceae bacterium | reverse complement strand
AATGGCGGGCGACACGCGGTCATGCGGCGCGCCGCGCGCCGTCAGCCACCGCCGAGCGGCATGCTCGGCCAGCGGCGGCGGGACGCGCAGCGCGTCACACGAAAACGATTCGTCCAGCCGCGGCGCCCGGACGTCCAGCGTCGCCCGCCACCGCCGCGACGCGTCGGCCAACCGCAGCAGCATCGGCGTCAGCGCCGGCCGCTCGGCCAGCCATTGGCGTAGCACGTTTCGGCGGTATCTCGTCGATGCGTTACTGGCGTCTTCGCGCCACGGCTGACCGATCGATGACAGATAATCGCGCAGCGCCTGCCGCGACACGCCTAGCAGCGGCCGGTGGATCGGCAGGCCGTTGATCGTCGCGTGCGGCGCGATGCCGCCGAGGAACGCCAGCCCGCGTCCGCGCCGCAGTTGGAGCAGCACCGTTTCGGCTTGGTCGTCGGCATGATGGGCGAGCACGACGCCGTCGAGACGATGGCGGGCGACGACGGCGGCGAAGAAGGCGAAGCGGGCCGCCCGGTAGCGGGCGGACGGGTTGCGCGGCGGGCGGGGCGTTTCGGTATTTGCGTTGTTCGGGGCGATCTGCCGTGCGTGATGTTCCGATTTGCCGGTGATCTCTTTCGAAGCGCCGAGATGGCCGATTTCCACTGGCACGTTCAGCCGCTCGCCAAGGCGCTGAACGAACACGGCGTCGGCGTCGCTGTCGGCGCTGCGCAGGTGATGATTCAGATGCGCAACGACGACACTGCCATTGCCCCGCCCCGCCAGCAGCCGCAGCAAAGCCACGCTGTCCGCCCCGCCGCTGACGCCGACGGCCCACCGGCCGACGGGCAGGGCGGCGATGGCGGTGAGGGCGGCGTGTGGATCGGTGGCGGGCATGACGTCGGTTCTTTCTGCCGTGGTGTCCGTCTGGACATTTGATCGCGCGGTTGAAGTGGTCGTTTAAGCGGCCGCCCCCAATGCCGCGTCATCTCGCGTCCGAGTTCACGTGGTAGAAGTCAATCAACCCGATCCGCCGACAGCTGCTGCAGGCGTTTATCGCTCACGATGCGATTGCAGGAACCGGCCGGGTTTGATGACCGGTAAGCCATAGAAAGTTTGATCTAGCAGCCCACCGAAGTCATGGTGATCCAGTGTCAATAGCACGTCGGCCCACGCCAGCGCGCTGAACAGGATCGGCCGATCCTTCGCCGGCCCGAACACCGCGGGCCGGTCTACGGTCCAGATGTCGGGCATCACGACCAGCCTTGGTAACAGCACCGCCCAGACGTCCGTCGCCGTGGCCGGGAGCTTATCGAGGTTTCGCGTCACTTCGTCACAAACGTATGGCGTCACCACGAGTACCCAATTGTTTGCCGCCGACGCCTCGCAGACCGCGCGAGACGCCCCCGCGTCCGAGCCGCATGCCGCCAGCACCACGCTGGTGTCGAGAAAGAGCCTCACGTCGGCACGTCAATTTGCCGCGCGTCGGCCTCGTCTTCGGCGATCCAGGCGGCAATCTGTTCCGGCGAAAACGATCGCGGCGTGGGCAACGACGGCGATTCGGCGCGGAGCCGGGCGGCCAGGAACAGCAACAGTTCCTGCTTTTGTTCACGCGACAACGCGTCGGCAGCGGCTTCCAGTTCCGTCAGGCTCATACGTGCCATTGTAACCTCGAATGAATCACGTGTTGAACTGCACGGGCCCGCCGACGCGTAACCAAGCCTGACAGGAACTGCACGCGCTTCGCCGTTACACTCGCCCCCATGTGCGGCATCGCGGGCATGATCAGTTGGGACGAGCGGCAGCCGGTGACCGAAAACGTGCTGCGCGCGATGGCCAAGCGCGTCGCGCACCGCGGGCCCGACGGCGAAAGCGTGGTGCTGCGGCGCGGGCGGGAGGCGACCGCGGGAATGGCCTTTCGGCGACTGGCCGTGCTGGATTGCGACCGGCGGGCCATGCAGCCGATGACGACCGCCGACAAGCGGTTCACCCTCGTCTTCAACGGCGAAATCTACAACTTCCGCGAGTTGCAAAAGCGTCTGCCCCCGCGCGAATGGAAGACCACCGGCGACACCGAAGTGTTGCTGGCCTGCCTGGCCGAATGGGGGCCGGCCATTGCGCTGGAACGCTTGGACGGGATGTTCGCGATCGCGCTCTGGGACGCGCGCGACGAGACGCTGCTGCTGGCCCGTGACCGCATGGGGCAGAAGCCGCTCTACTTCAGCGTGGGCGCGGGGTCGATGGCGTTCGCTTCGGAACTGGCGGCGCTGCACGAATGGCCGGGCTGGGATCGCGGCATCGATGACGACGCGCTGGCCGGCTACCTGCGGTACGGCTACGTGCTGTCGCCGCGGACGATCTACCGCGGCGCGCGCCAGCTGGAGCCGGGCTGCTGCCTGGTGCTGCGTGCGCCGGAGCCGCCGATGCCGGAGAAAGTCGAACACAAGCGGTGGTTCGGCCTGACGCCCAGTGGGCCGGCGAAACCGGAGGCACGCAAGCCGGCGCAGACGCGGCGCGTGATCGAAGAGGCCGTGCGCGGGCAGCTCGTCAGTGACGTGCCGCTGGGCGTGTTTCTGTCCGGCGGCATCGACAGCAGCGTCATGGCCCTGTGCGCCCGAAAGGCCGGGCCGGTGCGGACGTTTTCCATTGGCTTCGACGACCCGCGCTACGACGAAACGCAGTACGCCGAGGCCGTCGCGAAGTATTTGGGCACGGAGCATTTGACGTTCCGCGTCACGCCCGACCTGGCCGACGATTTGCCGAAACTGGCGGCGGTCTTCGGCGAACCGTTCGGCGACTCCAGCGCGCTGCCGACGCACTGGCTGAGCCGACAGACGCGCCAGCACGTGACGGTCGCCCTCAGCGGTGACGGCGGCGACGAACTGTTCGGCGGCTACGACCGCTATCGCGCCATCGGCCTGCCGGGCGCGCCGCTGGGGCCGCTGGCGTCGATCGGTCGGCGGCTGGAGCGCGGGCACCCGAAATCGCAAGCCACGCGCGTCGGCCGACTGCTCGCCGCCGCGGGCGATCCGCCGGCGCAGCGCTACGACCGCTACGTGTCGCTGTTCGACGTGCAACAGACGAACGCCTTGTTCGGCCGCGACACCGGGGCGACGCAGATGCTGCTCTACGCGATGCTCATCGAGCCCTGCGGCGGCCGCGTGGAAGCGGCGCTGGCGTACGACCGGCTGACCTATTTGCCCGGCGATCTGCTGACGAAGGTGGACCGCTGCTCCATGCTGCACGCACTGGAAGTCCGCAGCCCGTTCATGGACCCGGACGTGCTCGCCTACGCGGCCACGCTGCGCAAGGCACAGCTGTTTCGCGGCGGGCCGAAGCGATTGCTGCGCGAGGCGTTCGCGGGCGACCTGCCCGGCTTCGTGTTCAAGCGGCGCAAGAGCGGGTTTGCCGTGCCCATCGGCGACTGGTTCCGCGCGTCCTTACGTTCGATGCTGCACGACACGCTGCAGGCGGCCGACGGGTTCTGCCGCACGCGGCTTCAGTTCGCGGTGGTCGAACGCCTGCTGGAAGAACACGACACCGGCCGCCGCGATCATGGGCAACGGTTGTACGCGCTGCTGATGCTGGAATTGTGGTGGCGCACGGCACGCTAATCGGGAGGTCGTAAGTTTGTAGCGGAGTGTATGTAGCCGCGGGCCTTGG
>DASVSC010000247.1:0-23926 GCA_036388295.1 Tepidisphaeraceae bacterium | reverse complement strand
TCTTCATGTCTTTCAAGTCTTTTTTCGTCACGAGCCGCGGGGCTTTTGCGCCGGGGATGAGCACCGCGCCGACGACGAGGTCGGCCTCGAGCAGGTGGTGGCGGATCGTGTGCGGGTCGCTGAAAATCGTGTGGACGTTGGCCGGCATCACGTCGTCGAGGTAACGCAGGCGGTCGATATTCACGTCCATCAGCACGACGTTTGCCCCCAGGCCCGCGGCCACTTTCGCGGCGTTTGTGCCGACCACGCCGCCGCCGAGCACCACCACGTGCGCCGGCGGCACGCCCGGCACGCCGCCCAGCAGAATGCCCCGGCCGCTCATCGGCTTCTCCAGATACTTCGCCCCTTCCTGAATGCTCATCTTGCCGGCCACCTCGCTCATCGGCGTCAGCAGCGGCAGCGTGCCCTTCTTGTCGCGAATCGTTTCGTACGCGATGGCGGTGATGCGGCTGTCGAGGCAGCCGCGCGTCAGCGGTTCATTGGCGGCGAAGTGGAAGTACGTGAAGATGATCTGCCCCGGCCGGTACAACCCGATCTCGCCCGGCTGCGGCTCTTTCACCTTCATGATCATGTCGCAGGCGAAAATGTCGGTCGTCTTCGCGACCATCCGCGCCCCGGCCTGCACGTAGTCGACGTCGTCGAATCCGCTGCCCGCGCCGGCCCCTTCTTCGATCAGCACTTCGTGCCCGGCGGCCGTCAGGGTCTGCACGCCGGCGGGGATGATGCCGACGCGGTACTCGTCCGATTTGATCTCTTTTGGTACGCCGATTCGCATAACGCCTTTCCGTGCGCGACACCGGACTATACGAAAATCGTGGCTTTTTATCGCGTCCGAAAATGATGTTGAGTGGCGGCATCATCGGGCCGATGGAACGTGGCGGGCGTTGTTTTCCCGCATCAAACGCATGATCCGACCCAATACCGACCACCGCGCCCGCCTGTTGATTCTGGACGAAGACCGCATTGTGCGGGAGTCGCTCGCAGGCCTGCTCCGCCGCGACGGTTATGACGTGAGAACCGTCGACCGTTTATCGGACGCACAAACCGCCCTGACCGATCACGCAGTCGACGTGTTGCTGGCGGACCTGGATCTGCCCGGCATCCGGCCGACCGAAGCATTATCGGATCTACGCCGGCGGTCGACGGAGACGGCGGTCGTCGTACTAAGCCGGTACGGATCAGTCGACGGGGCCAAAGAGGCGACACGCGGCGGTGCGGCCGACTACCTGACCAAACCGTTCGCCGATGAAGACGTACGCACGGTGCTGGAACGCGTGATCCGCAGGCAGGCACTGCTGGTCGATACGTCCACACGCCGCTCACGCCTCGACCGCCGCGATGGTTTGGAAGAAATTGTGGGACGCGACGCGAAGATGCAGCGTGTGTTCGACTTGGCCGAAGCGGTGGCGGACAGCCGGACGAGCGTGCTGATCTTGGGCGAAAGCGGAACGGGTAAATCGATGCTGGCCCGGGCAATCCACGCGCGCTCGCCGCGGCGGGATCGGCCGTTCGTGGAAGTCGCTTGCGGGTCGTTGCCGGACGCGCTGCTGGAAAGCGAACTCTTCGGCCACGTCAAAGGCGGCTTCACCGGCGCTGTGGCCGACAAGCCTGGCCGATTCGTGACGGCCGACGGCGGGACGCTGTTTCTCGACGAGATCAACTCCGCCCCGCCGCACATGCAGGTGAAGCTGCTGCGTGTGCTGCAGGAACGCCGCTTGGAACCTGTCGGTTCCGACGTCACGCGGCAGGTGGACGTAAGGAGCGTGCTGGCGAGCAACGCCGACCTGTCGGCAATGGTAGCCGCCGGGACGTTCCGACAAGATTTGTTCTACCGCATCAACGTGGTCACGCTGCACCTGCCCCCGCTGCGTGACCGCCCGGGTGACATTCCGGCGCTGGCGGAGACATTTCTGCAAAAGTTCGCCGCCGAGGCGAATCGGCGGGTCATCGGCTTCACGCCGGCCGCGATTCAGCGATTGGCCGATCATGCCTGGCCGGGCAATGTGCGGGAACTGGAGAACGCTATCGAGCGGGCCGTCGTGCTGAGCCGGCGGCCGACGATCGACGCCGACGATTTACCCGAGGCCGTCGCCCCCGCACGTCCGGCCGCATCGCCTGTGAACGGCACACGGCCCCTGCCGGCCTTGCCACTGGAGGTCGCCCTGGAAGAACCGGAACGGCGGATCATCGAGGCGGCGCTCGACCGCAATGCCTGGAACCGCAACGCCACGGCCGCCGAGCTGGCGATTAATCGGACCACGCTTTACAAGAAGATGCGCAAGCACGGGCTGGATATTGGTGAACGAAACTGACTTGTATGGCCGATCTGTTTCCTGTAAGGTGCTCGGCCACTTGGTTCCTTAGCTCAGTTGGCTAGAGCGCTACCATGACACGGTAGAGGTCACAGGTTCGAGCCCTGTAGGAGCCATTCTTCCGCTTGCGGTTCCGGCCGTCGACGGTAAGATGTTTGGCCCGGCCCCGGCCGGTCAGTTAGACGCGGGTGTAGCTCAGTGGTAGAGCGTCACGTTGCCAACGTGAATGTCGTGAGTTCGACCCTCATCACCCGCTTGCGATTCGACCCGGCGTCACACGACGCCGGGTCGTGTCTTTTGGTGCCAAAATCAGCCTGATTTTGCGTGTTTCCCGAATCTCGTTCCGCGCCTAAGCCATCGCCTTCGCGTCGGTCGTCTGTGACCGGCCGGGATCCAAAAAGACCCGTTGGGCCGCCGCCATTGTGAGCTAATTGTGAGAAAGACGGTGGCTGTTCGGCTCCTCCGACCGGCCCGGCCGCCTCTTCGCGGGCGACGGGCGGACCCGGTTCGGCCAGCGGCGATGTCGTCGGAATGGCGGCCGCCCGGCCGAGCGCTTCCGCCTGCGGCTTCACGAACAGGCTGCGGTCGAAGTACGTGTCTTCAGTCAGCCGCGGGTCGGTGTGTCGCAGCTGCGCCTGTCGCACCCGCGAATCAATCCCCTGCCCGGCCAGCATCATGTTCAGCGTCGTCCGCTGGGCGTGCAGGTCGGCGAAGCCGAGTTCCCGGTCGCCGTATTCAATGCCGGCGCAGGCCAGGTCGGCCTTCAGCACCTTCATCGTCGGCATGCCGGGCAGAACCCGCCCCGCCACAGCCGGCCGATGGGCGCGGTACGCCAGCAATTCCTCGACCGCCTGCGGGTGCAGCGGCAATACGTCCGCCCGCTTGGCCTTGGTGATTTCGGCGCGGAGCTGAATGTACGGCGTCGTCGCGTCGAGCATCAGATCGCGCCATTCCAGCTGCCCCAGTTCCGAGCGTCGCAAACCGGTCCAGATCGCCAGCAAATACGCCATCCGCCGATCGATGCCCGTCTGCCGCGCCCTGGCCAAAATCTTCGGCCGCACCTTCGCCCCGAGCTGGCCCTTCTTCTTGCCCGTACGGAGGGTCAACACCTCGGTCTCCGGCCGGCGCAACGCCGCATCGAGCAGTTGCACGATCTGGTCGACCGACAACGCCCGCCGCGGGTGCACCTTGTCCGAATCCTTCTCATCGGTCTGCGACAGGCAAACCAGTGGGTCGTGCTCGATCTTCCGCCGGTCCTTGGCCCACTTGGTGAAGCCCTTCATGCTGTTGAGGTATTCGTTGCGGGTCGTCACCGAGAGCAGTCCGCCCGTTTTCTCAAAGCCGCGGATCGACCGCATCTCCAGCATGACCGCCTGATATCGGCCGGCGTCGATGTCGATCCACCGCCCCGCTTTGATCGCGGTCAACACGCGGCGGATGCGACGCTCCAGTTGCGATACGTACGTCGGGTCGCTGCCGTTCGACACCACGTGCGTGATGTATTCCCGCAGCTGATCCTCCATCGGCTTGAGCGATTCGTCCCGGACGTTGCAGTTAAACCCTTCCCGCTTCGCGGCGCTTTCCTGCTCCAGCCGCTGCGCCATCGCGAACGACTGGCCGCGGTCGGTGTACGCGGTCGTCTGCTTCCAGACGCCCCGCTCGGCGTCGAACCAGCTGGCGATCCACTTCACGCCCTTCTTCCCTTTGTCTCCGTCGCGCTTAAATACTGAGGCCATGGTCTGCTCCCAACCTGCGGCGATCTAGTTTTTCAGTGAGTTTACGAACGCGTCGACATCGTTCCGATGCCAGCGCTTGCACCGACTGATCACCACCGGCTGCGCCAGTTGGCGGCCGCTGACCAACCGCCAGACGGTTCGTGTGCTTACGCCCAGTTGCCGGGCCACCTGCGTGACGTTGAGCAGCATTGTAACACTGCCGTCGAATCCTTTGTCCATTGCATTCCTTGGTACGTGCACCGAGATCCGGTTCGGCGTCGGACACCCGTCCGACTCATGCCGACCGAATCGCTGCACACGATTTCCATCGACCAAAGGAAACGGATCGATCCTGTGCGACACGCTAATGCGACTTAGGATTCCTAGGCATCCTCTGACGAGCCGCGTCGCGCGCACTGCCTGAAGCTTGGCACGAAGTGATGAACATTGAACCAGACTAGGCCAGTGAATGTAGCGGGCTAAGCTCCCCACCATAAACGCAGCGCCGGCCGGCTCAGGCCGGTCGGCGGCTTCGCAGTTCTCGCTCTTTGGCAAGTGAATATCGCGTCGATGGCTTGGGCATGACTGCCCACGACCGGCGCGACCGGTCACCGACACGAGTCCGATCGCCTGTGGCAGCGATCTGCCGTGCTCGTAGCACGGCGGTGACCTTCGGGGTGGCTAGAGCAGGCCTACTTCAGCTGTAGCGTATACCCGCAGTGTCTGAAGTAGCCACAGGCATCACTGGTCGTGACGCGATCGAGCATGCGTTGCACGTCGGACCACAAGGCGGTCATCGTCCGATGGCCTGTCGATCGCAGCAGCTGCTTGAGCTTGCTGAAGGCCATCTCGATCGGGTTCAGGTCCGGTGAGTACGGCGGCAGGTACAGGAGCCTGGCCCGGGCGGCTTCGATCGACTGCCGCACCCGCGGGCCCTTATGGCTGGAGAGGTTGTCCATCACGACCACGTCGCCCGGCGACAGCTGCGGCACGAGCACCTGATCGACGAACGCTTCGAACGCAGCGCGGTCGACCGCCCCGTCGAGCGTCGCCGAGCACCGCACACCGCGGCAGTCCAGGGCCACCACCAGCGTGGTCGTGTGCCAGTGCCCGTGTGGGACTTTGGCCACCAGCCGCTCGCCCCCCGGGGCACGGCCCCGCAGCCGTGTCATGTTGGTCTTGGCCCAAGTCTCGTCGATGAAGACCAGCTTCGCTGGGTCGAGCCCGCACTGGCTCACGCGCCACGCCGCCCGCGCTTCGGCAACGTCGGACCGGTCCTGCTCGGCGGCGTGGACCGACTTTTTTTGTACGTGAGCTTCAATTGCCGCAACGCCAGGCCGACCGCCCACGGGGTGACGACCACGCCGAGCCGGTCCCGCAGTTCCACCGGCGTGGCGTCGGGCTGCTGCTTCACGAGTTCGGCCAGACGGCCGCGGTCGATCTTGCACCCGCGGGAGCCGCCGCCGGGCCTCGGGGCGATGTCGCCGTCGCGTTCGCGTCGGTGCTGCTTGAGGCGGCGGACCCATGCCGGGCTGACGTCGAACCTGCGGGCGACCGCCAGCGTCGGCTGCCCCGCATCGCAAGCAGCCAGAACGCGGCGACGCAGGTCCACCGAGTAGGCCTTCATGGCCAACACGGTAACGATCATCAGGTCCAGGCGCTAGACCTGAACTCGGCCCGCTCTAGTGAGGCTTTTTCAGGCGACCGGGCGGCCATGACGATGGGCGATGTGAGACCGGACCGCGACGCGCCACGTGATCCGCCGCGTGCACTTCGCGACACGCCACCCGCGACGAGCACGAACTGAAGCTCGGCGTCGTCGGCGTGGATGAACCCGCCGCCGTCATCGTGAGCAGTGACCGATTCGACAGCCCCGAGATCATCGAACGTCTCGACGACGGCGGCATCGCGGTCGACGCCTCGCTCTTCGACGCGTTTGCCCTCAAATGCTATCGCTTGATGGCGGGCGAGATCATCGATCTCGACGGCGACAGTGGCCGATGGTCGATCCCCGACCTCTCGGCCTTCATTCAGAAGCAGTTTACGGAAGGTGAGGCCGAGCGGCTGATCGAATTGTTAAGCAGACAAGTCACCGAAGGTCTGACCGTTGCCAACGTCTGCACAGTGGCTGATGACGACGTGATCTGACGGGCAGAAAAACGAACTGAACATATTTAGAGGAGCTTCTCGTGCCTCACCGCAAGAACAGAGCAGAGCCGCGCTTCGCGTACCGCGCGATGACGGCCGAGCAGCAGGCGTCGTTTTTGCGGGCGGCAGACGCGCTGCTGGTTGAGTTAATCAAGAAACTCGACCGCCCGCATCAGGGGGAACCAGATGGAGACACCATCGAAGGGGAAGTGGGACGGGCTGCGGGCGATCATCGTCGCGCGGCAAAGCAAAGACGATAAGGGAACGGCCTCGACCGCGGCACAGGTCGATTTTATGCTGCTCGAGCTTGAGCGCGTGGGGCTGAAGTACGTCGACAACAAGCTGCTCGACGGCGTCGCCGCTTCCGCACCGCAGCGGATCACCGAGATCATTCAGGAGCTTTTCCGTCGCAAGGAGACGGACGACGATTTTGACGTAATTGCTTGGCAGATTGAGGACCGGGCCAGCCGCAGCGGCGGCGAGCACGGGGTGTGGCTCGAACACGAGGCCAAACGCCACGGCCTGCGGGTCTTCTTCGCCGGTGACGAGGGCGTCAGCCGTCCGTACGACCCGGTCGTGCGGGTGCTCAAGTACGAATCGGCCAAAGAAGCCACCATCACCACCGGCCAGCGGAGCAGGCAAGGCCAGAGCAAGGCCAAGAGGACGGGCTTCTTCCGCACCGCGGGCCCGACCTCCTTCGGCTGCCACCGCCTGTACCTGAGCGAGGAAGACCGGCCGAAGTTCTTTATCCGCAATCTGGAGGACGGACGACAGGAGCAAGTCGACTACAAGAGCGGCGAGATCATCGGCCGCTTCGGCACGGTCGGCAAGAAGAGTCGCCACCGGTTCAGGAAGCAGCGGATCGAGTACTCGCTGCTGATCCCCGGCGACCCCGAGCAGATGCGGGTCGTGCGAATCATCTTCTACCTGCGGTACAAGCGCGGCTGGCGTGGCCGCCGGATCGCCGAGTTCCTCAACCGCCACCGCATTCTGTCGCCGCAAGGCCATGATTGGTCGCAGCGTCAGGTGCAGATCATCTACGAGCACGAGGCGTACACCGGCGTCACCTTCAACGACCGCACCCACAGCGGCCGATTCTTCAAAGGCGACAAGACACTCGGGTATGTCCCTCTGAACAGGGATGAAGTCGAACTGGTCCTGAAAAAGACCTTCGCGCCCAAGCTCAACCCGCAGGAAGACTGGGACCGGATCGACCAGCCGTACATGTACGGCTTCCTGCCAAGGGACGTGCGCGACCTGGCGATCGCCGATCACGCCAGACTCTGGTCCGAACGGGCCGACCCGACGCGACCGAAGCGCAAAACGAACGCTCACCCCGCCAGCGACTACCTGTTTAGCGGCATGCTGCAGGCCAAACAGGATGACGCAGTTCTTCGTGGCACGCTCAGCGGCCGCGAAGGCTCGACCGTGCCGTGCTATTGTCACCCCAAGTTGAGAAAGCCGCTCAAGGGCAGCATCTACAACCGGCTGATTCGCGCGGACGTACTCCACGAAGCCGCGGTGAAGACGCTGGCGGACCTTCTCATAGAGGCCCCCGACCTGCGAAGCCGCCTGAGGGCGATGCTGCAAGAGCAGCGTCGGGAGACGGTCCTGAGCAACATCGATGTGAACGCCTTAGTAGCCGAGGCGGAGGAGATCGATCTTCAGATCACCACCACGGTGAAGGCCCTCAAGGGCGCGGCCCTCACGGCGGCTGCCGACGAACTGGACCGCCTCGGCAAGCGGCGCAACACGATCGAGGCCCAGCTGAAGCGGGCGAGGCAAACGGTCGCGACCGACCAGCGACCGGCGGATCAGGTGGTCGATCACGCCTTGGCCGTGCTGGCCGGTGACAGCCAGCAATTACTCACTCTACCGGTCGCGCCGCTGCGTGATCTGGTCCTCAGCTACATCGTCGCCGCCGTGGTGGACATGGAGACGAAGGCGGTTGAGTTCACTGTCGCACTGCCGAGCTGGGTGACCCGCGTGCCACCCAAGACCAAGAACCATGTGAAAAAGGCCGAAAATCCGCTGTGTCCAGTACAAAGCACGCGGTCACCAACTGATGCATGGACACATCACCCGTGGCTGACGATCGCGTGCGACTACCGGTCCATCGTGGGCTCGACGACGCAACCGCCATGCTACGTGTGTCGGCGAGCCGCGTGATCCGGCTAGCTAGCCGCCCGTGCCGATGGTTCCTTGCATTAACGGCTTCGGCATCCACGGTGACGTCACCATCGCCGTGGATGCCGAACACTATTCGGGAGAGCTTTGCTGTTGTGGGCGCTCAAGCAATCGCGTCGAGCTACAACAAGTTAATCATCCGCTGCAATCGAGCCATCGTACGACGCTGGCTAAGCTCGCGTCGCCAATGCCGGACGAAGTTCGGCGTCATCAAGTATTTACGAGACGCAACGGTACCCGATGTATCGCCTTGCCAAGTTTGGTGGCTCCCATTCAATTGCTGCTACTGGCACCTGTTATAACTGCGAGCGATCTGCCACTAAAATACTACCGTGGGCCGGTGGGCCGCGTTTCGACGGGAAAGACTTTTTACAAAGATCTTCAGTGGAGGCCGGGAGACCAGCTGTGATTGAATTCGTCTGCACCTCGGCAGGGCGTTGCACCAGTTGGGGCAAAGCGGCATGAAAAATTTAACCGGAATCAACTGCCTACCAGCCGCATCAATCGCCGATCTTGACCCCGGCCGCACCGCGGGCCGACAACCGATTGTTTGTAAACGCGGTGGCCTTCTTAATCAAAACCGGCATCCCCTGAGCGGACCTGCCCGGCCGAATAGGCAAGTTCGACAAGGTGTTCGCACCAATTGCTTTACCGGCTGGCCCCGCTGGATTCGTACGCGTCGCTCATCCTACAAGCCATCGCGCCGGCGTTCGGCGTTAAGCTCTTCTTCCAAGCGATGATCTCCAGCATCCCCGATGAACTGCTCGAGGCCGGCCGTATCGATGGCTGCGGCGAGTTCCGCATCTTCTTCTGGCTCGCGCCGCAATTCGTGCGGCCGATGATCGGCGCGTTCCTGCTCATCTCGTTTCTAGGCACGTGGAACAACTTCATCGGCCCGCAGATCGTGCTGCAGAGCCCGAAGAAGTTCCCGCTTTGCGTCGCGATCACACAACTGAAGGGCACCTACTCACACGAATACGGCCTGATTACGGGCACGTTTGTCTCGATTGTCCCGGCGCTCACGCTTTTCATGCTGCTGCAGCGCGAGTTCGTGACGGGGCTGACGGCGGAGCGGTGAAAAGATGAATCGCTGCGATCTCGCACAGCGACTTGATCGCGGCGGTCAGGACGCCAATTATTGACTACGCTTGAGGTGTGTTCATGTCACGTCTGCGCCTCACTGACATGCGGAAATGGACTCTACGCGACGCTTAGTGACCGGCCTTGGAGCCAGAGAATGCACTAATCCGCCGCCGAAGAATTCGGCCGATCCCAAAAACATTGCGCATCACATGCTTTGCCCAAAGAACTTTCAGCTTGCTGACACCGACGGCGTCGCGCCGGAAGAAAAGGGTATCGTCGTGGAAGCGGTGGGTGGCTCGGATGATGTCGAAGCCGGCGGCGGCCAAGTGGTGACTGAGCTGTTCGACCTGCGCGGGCGAAACGAGATCGTTGAAATCATGAATCTCGACCGTGATCTGCCGAAAACGGCGGAGCAAATCGACGTCCGCCGACAGGAGCGTCTGCGTCTCTGCTCCCTCGATGTCGATTTTCAGTAAATCAACTTGGCCCACGATGGCTGCGCGATTGAGAAGCTCTTGGAGGCTGATCGCCTCAACTTCGACGGCGCGATCGCTTGATTCATTATCAGCCAAGAACCGTGAGCACTCGTCCGCCTCGTTGACCTGGAAACGGAGCCGACCTGATTGGCCCGCAAGTGCGACATGAAAAATTCGATCCGTTTGAACTTCCAGCGAGCGCGCTAGCGTCGGGTTAGCTTCAATAGCCCAAGGCTCGCAGCCGAACCGTTGACGCATCGCAGCTGAGAAGCCTCCGTGATTCGCACCGGCGTCGATCACCGTCGAATCGGCGTGGATGCATTCGTCAAAAAAGGTGTGTCCGTGAACGCGCGTCAACGACATCAGAATGCTCCTTAGGATATTCGCCGAATCCAAATTGAGAGTACACCGCCACCGTTGGGCGATACGGGCCCGGCGAAATGTGTTAGCGACGATGTGCCGCGCCTTGCCCGCTCCTCTCAGCCTACGTGGGGGCCGCGAGCTGCGCAAGTGTCGCGGCGATTGGCGGACCCACGCTGTGCGGGATGATCGTGACTTCCCGTCGATAAGCGGGAAGCGAGTCGCCAGCTCAGCGGCAGCTTTTGATCCACAATTTGGTCCAATTCGGCGTATACAGCCTCGTGCGCGGCGGCGATCGTGTCCCAGTCGTACTGCTGTCCGACCTCTGCCGATCGAGCTGCCATGCGTTCGCGTAGGCTCGCGTCGTCGCGCAGCTCGCGTAATCGCGTGGCGACCGACGCGGCGTCGTGCTCGACAAAGAACCCGTTCACACCTTCTTCAACGAGCTCCTCGGACCCGTTGATCTTCGTCACGACCAGCGGCAGCCCGCACGCGGCCGCCTCGATGCAGGAGAGCGAGAAAGCCTCGTACAACGACGGGAACAAGTAGACGTCCGCCGCTTGAAGATAGCGGTGCGGGTCGGGCCGTTTACCTACGAAGTGAACCCGGTTCGCCACTCCCGCCACGGCGGCAATAGCGCCGAACTCCGCTGGGTCGCCCGCGCCCACCACGACAAGGCGCACACCAGTCGCATCACGCAGCGATTCAATCGCCGGCCGCAGGCCTTTGCGTCGCCAATCGCCGCCGACGAAGCAGGCGAGCAAGCCGTCGGTCGGCAGGCCGAGTTCACCCCGCAGCGTGGCCTTGGCGTCGCTCCCGCCGGGCAGCGGCCGAAACGTCGCGAGATCCACGCCGTTCGGGATGTACCGCACGATCGCGGGGTCGACGCCGTAGCATTCGATGAGTTCCCGCCCGACGCCGCGACTGACGGCAATCACACGCTGGAGCTCGGGGCTTCGATAAACCGCTCGCTCTTCGGCACAGAATCGTGAAAGGGTCAAGCGGTGGTACCACGTGTGCAAGACACCGCGCCCGCGGACCACCCCCACGCGTCGCCGGTATGCCTCTTGGCAATACTGAGCGACGGTAACGGCCACGGGGCCGCCGGATGCGCCGATTCCCGTCGAGTGCCCCGCCCCGGACTGCGCGCGAACCCGACGTGCTGCCTTGCGGGCCCGCCGCCTGAAGACGGCGACGGAAAGGATCGCAGGACGACGTAGAGTGGACACCGGAATGTGCCGAACGCCGCTCAACGTGCATTCGCGTCCGATCGCGACCACGGGCCGATGGAGGCGAATCCGATCGAGCACTTCAAACGCAGCGCGTTCCATGCCGCCACCCCGGTGAATTGCCGGCACGAGATAGATGACTGGTAGCTTGAGGAACTGCATGCGAAATCTAAAAAAGTTGTTGGTTATCGGACCGTTGAACGAGTCGGCAAGGCTTCGAAATACGGGCGATGTCCTTAGCGGTGTCAGGGCACGCGATCCCAGCAAATGAGATCTGTATCACTATAAGCCGTGTCACGCGACTTGCTTCCATCACGCATCGTTTAGCGACGATGCCGTCAAGATCGACTTTTGTTTACCTTGGCCTCGCGACGGCACCATCAGGTGTCGCGACATCAACAACCACATATACGAAGCATGCGCAGTCGTCAGTTGATTCGCGACCATCGTCGTTGGGATCACTGCGACGAGCAGACCTAATCCAAGGATCGTCGTGGGTTCCAGCGCAGTGGCGTTGTTGCGGCGTCGCCAAAGCTGTCGTCCAATCATCGCAAAGCCAATTCCGTACAGCAGCGTCCCCGGCACGCCCAAGATCGAGAGGATCTCCAGGTATCCGTTGTCACCCACTGCCGTCCCTTCCGTTCCCGCGGCGGCCGCCTTGATTGCGTTGCCGCCCGAGCCGAAGCCAAACCCCAGCGGGTTGGTCACGACCGTTCGGAGGCCCATCGTCGCGATGCCCACGCGGCCGTTGGCGGAGCCGTCGTCCTGCAGGTTGCCCAGCGTGCCAACGCGGTCGAAGATTGCGCTCGACTGTGCCTGCCGTCCGAGCAGATATGTAGTGACGCCGCCGACGACGAGCAGGCCAAAGATGATCTTGACCCCGCCCCGGTTCCGGGCGAACAGGGCTGATGCGACGAGCGTAATCACGAGATAGATCAGCCCGGTCCGCGCCTGCGTGAGCAGTAACCCGGTGACCGGCACCGCCGCCACGAATATTCCGCCCATGCTCCGCAGGGCAGGCAGCGCCACCAACGCCGCCGCCGTCACCGCGAAGAACATCGCCGCCGGCCCGCGCGATTCGAGTGTCGAGCAAATCGACAGCGTATACGCCACCGGCGGGCCCATCGAGCTGAACATGCCGCTCCAGAGCACCCACTGCGCGTCCCACGGCGGCGGGTCGGTCCACTGGTAGATGCCGTACACGCCGAGCAACACGCCCAGCGTGCCCAGCACGGTGGCCCATCGTTGGACAAGCCCAGCCGCGGGGCGGAGGCTCACGCAATAGAACAGCACGATCAGCGGCGTGACATACTCGGCGCACCCGTAGATCGCCGGCAACCCCCACCCGATAACGCCGATCCCCGTGCCGTACGCCATCGCGGCCACCCAGTACCAGCCCGTGCGGCGCAGGAAAGCGGGCAGCGACGACCAGCGTTGCAGGATGGTCAGCATCATCAACGCCGCGATCGCGAGCGGCAGCAGGCTGATCAGCGACGTTGTGTCGTAGCGCCCTTCGCCCCAGTCGAGCAGCCGCCGCAACAGGCGGTTGATCGCGACGGTCACCAGCAGGTAATCCACTAGCAGCGGAGACCCCCGGAACGCCAACACAGCCGCAGGCCCGAGCACGGTCGCACAAAGCACTAGGCGATCGGTCGCGGCGGGCCGCGCCGTTGAGGCGTACAGGCCGACCAGGACGCTCACGCCCACGGCCGCGAGCACGGTGTAGAGCATCACCGTGATCGACGAAGTCGGGCACACGGGCTTCAGGCCCGGCCGTGACGGGTATCGCGCACTCGGACGCAAGCCAGGTCCCACCCGAGAGCGGTCGGCACCGATTGCTGTCGGATCGTCGGGGTGCTCGGCCGGGTTGAATGCGGTCATAATGCCTGTTCGCCGCGGTGGAACGTCTGAAAGCCGTCCGTGCGTCCTTTCACGGTCGCATGCCACCGGGCCGGCAGATGGGCGGTCTTTCCACGCACCACCGCCCGCACCAGTTGGGCCAGTCCCGGCGTCGAACCGGTCCCGATCATCGCCGCCCACGTCAGGAATGCCACCCGCTGCCAAGGCCGCAGGTACTCGAGTAACGCGAGCGTCTCGTTGTGCACCGAATCGATGAAGCTGCCCTCGTCGAAGCCGCCGCGGGCGTTCACGTCCCCATCATGCCGCACCGCCGGCCGATGGTCGACCGCGATCGACGGATCGTAGACCAGCCGCCAGCCCGCCCGCCGAACGCCGAGGCACAAGCTTAGCTCCCAGTGAGTCACGTTGCCCCGGCCGCGGAGCCTCAGGTCGAATCCGATCCGCCGTACCAGTTCCCCGCGGAAGCAGGCGTTAACGCCCTTGAGCAGATCAACGTCACGGGCCGGCCCAGCCCCAAGATGGTGGTTACCGACGACGCGCCCGAACCACGAGACGGTGCCGACTCGTCGCTCATCCCATCGCTCGTGCGGCTGCCAATCCCGCCCGCCTACACCGCCGACGTCCGGGTGTGCCGCGAGTGTGGCCGCGCAACGCTCCAGCCAATCCGCCCGAGGCTCGGCATCATCATCGGTAAGGGCCACGAGGTCGCCGGTCGTCACCGCCAGTCCCGCATTCATCGACGCCGTTAACGGCACCTTGCCGACCGTGACCTTTTGGAAACCGCCTGGCACCGACTGCGATCGCTCGAGTTGCTCGAGGTGAGCATGGGTGACGTCATCGTCGTCTCGCACGGCGACGACCACCTGCGTCGCCGGCACCGTTTGCTGGCACAGCGCCGCAAGGCAAACGGACAATTCGTCCGGCCGTCGCCACGAGGGAATAAGAACAGAGACGGTCGGCGAGATGGCGGGGCTCATGGTAGGCACCAATTCGATTCCGGAATCGCCATCCGTCCATCCTATGGGAAGTTGATGTCCGCCTCATCTTACGCGGCGGGCAGCTGCATCTGGTGGCCGCCGTCATTGTCGCCCGGAAACTGGCGATTCAAATGCCTAGGTAGTGCGGCATTTTCGATCATCATCGATCCGCCCTCGACCGAGGCCGGACCCGGGAGCAACCGCCCGATGTCGTACTTCGCCGCGGGTAACGCGACCCGCTCGCCACGACCGTCCGCCTTCATCCACCGATCGCGTAATTCGCGGGCTCTCGCCGCCAGATCGGGGGCAGCCTTCTTCACGCGCTTTGGCTTCGCCGGCTTCGCCGTCAGGGCGGTCTCGACCGGCGCCGGCGGGCTGGGCGGAGCGAACACGTCCGGCGACAAGGCAACCCGCCGCTGCGAATGCCCGTGATCACAGGTTGCGGCGGCGGCGTTTCCCGCTTCGTTCGCGTCGGCGACTTCGCCCGCTTCCGTGGGGCGACGTCGCCGCCCTCGCCGCCGTCGATTTCGCCGTCCGCGGGTGCTGCCGTCGGGATCAGCCGCGGCAGTTCATCGCTCCAGTGCATGCCCAGTTGAATGGGCAGCGCGACATTCCACAATCAACAATCACCGATCCCCATCCACGTTCACTTGCGCCACCAGCACATGCCCCGCCGCAATTTTGCCTTCGAGCGTGGCGCGGTTCATGAAGCCGCGTTGCTTGCCGTGCTTCTTCTGCAGGGCATCCATGAACGGCAGATCGGCGGGTGTGCCGGGGCGGATGGCAATCTGCGCCTCACCCGCCGCACCGTCCAGGCCCTGCTCGCCGATATGGGCCGGCGGCAGCGGTACCGATTGATGTTGAGCCGTCACAAGCGGGTTCATGGCCGACCTCGTCGGTGCAAGGCGTTTGTAAAAGGTCTCCCCCCGGGAGACGTCTTCGTAAGCGCTTGATCTTGAATTGAACCGCGCCTCACGCCGCCTTGCTGAAGGCCGCCCCGCAGAGCAGGTTCGTGCCGACCACGTTTGCGGCTGGGCCGGTCTCGGCCTTTCGCGAGTAGTACACCGCGGTGAACCCGACGCGACTGCCGGGGGCCACGCTTTCAGGAAACTGCACCTGAGTCGTGCTCTTGTTGCAAAGGCCCTGGCTGAACCAGCCGCTCTCGGTCGTCGGCGGCGTGGGCCCGACGGTGCTGTACAGCATCGCGCCCGCCACACCCTCCGGCCGAGCCTTGTTGGTCTTGCTCTGTATGATCCGCAGGGTGATGGTGTTCCCATGGACGCCGGCGGCTTCGAGGTACGGCTTCACGCTCGGCCGCGGCGTCGGGGTGGGTTTGACGGCCCGCACCGTGATGCCCAGCAGACGGCGTTTTTCGTCCGTCATCTGCGGCCAGGCCTGAATGACTTCGACGAGTGACCGCGTCGCATTGATCAGGGTCTTCTTCGCCACTTCCTTGGCTTCAAGAACCGGACGGGTGCGGGTGTCGGGATTGGTGGCCAGCGCGTAGGCGGTCGTGAAGCGGGTCAGCGTGGTGTTGTACTGCTCGACCGTACCCTCTCGGACGCCGAAGTAGTCGGCCGGCTTGGTCGACAGATTCGGGTAAAAATCGAGAGTCGGCGTACACCGGTGGACGACGGGCGTACATCAACCGGTGCTCTGCCTACATCAAACGGCGAGTGCCGTGTACGAATCGCGAGTTGGTGAAGGCCCACCGGCCACTTGAGCAGGCGACTCTGCGATCGGAGTCCGCGCAACGGCTCATCGCGCAGTCAAGTTGGCAATCAGCCTGCGGAAGTCGCACACTCACCCTTGCACCCCGATCAGCCGGCAGACCCGCACGTTCAACGATTGCCGTCAACCACCGCACGACGGTCGACCACATTTCGAAGCGCATTCAACAACCGTTGGGCTTGCGCTTCCAGCCCGAACTGCGTCTGAGCCGCTAACGCCACCCGCTCACGTAAGGCGGGACCGTCCCGGTCGACCCGCTCAATCGTCCGTCGCACCGCCGCCTCGAAGCCGTCCATTCCATCCGCATCGGCGAATCGCTCGCAGGCGTCATCGCTGAGCGGTTCGGCCGATCCGACCTCATCGCTCACCACCGGCAAGCACCCCTGCGCCGCGGCCTCCGCCACCACAATCCCGCCCGGCTCGTAGCGGCTGGGCACCAGCAACGCGTCCGCCTGTGAGAGCAGCTCCAGAATCTTCGGATGCGACATCGCGCCCAAGTACGTGCCGACCGACGGTTCGAGTTTGCTGAGCTCGCCCGTGTAGTTCGACCAAACACTCGCCCCGCCGACGACTTCAATGGTCGCCGGCCGCCCCGGCAACTTGGCGAGCCGACGGCTCAGCTCCACGATCCGCTCGATTCCCTTGCGCACCGCGATCCGCCCCACGAACACAAGCCGCACCGGATCGCCCGGCACCCGTTGCCGCACCAGCGGCCCCGGCCCCGCGTCGAGGTCCACGGCCGGCTGGTAGATCACCGCCTGCCGATCGGCCGACACGCCATAGTCCTGGCGGATCAGCTCGTTGAACCGCTCGCTCATCCCGAGCACGGCCGCGACCCGCTTGGCATCCCGCTTCTGGCACGCGGCGCGATACGTGAGGTTCGCCCGCACGCCCGCGTGCGACCACCACCGCTCCGACTGTCGGGCGATCGCCGACTCGGCCCGATGCCACCGCAACTCGCCCGCCGCGTGAACGCACGGCAACAACACCACCGGCGGCAACGCGTCCAACCGCTTGCCCATCGACAGCAACTCGAACTGCGAGAACTGCACCACGACATCGAACGGCCGCCGTTGATTCAGTTCGACCAGCCGTCCGACGAGTTTGCGGTGGACTTGACTTCGCGCGACCAGCGAACTGGTAAACGTCGCCATCGGGTGCCGACTGTACCAGCAATCCCATTTCCACCACGACGGCTGATGCTCGATCGCGAGCGTCCCGCCGCCAGCGACCGCATCCGCGTCGAGTAGCGCATGCTGCCCGGCCGGCTCCTCGCCGGTGAAGAGCGTGACATCTTGTCCGAGGCGCAGTAGGCCTCGCAGGAGGTCCCGGCCGTATCCACCAACACCGCCGCCGGAGCCTGCACCACCGAGCCAAGCGATGCGAATCGTGCGACTGTCAATGTAGTTCACAGGCGTTGGATCAAGTGTTTTCAGGAGGGACGCTACTTACACTAAGCCAACGACAGCCTCACTCAAGACCGTTGGCGATATCAAGTCGATCGCCAGGAAGAAAGGCTACATTCTCCATGCCATCTCTCAGCCCGTCTATCGCTTGCAGCGTTGGAGTGAGACCACGACGTGACATGAGGAAAGGTCGATAGCCGAGAGGATTAAGCAACTTCTCTGCTTCTAAGATGGAATCACCAAACTTCTTCATGAAGTATGCGTTGAACTCTCCCAATATGACCGGTCGATACAACGTAATCGTCGACATGGCCCCACGCAGAAACATGACTTCTGCGCCTTCGATGTCCACCTTGATCACGTTCAACCGGTCGATACCGACTGACTGCGCCTCATCGTCTAATCGACGGAGTCGGATCGTGAATTGCTGCCCCGCGTCGCGATCGGCTGAACCGTTGAACACGTAGGCGTTGCCAGTCGACGCACCGCCTCTATTTTCGAGAACGATCTGCACATCTTCAGCCGCGTCGCCGAGGCCGTATTCGTAGGCCCGGACATGGTTATCAAGCCCATTCGCCACGATATTTTCCGCCAGTCTTTGGAAGTTCGTCGGCACCGGCTCGAACGCTAGAAGCCGGCCATCGATATCGGAACGGCGGAGATGAGCACCGAGAGCGATCGTGACGAGTCCAACGTTTGCGCCGATATCGGCGACGGTGTCCCCAGGTCGGATGCAGCGCTTGAGAAGAGTAAGCAGCGGTTTGTCGTAGTCTCCCGTCCACAGCGTATCTGCTTCTGTCGGAGAACGCAGGTCAATCTTCATACGGGTACCGTCACGCATCGAGACAAGAACCGCTGGGTTCGAGAACGACGACAGCAAACGTTGCGTGAGGCGATTTCCGAAACGACCGACGCCCCGTACACGCGGAAGGCCCCGGGCGACGGCAGCCGTCGTCAAGAGGAAGGATTCAATCAAGTTTTGGACTCCTCATTGCTAAGTGAGACTACGGCTTCCGATGCGCCCAAAGAAGACCGAATGTTGGCGACTCTTCTTGCTTGGAGATTTCTAACCCGATCCGTCCGATCGATCGGCGGATATCCTGATGAAGCAAATTAGCACCATGCGCCGGCGTCAGATGGTATTCCAAGGCTAGATGCTGAACGTGCGACCAAGCCTCCACATCGTCCAGAATCTCCCACTCCGCCCCCTCACAATCCATCTTTACGAAGTCAACGTGACCACCTAGAGCGTCGATCGCCTGCCTGATACCTACCGCCGGAATGGAACCATGGTCGTCCATGTGAGTTGTGGTACAGACCGAATCTACTCCGACCTGAACACTTACGCGGCCTTCCGTAGCTGATATAGCCTTCATGAAATACGATGCATTTGCCACACCTGCCTGATTCGAAAGATACGGCTCTAGCGACCCGTTCGGTTCATAAGCATGGATCGTTGCCTCGTTGTGTGCCTCACGCGCGGCCAAACAAAATATTCCAACGTTTGCGCCAACGTCCAAAATAGTCCTAACTGGCGCGGGTATTTTTCGAATGCCGTAGCAATCTCCGATCAATACTTCCATCATCGCGACACGGACGCCAATCTCATCGGGCAAGTTGAGCCGATGCGGATGTCCGGCAATCCGCATGTGTTTGGGCAATTGAAAACGGCTGCTTATTGTCAATGGGATGCCGAGCCGCCAAGCATTAATCCGTTTATTTAGAAATGTGGACATCCGGCCCATGAAATTCCTCATTATGAACCGACGGTATGGAGACTGCGAATTCGGTAATCCGAATGTATACTTCTTTCCCAATGGCGAATATGTGCCGCGACGTATTCGAGGGGCTGGATCTTCGAATTCATCCAAGAGACTAGGCATGGCGGTAAGAAAACGTTGTCGCGCCTTGCGACCTCCACATGCACCAGGTGACATAAGGGACGCCCGCGAGGAGATACGCTGCCGCCACTACGGCACTCCTCGGCCGTCGGTTCATCAGGTGATGGGGGACGCCCCGCGCATACCGGGTCATCTCCACGCGGAAGAATCCGAGTGGAGACCGCCTTTTTATCGTACCCGAACCGCCGTCCGCAGATACATGATGCGCCCAGGCGTCCCACTCTTGAGGCAAACGTCTCAGTTTGTCGATCAGCGTAGGCTGGCGCACAAGGTGGTCGACAATGGCCTTCGACAGGAACGCGATCGGCGTCAGTTGCAGAACGCGCTCGCGCAACGCAACATCTTCATGCGCCGCGTACTTGTAGGTTTCGTCGAAACCGCCGGTCGCGTCGTATGTAGCGCGATCCAGCCCAATATTCGCCGACCAAAAGCAGCCGCCGCTGACATTGACGGGACATTCGGCAAGATCCGACGATGGGTCGCCACCGGCAGCGTGGATTGCGCCCTCGGCAGCCCGACCACCTTTAGCGAAGAAGGCCGCGTATTCGGAAAGTAGCTGTTGAGAGGGGAGGCAATCGTCATCGATGAATATGAGCCAGTTCCCTGATGCCTTCGAAGCTCCATTGTTCCGGTTCGCCGCCGGCCCCCGACGCGGACCAGCCGTCCACCGGGCCTGCGGGAACCGTTCGCGGACCATCGCCTCGGCCGTCGGATCTGCGCCGTCGTCGGTGACGATCACCTCGTATCGATCCGCAGCTAGCGTCTGCACGCCGGGCGCGAGACGCTCTAGGCACCGCGCCAGCGAATCCAGGCGGTGACGGGTCGGAATGACGACAGAGATGGCCGGTAACGGCGTGCGACCTGCATTGGCTTGTCCGATGACGACATCGCTCACGTTTGTGATACCTTCCTTAGTCGACGGCGCTCAATGGCGAACTGCTGGAAGAACGCACGCCCCTTTTCGTCGTTCAACTCACAGTCGGTCGCGTGGTCGGGCGGCCTTGCCCCCTGCCAAGCGTGGGCCTTGACGGCGATCGCCTGCTTCAAACGACGCAGCCGCAACAGCGGCAACCGCCACCCGTTGTAATGCCAAGCTACATGCGCAAGCGTGCGACCGTGTGCGGACGCAGCCCGTAGCATCGCGGCACGACTGAGGCGATCGGCGGTGAAATGGTGTTCCACGGTTGAGCCCGCCTGACGCGAGAACTGATAACCCGCCGCCTTCAGATGAGTACCCAAAAGCGTGTCGTCCATGTATCCCAGCGCTCCGGGACCGAGGTCGGGGTCGAACCCGCCGACTGCTTCGACGGCTTTGCGGGCAATTGCCATATTGGCTCCGACCAGCCCCGCCGCGGTAGCAAAGTCGATCTCTTCCGTACTCGCGAGCCAACTCCGATGCATCGGCGTCATCCACGGTCGCAGCAGGTGCGGCGCGATCCGGACGGCGCCCGGCACCACGTCGACTGTACCTTGTAGGATCGGCTCTGCCATCCGCTCAAGCCAGTCGCCCGGAAAACGAACGTCATCATCGGAAAACAGCACGACCCGCCCGCTCGATCGGCGCATGCCGGTGTTCAGTCCAATTGACTTGCCGCCCGCGTCCTCACGGATGAGCCGGACTGCTCGGCCTAGAGCTTGTACGCCGCGGACAACCTGCACAATCGGCTCACGCGACCCGTTATCGACAATGACCACCTCAGCGATCATTCCAGGCGGGACGTAAACGTTTGATAGCGATGCAAGCGTCGCTTGCAAATCGGCCGCACGATCGCGGGTGCAGATAAGGACAGTAGCGTGCAAATGAATGAACCAGAGCCTTACGGGGCAAGACCAAATCAACCGGCGACCGTCGCCGATTTACTATGACGAATTGGACCGAAGCGGCCACGCCTCCACGTTCGGAGGTGTTCTATCAAAGAGCGAATGATCAGCCAAGCGATAGAATAGCACGGCATCCAACGTGAACGGAACAGAGCAACCGCGTAAGTCAGTCTCTCCGCATCCAGCGCCCCGATGATCCAAGGTTTTGACGATCCGGTAAAATGCAATATATGACAGGCGTGACTTGAGGGTATCTGCCCTAAATCAAACAGCGAAACTCTTCGAGCCGAGCGCTGCAATACCGACAACCCGTACTGCACGTTCCATGCCGAATTAAGCAGACCTATCTCGGACCAGAGAACTGCGTTTATGCCGTCCTGATCAGCCCATTCCAGCCGATCCGGATGCATGCGTAAGAACGCAAGCACCCGGTCCACGACGCGTTCTGCCCTCCACCGACGCGGATCGAAAACTAAAAGACCCGCATTTACATACCGGATACCTGAGGTGGCAGACGCCGCGGGCCCAACACGGAGTCTATGTGGCAGATCATCGAACAACATGTCAGGCACTGCCAGCAACAACTTCTCGCCAAGCGGTATTTCGTAAAGTGCAGCCAAAGAAGTACGAATGAGGACGTCGCAATCGACGTACACAACGCGATCTAAGTTAGCCGGCAACAATTCGGGAAGTAAAAGCCGTAAGTACGTCGCAACTGGAAGGTGAGCCATCCCGATTAGCCCATCGAGCCGGCTCGGCTTTGGCCGCAGCCAAACAACCGACACGTTTGATCCAAATCTTGACCCGAGTCGATCTAACCGCGCGCGCGTCTCCGGTCTAAGACCGCCGTCGACTATGTATACGGTGAAGTGGTCGCGACTAGCGCGCGCGACTCGTCCTAACGATGCTAGAGCCACGGCTAATGGCAGTGAGAAGCCTTCGTCCGCACAGAAGGCGACCGCCGCAGACGCACGACTACGGCGTGGCTCTGTGGGCGAAACATTATCCTTATTGATGACCTTCACTGATACGTAGGTACAAGGGTTGAATTTTGGTTTGTTAACATAAGCCGAGGCGCTGAATTGTCCGCTTGCGAGTCAAGCTATGTAAGCGCGACGCATGTTCAACGATAGCAGCACCGCTACAGCGACGGATGCCGCCAATTGCACATCTGACATGATGAGCCATTGCGGCTCGCCATTTGATACCATACGTCATCTCCATGACGCGCCGACATTCGTCCGTAGCCTCGGACCACGCCCGGTTGACAGCGCATTCGGAAGCTAGTTGAGACGCGTCATGGTTTGCCGTTATGTTCGTCTCATGCTGTCGCTTTAATATGAGCACTTGATCAACGAAGTGAAAGACGCGACCTTGTGCGAGCTTCAGATAAAGATAATAGTCTGCGCCTCCAGTCCGCATCGCTACGGGGAAGGGATCATTGGGAAGCAAATGTCTCCAGAGCACACATAATCCCATTGTTGCAATCGAGAGATGACAGACCAAGCCGGACAGATGCGTCGCGTCAGTCGCAGCGCATGGTGCCAACCGACGCCCGACGAGTTTCTTTCGATTACGGCCCCAAGCCTCTAAGAATCCCGGCATCGTCGGTTGACCCTGAGCATCGATCATACTGGCTAACCCGTAAGCGCCTGCTGCTATTGAGTTTGATGCGAGTTCGCCAGTAAGCGTGCTCAACGCGCCAGGCAACCAGACGTCATCGTGATCAAGGAAGATGATCATCTCGTGCTTTGGCGTGCACCGAGCAAAGCCAAAGTTGCGGGCGGCCGACTCGCCACCATTTGTCGTTCTGTAAAACTGAATTCGTGAATCGTGTCGAGCGTATTCTGCGAGTATGGCAGGCGTTTCATCCGATGAACCGTCGTCGACAGCGACAAGCTCCCAATCAACTCCAGTTTGTCGTTGAACACTGTCGACAGTATGAGTGATGAATTTTGCGGCGTTGTACGCGGGTAGAACAATAGAAACGCTCACGGCGTTCGCTCCATGCGGAAGTCAGAGATACTCCGAATTTTCATCCCGCTCGCAGTGCGAGCAAAGCCGTGACTGTGATTGTAGGACCGCGTACAGCCGGGCAGATTGTTCGACAGAATCGAGAAACGAAACGCATCTCCGTCGTCGAGAAGGAATCGCGGCTCGTTCAGTGATGAAATCACGATTCGTAGATCGTACGTACCAGGAAATAACGGCATCTTGTCGAAAGCGATAATGAACCGGATTGTGCCGGAAAGACTTATGTCATCGATGCCTTCTTCAACGCTGCAAATAGTAGATACGTGCGTTCCTGATTCGGAGCGAATTTGCACAATCAGAGCCGTCCGATCGATATCAGCCGGACTGCTGATATCGACGAACAATTCATAGTATTCGTTGAACACGAGAGTTGCGCCGGGATTACCGCCCGCAGAATTCGCGAATTCGATATTCCTAATAGCAACTGCGTGACGGTTAAACGTATTTGATTTTGGCTGCACTGCCGTTTGCTGATAATACGCCTGCAGAATGTCACGTGCCTCACCAGAAGCCACAACAGAGCCATGTTCCATCAACAACGCCTGCGTACAGAGACCTCGTACGGATGTGACATCGTGGCTGACAAAGAGCACCGTCCGGCCGCTTTGGGCAACGGTTCTCATTTTGCCAAGACATTTCTTCTGAAACTCTGCATCCCCGACAGCTAATACCTCATCCACGATTAA
>DASVSC010000246.1:0-5853 GCA_036388295.1 Tepidisphaeraceae bacterium | reverse complement strand
CGCCAGCCCCATGGCCGCGCCCGCCAGGCCCAGCAGCACCGCCTCGGCCAGCACGATGCGCAGCAGCACGCCGCGCAGCAGGCCGACGGACCGCAGGATGCCGAACTGCCACATGCGCGTGCGGATGCCGGCGATGATCGTATTCGCCACGCCCAGCGACGCGACCGCCAGCGCCGCCCACGCCACCGCGCTCGCCGCGGTCAGCAGGTGGCCCATACCGCCTTCGATCTTGCTTTTGAGTTCCCGCACGTCTGCGACGAACAATGAGCCGTCGCCGAGGTCCTCGCGCAGGCGATTCACCAGCGACTCTTTCGGCACGCCAAGTTTGCTGAAGTTCGCGCTCATGATGAACACGTTCTCGACGCCGAAAAACGTTTTCGCGTCGGCGAGCGACCCGAACACGCAGGCCATGCTCTGCTGTTCGAATTGCTGCTGCACGTCAAAGGTGCTGACCATCACGTCGATGCCCGGCGACCAGACCACGCCGGCTACAGTGAACTCGATCGTCTCTTTCTTGCTGTTCTTCAGCGGGAACTTGTCGCCGACGTTCAGGTTCTTCAGACGGTGCAGTTCGTCCGTGATCAGCAGGTGGCGGCCTTGGTTCAGCAAGCGCGTCGCGTCGGCGGCGGAACCCTGGCGAAACTCCAGTTCCATCAGGCGAAACGCGCGGTCTGGGTCGACGGCCACGAACATGGTGTTGCCCGGCATCCGCGTGCCGAGCAGGCCGAGGATGCCGCCGCCGACTTCCGGCGAAAAGGTGCCGACGGGCATCACGTCGTCCGCAATCAGGCTCGGCGAGGCGCGGATCTTCTCCTGCTGCGCCGGCGACAGTCCGCCGAGCGATTTCGTGAAGATAAACACGTCCGGGAACTTGTCCGGCAGCTTCCAACTCGCCAGCGCCGAGCGGCCCTGCACCTGCATCACGGTGAGCGTGGCGATGCCGACCATCAGCGCCGCGCACGTGCCCGCCAGCCGCCACAGGCCGGCGACGAACTGCTGACGGACGATCGCGACTGGCACGCGTAAAACCCACGCCAGCAGCGGGCCGAACATAAAGCCGACGGTCCAGACGAACAGCGGGGCGAGCAGGAAAAATCCGATCATCAGCGCCGGCAAACCGATGATGAAATGGCCGTAGAAGCGGATCTCACGCTCGTGCCAGTCGGGCAGCGGGGCGTGCAGCAGCAGCGGATCAATGGCCGCAATGCACAAGCCCGCCAGCGTCGCCCAGACCGGCGGCCCGATCGGTGCTGGCTTTGCCACGGCGGCCAGGGCTTCCAACGGGTCCACCCGCGACGCCTGCCACGCCGGCAGCAGGCTGGCGAGAACGGCGGTCACCAGCGTGACGAGTGTCGATCCCAGCACGCCCAACCAGTCCAGCGTCGGGGTGATCTCGAACCATTGCCGCAGGATCAGGGACAGGATGATGCTGAAGCCGAACCCCAGCGGCACGCCGATCAGCACGCCAACGACGCCCAGGCCGAACCCTTCCATCACCACGAGCTTGGCAATGCGCGCTTTGCTCGCGCCGACGGCCCGCAGCATCGCCAGCGTGCGCTGCCGCTCGGCCACGCCCATCGACAACGTGGCGATGATGATGAACGCCGCCGACACCATCGTGACGGCGCCGCCGAGCATCGACAGCAGGCGCAGGCCGAAGAAGTTCTTTTGCATGTCGTCGCGGCTTTGACGCGTCAAACTCAACTTGGCCTGGTTCGCCGACTCTTTCACCCGCGGCGTCCAACGGCTGATGAACTCGTCGCCGTTCGCGCCTTCCGCGAATTGCAGCCGCAGCAGGCTGTAGCGTTTCGGACTGCCCGGGCCGAACAGAAAATCCTGCACGACCTCGATCGGCGCGTACGCCGATTGCGTGAAAGCCGCGAACGGGCCGGGTTTGTGGACGATGCCGGTGATCGTTAATTCCAGCGGGCCATGAGCGCCATTGGTTTTGAACGCGTCGCCGATCTTCAATTTGGCCTGTTGCGCCAAGCCCTGGTCGATCACCACGCCGCGCTCACCCTGTTCGAACCATCGGCCGGCGTCGAGGCGCATCCAATCTAGCGTCGGGTCGGATTTTCGGTCGACGCCGTTCAGCGTTACGCGGTTGCCGAACACGCTCGGCTTGTCGCCGCCGACTGGTGCATCCCCGCTCAGTCGCGGCATCACGCGCTTCAAGGCCGGGTCGGCACGCAGGTCGGTTAGCAGCTTCTCATCCAATCCGCTGCCTTGCCCGGGCATGCGCACTTCGGCGTCGACCGCGCCCATGTAGCGGTCCATGAACCCCAAGGCCGCGTTCTGGAATGCCGCGATGCCGCTCGTCATCGCAACGACGAGCGCGACGGACGCCGCGATGGCCAGGCCCGTCAGCACGGTGCGCGTCTTACGGGCGGCCAGATTCTTCAACACCAGCGAAAGGAGCATAAAACGATTCTAGCGGGCGGTGGCCGCTGCTGTTGAAACGGGGGAGTGCTTTCAATGGTTCTACCGGCCCGCACGTCGCGCCGAGAACATGCGGCTGGCAGATTTTCGTCGTCCCTCAGTTCGCCGGCCGAGTGGCGGCCGCGGCGCGGAAGCGGTCGAGTTGCTTGCGCATGAAGTCGGCGTCGTCCGGGTCGTTCGCGAGGGCTTTGATTTCGAGGTCGATCGCTTCCTGCACCTGCCCGCTGCGAAACTTCGCCTCCGCGAGCGTGTCGAGAAACGCCGACTCGTCCGGCGACATTTCCACGGCCTTCGTGGCCCACCGCAGCGCGTCGGGCAGCCGGCGGTCGGACCGCGCGCACAGCCACGCCAGGTCGTTGTAATACACCGCTTCGTCGGGCGACTCGTCCAGCTGTCGCTTGGACCGGTCGAACACGCGGGTGAAGTAGGCGTCGATTTCGTCCGGCCCGGCGGCCGTCTGAAGCGTCGGCAAGACGTCCAGGAATTGCCCGCTCTCCGTGGAACCGCTCGCCAGGATCAGCCGCGCCTGCTTTCGAGCGGCGGCCGTGTCGCCGCGGGCCTGGGCGTCGAGCAGGTAATACCAGTAGATGCGCGCTTGCTCGTCTTCGAGCGACCACAACTCGGACTTGCCGTTGCGCCGGACGGACAGCGGTGAATCCTGCCGGTCCAGCGCACGTTGCAGCGCGTCGCCGGCCAACGCCGGTCGGTCGGCATGGCCGTGCAACTCGCTCAGCCGGACGTAAGCGATCATGACCCTGCCGCGGAGCGGTGCGGTGTCGACGCGCGTGATGTCTTCGTACACGCGGCAGGCGGCGTCGAGCTGCCCGGCCGTCTGAAGCGCGGTGCCGGTGTCGAACAGACGCGCGGCGCGATCGACGTCGGTCTCGTCGGGGCGTTCCCGCAAAGCCGCCTGCATCAATGCGGCGCCGGCCTCTGGCAAGCCGATGCGGTCGGCGGCTATCGCGAGCGAGAATCCGGCACGGCTTTCGGCGTCCGCGTCGGCGCGCTTCAAGTCCGCCGCAAATCCCGGCAGCGGGCCGTGGCGGGCGTGCAGGTCGAGCAGTTGGTCGACCATGGCGGCGCGGTCGCCGTCGTCGTCATCGGCACGGTCCAGCATCTCACGCAGCCGGCCGGCCGACTCGGCGTAGCGATCAGGGCGCGATTCCGATTCGAGAAGAACGCGATTCGGCCAAGCCAGTTGCTGCGCCGTCGCCGTCGGCCGATCGCGTTCCTGTTCCAGGACGCGTTGGATGAGTTCGACGGCGGCCACGGCGTCGCCGCGGGCGTGCTTGGAGCGGGCGAGCAACAGGCGCAGCGCCGGCGGGAGCGCGTCGGGGCCCGTAGCGGTCAGAAGTGATTCCCACTCGGCATCGGGCCTGAACCGTGCAGCGTCTAACGCCGTCCAGGCGACCTCGTCCGCCGGGTCCTGCATCAGCACGCGCAGCGCGACGGCTCGGTAGTTCGGCAGGCGTTTTTCAATAATCTTCTGGACCACGCTCGCCCGCTCGGCCGGCGGCAGCAGGCCGTAGCCGATCAGGAGGAGGCGGACCGACGGGGCGTCGGCGGCCCTGAACCAGTTGCCCTTCAGCAGCAGATCCGCCGCGGCATCGGCGACGGCCGGGCGGGGGCCGCGGGCGGCGGCGCGCAGGGCGGGGACGGCCTTCTGCCCGAGCGCCGACAAGCGTTCGTAAGCCGACTGCCGGGCGTGCGGCTCGGTGTCGCCGAGCCGGGAAATCAGTGCGTCGATCGATTCGTCGGCCGGCGCGGTGGCGGGGCCGGCCCCCAGGGCGATCAGGGCCGTCAGGCTGAGGCAAACGCGGCGGAACCGTGTGGCGCGAGGCATAGCCTCATCGTATCACCCGGCCCGTCCGCCGTCGTCCGCAACATTGCTGCCGCCGGCAGAAATTGGGTGCGCGTCAGTCGCCAGTCAGCATCGCCAACTGGCCGACCACGCCGGTTTTGAGAACCGGCGTGATGCACAGCAACTGGCCGCTCTTGGTCAGCACGAACGCGGCCGGGTTCTTCGGGTCCGGGTTGGTGACGGCCTGGCTGATGTCGTTGCGCTGGGTGCGGAACGCGGCCGTGCCGTCTGCCTTGCTTACGGCGACGATGGCGTTGCCGTTATCGAGGATGTACGCGTATCGGCCGTCGTCGGCCAGCACCTGTTTGCCGCTGTCGAACGACCACTTGGCAACCGCCGTCCGCTCCAACGATTTTTTCGGCAGCGCGACGATGCCCGAACCAGGAACGTATTGGTAAACCGTGTCGGCAGTAATCGTCGGGCTGGTCGTCAGCGGCACGCCCGCGAAGTATTGCCACCGCATGCGCCCGGTGTTGGGGGCCAGGCAGTAGAGCTTCGTGTCGGTGGACGGCACATAGACGCCACCCTCGTCGGCTTTGATCGGCGCGATAATTTTGCCGTCGGCGTGGAACAGGCCGTCCGGCATTTCCGGGCCCGGGCCCCAGAGCGGCGCCTTGTCCTGCGTGATGGCGTAGACGCGGCCGTCCTCGGTCGCACAGTAAATCGTGTTGTCGAAGATCACCGGCTTGGTGTTGATGATGCCGGTCAGCACCGTCCAGTTGTAGACGTTGTAAGAGCGTGTGAGATTGATCGACGCCAGGCGGCCGCCGGTGTCGGAGTCAGTGCCGACGAACACCGAATCGCCCACCACCACGCCCGGCGAACGAATCGGCTGTGGCAGGGTGAGGGCTTTGGTCTTGACGCCGGAGGGCGTGTAGAGATCGAGCGCGCCGCTGGTAGGGAAGATCACGCGGTCGGGCTGCACGATCGGCATGCCGACCAGATCGCCCGCCTCGCCCACCGTGGTGCGGAACTTCAGACCGCCATTAATGTCGTAAGCGCTGACGACATTCCCTTTTTCGTAAATGAAGATCGTGTTCTCAAGGAAATAGAACGCGGTCGGCGCGGTGGCCTTGGCGTCTATGGTCCAGGCGACCTGGAAAGCGCCGGGCGCAATGTCGCCGACGGGCTGGCGAGTTACGGTTTGGGTGGTCTTGCAGCCGCACAACGCGGCCGCGAGCAGGGTCAACGTCAACCGGGTGCGTGTCAAAAGCAGCTCCTCGCCTAAAAGAATACGTACCGCTTGAGAATACCGCCTGTCGCGCATCGCGGTCAAACGACGGACACCTAAACGTCCGACAGCGGCGGCCGTTTCGCCGCCTCGGCCTTCGCCCGTGCCTCCTCGGCGGTGCGGCGGTGCGTGGCGGCGACGATCTGCGCCTTAGCCTGGTCGTATTCCGCCTGGGTCATCTTTCCCTGGCGGACCAGGTCGCGTAGGCCGCCGAGGGAAAAGCCGCCGCCGGGGTCGTTCGGGTCGGGGGCGTTGAACCGTTTGCGCACGACCGCCACGACGCCAATCAGCAATGCCACGCCCAGCAGCACCAGCAGCGTCG
>DASVSC010000245.1:0-1581 GCA_036388295.1 Tepidisphaeraceae bacterium | reverse complement strand
ACCCACCCGCGAACACTGAGCCGCGTGGCGCGCACGCGCCGGGCCGCCTCACTGATCGATTGTCCTTCAGCTATCAGCAGCACCGCCTCGGTTCGGCGATACAACCGCGCCTCGCGGGCCACCAATAATGCACGCTCGAGGCGGCGCCGATCGGTCGAAGAAAGCCGCTGCACCGCAGGTTTCGCATGTTTCCGCATGCCAGCCAGTGTGGCAGCCAGATCAGACTGGTCGAAAACTATTGGCTACCTACTTAGCTGCCGGAAGCTGCCGCGTCCGCCCGTAATGGCCAATCACCGCGGTGGTAGAAGATGGAAAGTAGGTCGAACAGGTACGCCCTGGCGGTCGCGTCGGCCTGCACCACGGCGAGGACGGCCTGCTCGATCGGCTCCAGACTTCGGGCTTGGCGCCGATCGCCGTTTTAGTGATTACCTACCAGGTGCACGCCGCGAACCTCACGCTCGATGCGCAAAAGCTCACGGACCAGATCGAGTGCGTTCTGGAGGGTCAGCAATAAGTTTTTGGCCTCTTTCGTCTCACGCGCGTGACCGGCTTTTTCCAACATCTCGACGATGATGACTTGGCGAGCGACGCTCGCCTTCCCGTCGCGAACACGCCGTTCAGTTCGGGCCAGAGTGTCCTCGAGATGGTCCAACGGTGTTCTCCTTCGGCCGAGAGCGTTTGGTCGAAAGCATTCTATCTGCGATCCGCACGCGGCCGAGTAGACGACGCTGCAAGCTCCGTTGAATGGGCTGAACGTGTTCGGCATCCCAGCAGGCAAGCTGTGGCTGGCCGATGGGTATCACCGCTGGCATGCGGCGGAGATCGGTGGGCCGCAGACGATCGCAGCCGACGTGCGCGCGGGCGGTCCGGGCGAGGCGATACTGCATAGTGTGGGCTTGAATGCCGAGCATGGGTGGCGACGCAGCCACGACGACAAGCGGCGGGCGGTGCTCACGCTATTCAACGACCCCGAGTGGTCGGGCTGGTCTGATCGGGAGATTGCGCGGCGGTGCGGGGTTGGGGCGCCATTCGTGGCGAGGTGCTGGCAGTTCGTTGCGAGCAACACTGTAATCGAATTGCAGCATGACCCGGAACGACCAGCCACCCGCACCTTTGTCGACAAGCAGGGCAACACCAACACGATGCGGACCAGCGGCATCGGCCGCCGTCCCGAACCGGAGCCGGACTACTCGCTGCGGGAGGACCCGCGGCAGCTCGACATCGAGCAGGTCGCGTACGACGACGCTGAGGAAGCTTGGCTGGAGATGCACCGCGAAAATCCGCCCGCGGGACCTGAGTTTGTCTATCACGCCGACGCGGCGCGGTTCCGCGGGCAGCTGTGCGAGATGATCGACACGCTGACCAGCCCGCGATGGCGGTGGGTCAGCCATGCGATCGGCGCATGGATGCAGGGACGCGCAGCGGCATGACGCCGGCTGGTGTGCAGCGCGCGGCTGACTAGTTGGGTGCTGCGCTTGCGGTGCAGCCGGTGCGGCAGCCGTCAGGTGGGCATCGTGGTCCAGCCCGACACACGCCCGCCTGCGGTGCGGGAGAGCGAAAAGCGGGCTTACTGACTAGGCC
>DASVSC010000244.1:0-12783 GCA_036388295.1 Tepidisphaeraceae bacterium | reverse complement strand
CCTCTGCGCGAATGACGACGAACAGGGCCTCGGGCCTTGGGCCTTGGAGGCCGATGCGGACGAGGGCACCACAATTGAGGTCGGCTCCCTCTCGTCACCAGGGCTCACGCCCCAAGGCCCAATTCCTTGCGCGCCAATGCTGCGCCGCCCCTTCTCCCTCGCCGGCCGGCGCGACACCGAGGCCGGCGTCGAACTCGATCTCATCGCCCGCACCGTCGGCGTCGGCACACGCTATCTCGAGACCCGCCGCCCCGGCGACGTGGTCAACATCCTCGGCCCGCTCGGCAACGCCTTTATCCTGCCGCCGCCCGGCGGCATCGCCCTGCTCGTCGGCGGCGGCGTTGGCATCCCGCCGATGCTCTACCTCGCCGAAGCCCTCGGCCGTGACCCCGCCGACCCGGCGATTGACCGCCCCTGTCGTGCGGTCGCGTTCTGCGGCGCGATGACGCGTGATCTGCTGCCGCTGACGATCACGGGCGACGCCGCGAACCCGGCCGGGCCGCCCGCCCACGATTCCGTCGCCCCGCTCTACAACGTCGCCGAGTTCGCCCGCCACGGCCTGCCCGCCGTCCTCAGTACCGACGACGGCAGCTACGGCCACAAAGGCTTCGTCACCGACACGCTGCGCCAGTACCTCGACCGCTGGATCACCGACAACGCCGACCGGGCCCGCACGGTTATCTACGCCTGTGGCCCCGAGGGCATGCTCAAGGCCGTCGCCGACGTCGCCCGCCGGCGGCAGATCGCCTGCCAGGTCTGCGTCGAACGCGCCATGGCCTGCGGCCTGGGCACCTGCCAGAGCTGCGTGATCAAACAGAAAAAGCCCGACCCCAGCGCCCCGCCGCTCGCCGGCCAAGACTGGGCCTACCGCCTCGCCTGCACCGACGGCCCGGTGTTCGAAGCCGACACGCTACTTTGGTGATTAGAAATCAGTTGTGTAGGGTCCGCGTTGTATACCGTTTGTTGTGCGAGCGGTGAATGGTCCGCAATACGGATCCTATTGTCAGAAGGAACCTCACCATGACGACCCGTCACCCCATCTTTCCCGACCGGCCGCACGCCCTTTATCGGCAGCACGGCTACTCGCCGGCCATCCGGTCCGGCGACCTGCTGTTCGTCTCCGGCATGGTCGGTGCCCGCGAGGACGGCACGCCCGAGCCCGATCTCGCGGCGCAGATCCGGCTCGCCTTCGACAACCTGCAGGCGGTGCTCATCAAAGCCGGCTGCGGCTTCGACGACGTGGTCGACCTGACGATGTTCCTCGTCGACCCCGAGTCGGCCGCCGGCCTGATGATCGAAGCGTTGGCCCGGGCGTTCCCCGGCGAGTCCAAGCCCAACGCGACCGCAGTCGGCGTGAACTGGCTCGCGGGCTTTCAATTCGAGGTCAAGGTCATCGCCCGCATCCCGTCGAAGTAGATGCCGGTCCGCTACGGCGCTGGCCGGCTTCACAGTGGAAGCGGAGAAACCGCATGAAAATCGACATCGTTGAGTTCGTGATGGAGTGGATCGTGCCGATTGTGGGGGCAATGCTTACTGTCGTACTCATCAGGAGCACCGGACTGCAATCCGGCTGGTGGTTGCTATTGGGTCTGCCCGGTGCTTTGATCTTTCAGTGGACGGTTACATTATTGTTCGTCGGCATCGCGAGTCCCACCGCTCGCCGACCTCTGCGAAACGATGGATAACCACCCGCTGCAGCGGACCGGCATCGGCGTTGGGGTCGCTCAGGCCAGAAGGTCACCCGCCCGGCCCCGGCCACTGAACGGTTTTGCATTATGCCGCTTGGCAACGAAGACAACTTCGTCCGCGCGTTCATCGCGTTCTGCAAGGCAGAGCGCGGCACATCGGAACACGACGCAAACTTCTGGTCGTTCGACCAACTCTTCGACATCCGTGACGACGCCGAGCAGGTCTGGGCGTTAATTCTGTCAGTGCTTGCGGAAGACCAGTCGATTCCGGTCGTGCAAATCCTGTCGGCCGGTCCGTTGGAGGACCTGCTTTCAGATCACGGAACCTGCGTGATCGATCGCGTCGAATCTGAAGCAAGGAAGAACCCAGCATTCGCCAGTCTGCTAGGTGGCGTCTGGCAAAGCAGCATGTCACAGCCAATATGGGAACGGGTTCAAGCCGTTCGGGACCGACGCGGTTGGGACGGGGTACCGGCGGCATAACGACCCGCTGCAGCGGACCGGCATCGGCGTTGGGGTCGCTCAGGCCAGAAGGTCACCCGGTCGGCCCCGGCCACTGAACAGATTTGCGTTATGCCGTAGGGGAACATGCACCGAGTCTGGGCAGGTATATTTGGCACCGTGATCGCATTCGCCGCGCTAACCGCAACGGTGGTGGCCAAACACGTCCTCCCCGATCCGCCGCAAAAGCAGCAAACCAATCTGACGGTCAAAATCGGTAAGCTAAACTTGGGATGGAATTCGAAAGAAAAAGTGCCGCCGGTCGCTGAAGTGCGCCAACGGACGACGCGTAAGCAGGTTCGTATGGCAGGCATCGGTCTTGGACTGGTCGCACTGCCTTTTGCTCTCGTGTCGTGGGCCCGCCGTGAGCGGGTTTGGTGGGGTTTAGGTATAGTCGTGTTTGCTGTTGCGGCGATGGCATGGCAGTGGTTTGTTGTCGTATTCGCGGTGCTCGTGCTGTCCGGAGCGTTGTTCGCGTTCGTTCCCACGGAACGTCGCTCGGCCACGGCATAACCGCCCGCTGCAGTGGACCGGCCCCGGCGTCGGGGTCGCTCAGGCCAGAGAGTCTTCCGGCCGGCCCGGCCACTGAACAGATTTGCGTTATGCCGCTGGAGCAACCATGCGACGAGCTAGACTCCAACATGCAGCCGACACTCTGTGCGACATGTTCTGTGGCTGGCGGCTAGCAAACAGCTTCTCAGAACTGGTGCGGATCGGCTCCGGTACACTAGAGATGGATTGTTTGACGGGGGTATGCCGGTTCAACGACAGTATGGTCCCGTCACTTTCCATCGCAAAGGAATTGCAGGCGTGGCTACTTCACGATCTCGAAACAAACTCAATCAAGTCTGCTCAAATCGATGAAGCATCGCTTCAGGCAGTTCTTGGCGTTGCAACGGTCAGTCGCCGCACACGTACAACGACGACGGCTTATTTTGGTGTCGATGGCAAGTTGATGAAGTCGAGCACGTTGGTGCGATGCACAATCGAGTGCGTGAGCCGTGTGAGAACCGGTGCTTATGTCTACTCGACCTTGAAGTCGAGCATCGAGGAGTTCCCGGCGGATTGGCCAGCGGCATAACCACCCGCTGCAGTGAACCGGCCCCGGCGTCGCTCAGGCCAGAGGGTCCACCAGCCGGCCCCGGCCACTGAACGGTTTTGCGTTATGCCCCTGAGGTGAGCGTGCTCAGTGACGACTACGGTGAATCGCTTCGTCAAGCGCAGTCGCTCACCTGGTACGTCTCCAGCGTAAGGCCGCACGCATTCGATTCGGGGCCGAAGCGTACCCGATGGTCACCCGGGTTCAGGCGTTTGCCCGTGCTGCGAAGCGCAACGCGGTCAATTACACGAGCCGCTTTGCGAGCGGGAGCAGTGCCCGGTGTGCAAGCAGCAAGTCATGTCTTGTGATTGCGACGTCCGCGTAGAAGATGCAGTCGCAGGTCCGCCGCACGGGGCATAACCACCCGCTGTAGTGGACCGGCCCCGGCGTCGGGGTCATCCAAGCCAGAGCGCCGTCCGGCCGGCACCGGCCACTGAACGGTTTTGCGTCATGCGGTGGAAGTGATGTTATGGCGGGCTACATTCCCTACTTCCAGAAGAAGCTCCTCCGCTTGACCGAACAGGAACAGCGGTTGACGGAGTTGATCGCGGGGAATGCGTCGGCTGCGGAACTGCTCGACGTTGCTGAACAAGTGCGTGCGGCGCGAGTGCGTGCAATCCGTTCAAAGCAAGCCGAATTGCCGCCTTCGGAGCGGAACGCAGCTCAAGCCAAACAGTTCGCCGAGTTGGTTCAACAGTGGTTAGGTCTGAGCAGTGAAGCGATCGTAGAAGTGTACCGGTTGCCGGAGCGGCAGCGATCAGCCGCGGCTCGCAAGGCCACCGCGTAGTAACCGCATAACAGTTTTGTAGGGTCCGCAGTACGGACCTTTTGAAACAGAATGGTCCGCTACAGCACTGGTAAACGACCTCCCACGGCGGCAGGTCGTTGGGCAGCATCCGCCACGGCGCCCCCGAGCGGACCATCCACCGCAGGGCGTCGAACCCGTCCCGCAGGCTGTGTTCACGCTGCGGGGCGTCCTCCCGCATCAGGGTCAGGTACGGGGCAATAAACGCCCACTCTTCTTCCGTCAACGTGCTGGGGTAAGGCTTCCTTGCCGTCCAACAGAATAGGAATGCTCAACTGACAGTGCATAACGCGCTCTAGGCAATGACATTGCAACGGTTGTCGTAAAGTGGATGGCAGACAAAGGACAAGAAACATGAAGATCAAGACCGTCATTGGGGTAATACAGCTAGAAAAACTACCTGCCGATGCTTTGCCACGCCTTAAGGCGATTGGACTGCCGGTCGAGGGCCCTTTATACGGCCGGATCGTAGCGGACGAAGGTGACCCTCGGCTAGATGCCGTCGTTGCCCTGCTTCGCACGTACGGCCACGAGCCATGGATCGACCCCGCAGTTAAGCCGGCCATTGAATACTACATCGGGAAGCGGCGCGAGTTCGATGCCGCGGAGATCGACGCGTATCGGCTGTTCCACATGAATGCCGAGGCTTTCTTTGATCGGCTGGCGGCGCTGCCGGACGGGACGACGATCATCGACCAAAGTTACCTGGAAGAGTGGGTCGATGCCGGCATCGCCACCAACGGGCCGGACTATGTGGTTTCGGATCGCGTCCGGCGTGCTTTCGAAGCGGGTGGCCTTCAAGGGCTCTCGTTCCGCCGGCCGCAACTGGTCGATTCGATGTCGGGGGACGAGGAAGATTGGGACGCCGTCGGCGGCCAGTGGTGGCAGCTCGACATCCCGACGCTCATTCCTGCACCGGATCCACGCAGTCCTGCCGACGAGGGCTTCGCCGACAAATACTTCCGTTACCCGGCGAAGGACCTGGAACTATTCGAGCGGCAAGACCTCATGTTGGCCGGCTGCCCGGCGTGGTTCATCGGCGATGAACCGCAGGCAATCTGCTCGCCCCGATTACGAAAGTTATCGACGGAATTGAAGTTGAAGGTCACCTTCGAACCCGTTTTCAGCGCCTGATATCTCGCTTTGTTTAGCGGTTGTCTTTTTCGTAAGCGACAGCCGAAAGTTTTGTAGGGTCCGCAGTGCGGACCCTACAGCACTCTCATTGCCGCCATTGCCGTCGATATCGTCAGCTGAGTACCTCGAGGATTGAGTATGATTGAAAATCTAGAGCCCCGGACGATGTGCACGAGTACTGTTCGTGTCACGACAACAGACAATGTTATACGCATTGTTGGCAACCGAAATACAAATGATCTCAGTGTTGGAGATATAGAGTCAGGGATTTCCAATAGCTTCCTGCTTTCCATCGAATCGCGGAATCGGTCAACAAGATTCGAAGTCGATGGCGTCCTGCAACGTCGTCGTTCACTGCTGCTGAACTCGACCGGCAAAGCACTCGAAGTGTCCCTTGTCGGTGGTCAAGATACATTAGTGGTCGGGCAGTTATCGAATGTAACTGCCCTTCGAATCGACCTAGGCAGCGGTGACGACGCAACTGATTTTTCGGAGGAATTACCGACAACTGCTCTGACAACTGGCGATGGAGACGATTTAGCAACATTTCAAGGCGGTACGACGACTCGAGGAAACCTATCAGTGCTGGCAAACTCGGGTAACGATTCGATAAGATTTCAGTCACAAGACGTTTTCGGCGTTGAAACAGGCGTCAACATCGGCGGGAAATTACAAGTCGTCAAGACATCTGGCGTGCTGGAACTGTATTCAAAGGGGCTTCGTGTCATCAATACAGTTGCGATTTCAACGGCCGCCGGCGACGATCGGATCAAGCTGATTGACGCAATCTTTCGTAGATCTACGTCAGTGATTTCTGGCGACGGTCGCGACACTATTGATTTTAGCGCGTCTACTTTCAGACAAACTCCGATGCTGGATGTTGACCCAGATTATGACACCGTTTACTACATGCGTCAGTGATCAGAGCTTGCGCTGCCCAACGTCTTTTTATGCCATAAACTTTGCGTTCCTTAGTGGGCACGGCCCACCTATGAGACTAGCAGGCAGTGATCCGCCTCCCTCAACCGGCGGTTCCGTAGTGTACAATTCACCGCACACTACAAAGGGTAGCCGTGTCTCGTCATACGGTCGGAAGAACCGCATGAACAACGGCGAAAGAATTTACAGAGTTTTGTAGGGTCCGCACCGCGGACCTTTTGAAGCAGAATGGTCCGCAGTGCGGACCCTACAGCACTGGCAGGCAGTGAACCGCCACCTTCCACCGGGATTTCGGCCGTGCCGGCGTACGGAACGACGTTGCGGGTTAACGGCGCACGATCGTCTCAATGGCGTCGAGAATGTCCTCTCCGCTGCTGCGGCCGGTGTCGGTGTCAGGGCCGCCGAAGAGGCGGTCGAAGCCGGGGCCGCCGTTGAGGGCGTCGCGGCCGGCGTCGCCGTAGAGCGTGTCGCGGCCGGCGCTGCCGGTGAGGGCGTCGTCGCCAAGGCCGCCGCGGAGGAAGTCGTTGCCTTCGCCGCCGTCGAGGGTGTCGTCGCCGTCGTTGCCGTAGAGGCGGTCGTCGCCGCTGTCGCCGCGGATCAGGTCGGTGCCGGCCGACCCGAGCAGCGTGTCGCGGCCGGCGCCGCCGCGGAGCGTGGCGGGCACGGCGCGCAGCACGTCGATGCGGTCGTCGCCACCCAGGCCGACGGCCGTGACGGCGGCGACGTGTGTGGCCGGCAGGCGTCGCGACTGGCCGTTGACGCTGACGCGCACGCGTCCGTTGACGCCCGCGGCTTCCTCGACGCGGATCACGTCGTCGCCGCCGGTGCCGACGACGTACACCTCCCGGCGGTCGACGAGAATGCCGCTGGTCAGGCGGCGCAGGACGAGGTCCGATGGTTCGGCTCGATCGGGGGACCGGCCGTAGAGGACGGAGGCGTTGCCGTAGGCGTCGACGTCGATCACGGGCGAACCGAAGCGTTCGCCCGTTTCGGCGGCCGCGGCGTTGTCGAGCGTGACCGCACCGCTGTCGTCGCTCGTGCCGTCGGGGGCGTAGCGCTGCGTCAACAGGGTAGAGACGTCACGTTTCGGATCGTTTTTGTCGAAGAACGCGCCTTGTAGGTAGGCGACGACGAACCCGCCGTCCGCAGTGGCGGCGACGGTCGGGGTACCGGCATCCAAAAAATCGACCCCGTCCGGCCGAGTGTCTTGCGTGATTCGCGCCCCCACGGCGTTCCCCGCCACGTCGTAGCGTTGTGTGACCAGGGTGCCGCCCGAATCCTCCCGCGCCGCGTCCTGGTAGGCGATGACGAACGCGTTGTTGCCGGTCACGGCCACAGCGGGCTGTGCGGTGTCGGTGCGGGTGCTCGCTATGCGTCGGGCGTTGCCGACCTTTGCGGTGGTGCTCACGCTGCCGTAGAGGGTCTGCCCGCCGCCGGCGTCGTTGACGCCGGCGGCGAACACCGCGCCGCTGCCGTCAGGCCGGGCGGAAAGGTCGAAGTTCTCGAGTTCGTCGTACGAAGCGGTCACGTTGTCCAGGGCGTTGATCACGGTCGTGCTGTTCGTCGGGCTGCGGTACTGCACCAGGATGTCGCGCGGGTCGGCGTCACGGTGGGCGACGAAATACCCGCCGTTGTCAGCCATGGAGACGGCCACACCGCCGAACGAGGAGCGAAACCGCTCGAACCCCGTCTTGGCGGGTAACGTGAAAAGGCGCGTGCCCGGGTCCTCGGCCCCGCCGCTCCCGAGGGTGTCGAGCCGGCGGACGATTAACACCTCAGACGACCCGCGCCCTTCGACGTAGGCGATGACCGCCTGCCCGGCCGCGTTGGCGTCGACCGCGACTGGCGCGTTCAGGTGGACGTACCGGCTGATCACCGCCGGCGCGCCCAGCGGCCGGCCGCGCTGGTCGTACTTCTGCACGCTCAACACGCCTACGTCACGGCCCAGCGACGGGCTGCGCACGGTGTTCACGGCCGCGACGTAGGCGACGCCGTTGCCGGCGACGGCCACGTCGTAGCTCGCCAGCGGCCCGTTGCCGTTTAACATGGTTTCGCCGCCGATCGGCGTGAAGCTCATCAGCCGCCGGGCTTCGAGCGACTGAACATGGCCGGCAGAGGCGGGCGAACGATACGGCTTTTGACGCTGATGAATGGCTGACTCCGTGATGGTGAATGTGCGTGAGCTGACAACAATAGTAACGTGCTCAACGGCCGGACATTACACGCGGCCGCAGAAAGAAGTTTGTGCGGCCTGTGAATCGGACAAGGCCCGCCTTACGTGATGAAAAACACCCGGACGCCGCCATCCGCACGGAGCGCGTTTTGTCCGCCAGCCCGCGGCGGGTGTTCGCCGCGTTCGAACAGCCGGACCGGCTGGCCCGATGGTGGGGCCGAAGGGGTTTACGAACACGTTCGAGCAATTCGACTTCACACCCGGCGGCCGCTGGGTTTTCGTAATGCACGGCCCGAATGGCGCTGACTACCCCAATGAAAGCGTCTTCCGCGAGATTCAGCCTGACACGCGGATCGTGATCGAGCACGTCTTCCGGCCATGGTTTAAACTGACCGTGACGCTGGCCGAGCGACGTGGGAAAGCCGACGATGATCAAACCCATCTGGTTTGGGTCCAGGCGTTCGAAAGCCCTGAGATGGCGGCGAAACTGCGCCCGATTGTCGGACCGGCCAATGAGCAGAACCTCGACCGGCTGGAAGCACTGCTGGCGGGCGAACGTTTCTGAGGGTAATCCGCCGAGTCGCCCGCGATCAGAATATTGGAGGAAACGCGATGGAGAACAAGACGCTTAAGAAGTCGACCCGAGTCGCCAAGAAGGCCGTTCCCACGCCCGCCGCCGGGGAACCGAAGCTCCTTTCCGGCGGCAACCCGCAGATCGCCAAGGGCGACGGCGACGCGCCGGTGCAGGCGTACCTCGCGGCCATGCCGGGGTGGAAAGGGGACATCGGCCGTCGCCTGGACGCGATGATCGTGCGCAGCGTGCCCGGCGTGCAGAAGGCCGTGCGGTGGAACACGCCCTTCTATGGTGTCGAGGGCCAGGGGTGGTTTCTCGGCTTCCATTGCTTCACCAAGTACGTCAAGGTGACGTTCCTGAAAGGCGCGTCGCTGCGTCCGCTGCCGCCGGGCGAATCGAAGCACCAGGACGTGCGCTACCTCGACCTCTACGCGGACGCGCCGTTCGATGAGGCCCTCATCGCAGGCTGGATCAAGCAGGCCTCGGAACAGCCCGGTGAACCTTTGTTCTAGCGCGGCGGTGCAGGCGGACGATCTCACGCGCCAGGTGAACCACGATGAAGAAGACGACGAACGACACGAACGATGCGCCAACGGCCGATTCTCCGTCGGAATTGATCGACGCGCGAATCAAAGCACTGAGCGACTGGCGTGGCCAGACGCTCGCCCGCGTGCGGACGCTCATCCGGCAGGCCGACCCTGACGTAGTCGAGGAATGGAAGTGGCGAGGCGTGCCCGTGTGGTCGCACGGCGGCATGATCTGCACCGGCGAGACGTACCAGAACGCCGTGAAGCTGACCTTCGCCAAGGGCGCCGCCCTTCCCGACCCGTCGCGCCTTTTCAACGCCAGCCTCGACGGCAACACCCGGCGTGCCATCGACCTTCACGAAGGCGACACGATCAATGCAAAGGCGTTCCAGGCACTCGTCCGCGCCGCGGTGGCCCTGAACGCGACCGCTCGCCCTATCCGTGTGAAGAAAAGCCCAAAGAGTGCATAGACGCCCGCGGCACGGCGATCCGTCCGAAGCAGATTCACCACGGAGGCACGGAGACACGGAGAGGAGAAGAGGCATTGCTTTCTGATTACTCCGTGCCTCCGTGCCTCCGTGCCTCCGTGGTGAATCTGCTATTTCCTATTTGTTGTGATCCCGCACCGGCCGTGCGTTGTAGCCGCCGTACGTCGCGGCCACGCTTTCGACGGTGATGAACGCCGTCGGGTCGATCTGGTGCACGTGTTTCACCAGCGCCTTGCGCCGCCGGCGTGGGATGACGACGATCAGTTCCTGCACCGGCCCGTTGACGCCTTCGCCCATGAACATCGTCACGCCGAAACCTTCGTCGGCTAAACGGTCGCGCAGGTGCAAACCGGGGTCGCGCGTGATAATGCGCACGACGGCCTTGCCGATGCCGATGAACTGGTCGAGGCTGATGCCCACCAGCGTGCCCGCCGCGTAGCCGCAGGCATAGCCGACCATGTTCTGCCACTGGTCGAGATGGCCGAACACGCGGCTGATGGCGGTGATCCAGATGGCCGATTCCAAAAACGCCAGCAGCGTCGCCGGCCCGCGGCGGCCGTTGACGAGGAAGATGACCCGCAGCGTCGCCGCGCTAACGTCGCCGATGCGGAGGCAGAAGATGAGCAGTGCGCCGAGGTAGAGTTCCATCATCGAAGGCTGTTTAGCTCTTTTCGGCCGAACCACGAAGGCGAATTAAGCGTAATCCGTCGATTCCGACGGCGGTTTCCGAAAGGCCGTCTCGCGGTTTATGATTCGTACGCTGTGCGGCCCTTCCTGATCCTCATCATCGCCGTGATCGTCGGGGGTTGTGCCGGGAGACAGCCTGAGCCGCCGATGACGGGGACGACTTATCGATCCGGCCTTGGAAACTTCACGTGTCTCGTTCCCGCGTTGGCCCGTCCCGGCGCTCGGGTGCAGCAACGGTCTGACTCGGATTCCTCTGAAGTCCTGTTTTCGGACGACTTAGGCCGGTTGCTGCGAATCGAGAGTGAGCGGTGGCCGGCGGACATGATGCCATTGTTGGCAGCAGATCAACTCCCCTCGACACTCGACAGTCTCTTCGACAGGACTGTGTTCAACGACCTGTTCTGGGCCGTTTCCCCAGAGGCATCAATACTGGATCGCGGGCACGTGACAACGGCTGCGGGCCCCGCACTCTATGCGATGGTCAACATTCCGAATGGCTCGACATTGGCCGACGCAAGCACCGGCCGCCGCTTCGAATCGAAGCGGGGCGTTCTCCTGCTATTTAAGAATGGCTTCTTGTATGTGATCTCAAACCAAGAGTGGCCGGTGGGTACCAAGGTACACACCGGAAACGTACACGACCGCTCGGCTCGCTTGCTGGACGACCTTCAGCAAGTTGTCGCCGACATGGGCTTTGCGGGTTAAAATCTGCGAGGCCGCATGTACGGCGGTGCCGATACCTGGCGATTAGGCATTAATCGGCCCGTTGAAGGTCTTTGACCTCCAGCTCCACGTTCCGGTACCCGTTGAACTCGTTGATCGTCGGTTGCACGCAGAGGTGGACGGTGTCGCCTTCTTGCAGCTTGTCGGCCCAGTCGCCGGCACCGAAAGCGATCGCTTTCATCGGGCGGCCGCCCCCGGATCGCCCGCCGCTTTTCACCTGCAGCGTCAGATGATCGCCCGTCTTGCCGATGCGGCGGGGCGGCGCGGTCAGCACCAAATCGCGGCAGCGCAAGAGCGGCTTCGGGTTGCCGCGGCCGAACGGGCCGAGGCGGGCGAAGTCGCCGACCAGGCTTTCGTCGATCATCGCCAGCTCGGCGTCGGCGTCGATGCGCAACCGCGGGACGAGGGCGGCTTCGTCGATCGATTCGCCGGCGCAGGCCGCGAAGGCGTCACGGAACTCGCCGAAGTTCGCGCATTTCACCTTCAGCCCCGCCGCCATCTCGTGGCCGCCATGGCTTTCCAGCAGATGGCCGACGGTCGCGAGGGCTTTGGACAAGTGGAACCCGTCGATGCTGCGCCCGCTGCCGTGGCCGAGGCCGCCTTCGTCCATCGTGTCCATCGCCACGACCACGCTCGGGCGGTGGAAGCGGTCGACCAGACGGCTGGCGACAATGCCGATCACGCCCGGGTGCCAGCCGACCGCGCCGACGACGATCGCCCGCGCGTCGGCCAGCTTCAGTTCGTCCACCTGCGACAGGGCCGCGTCCAGGATCGACTTTTCCGTCAGCTGCCGCTGGCGGTTCTGCTGTTCCAGATAGGTCGCGATGTCGCTGGCGCGCTGCTCCGTCGCGGTCGTCAGCATTTCGACGGCCAGCCGCGCGTGACCCATCCGGCCGGCGGCGTTTAAACGCGGGGCGAGCAGGAAGCCGACGTGATAGGAATCGATTTTCTTGCTCGTCAAATCGGCCGAGTCGATCAGGGCGCGCAGGCCGACGAGTTTTGTGTTCTTCAGCCCGCCGAGGCCGAAGTGGGCGAGGATACGGTTCTCGCCGACCAGCGGCACCACGTCGGCGATCGTGCCGAGCGCCGCCAGCGCCATCGCCTCGACGAGAAAGTCCTTCAACACCGCCGGCACCCGCCCGCCCCCCGCCATCGCCTGGCCGACGCCCCAGGCGAGCTTGAACGCCACGCCCGCGCCACAGAGGTGTTCGTTGGGATAGCTGCCGCCGGGCAGGCGCGGGTGGACGATGTGATTGGCGGCGGGAAGAAAAGGCATTGGGCCCGGGGCCCCGCTGGCACTATCGGCTTCGTCGGCCGGTCGTTCTTTCCATTCGTGATGGTCCGTCACCACGACATCGACGCCGCGTTCGCGGGCGACGCGGATCGGGTCGATCGCGGTGATGCCGCAGTCGACGGTGACGATGAGTTTGGCCCCTTCGTCGCAG
>DASVSC010000243.1:0-10088 GCA_036388295.1 Tepidisphaeraceae bacterium | reverse complement strand
CCGAGACGGCCAGGAACACGGTGCGCGCCCGTTGCCGTGCCTCGGGCCGCGTGCCGAACAGTGCGCCAATGCCCGCGGCCACCCATGTCGGCAGCGACAGAAACAGGCCCATCAGCACGAGCGTCGGCACGCGCGTGGTGAGGAACTGCTGGTCGATCCAGGTCACGCGTTCGCCGGTCGGCAAGGTCCGCGCGGGCGGCCGCGTGCGGAACAGCATGACGCCGCTGCCGACCAGTGCCAGTCCAATCACCAGGCCGCGGGCCAGCGCGCCGTACCTCACGTGCTGCGCTTCCGCCGGTGTGACCAGCAGGTAAACGAATAGCGCCAGCATCATGACGCCGCCAAAAACGAAGAACGATCCAAGGAACTTCATTCGTGCTTCCGTATTGGTCGGCGTCCGTAATCCGCGGCTCGCGCCACGGCGTCGGGGCGATGCGATCTGTCGTACATCATGTACGGCGCAACGGTGGGTCGCGCCGAATGTCTGCATCGAAACGCGCCTCGCCACAATGCCGGCCCCGGCTTACGAAATCCGAATGAACGGCACGAGAAACAGCACCGACGCATAGCCGGTGACCAAAAACTCGCGGCCGCGGGTCAGGCCGTACAGGACTACGCTGCCGGCGGCGTAGGCGGCGACGATCAGCAGTGGCGTCGGCGAGTGGCTAACGGCGGGGGTGAACACGTGGTCCAAGGCGTAGACGATGAAGGCCGGCAGCTGCGTCATACGATTCTCCGTGCGGTGCGGCAACCGTATCACCGTCCGGCCGGCGCGTCGGCCGCGGGCAGGTCTGATAAGGCGTCCCACGGGCGGCGGGGCGTGAACGTGGGTGGGCGTTGCCGGCGCGTTACGCGGAACTCACCAAATCCCCATCCGACGATTATGCCGCGGCCGTAAAACCGACGTGGCGTGGTCGGTTCGGTGTTGTACAGTGCCCGGGCCAGGGGAAACGGGAGCGAGCTTGCGTTCGAAAGGTTGGCTGATCGGTTTGCTGATGGTCGCCGCCGCGCGGGCGGCGGCGCAGGAACCGGTCCGCACCGAAGCGATCGTCCGCCAGAACCCGGAGCAGCGATTGTTCGTCGCCCGGGTGAACCTGGCCGACCCGCGCGTCAGCCTGGCGGTCGCCCGCGGCGGGGCCGACCCGGACGGCACGGGCCCCTGGGAAACGGTGCTGCTGACGACCAGCGCCATCGCCCGCGCGAGCGACTTCGACCTGGCCATCAACACCGTTTTCTTCTCCCACCGCACGCCGGACAACGACCCGAAAAAGTACCTCGCCGGCCAATGGGCGTCGGCGCTGAATACCGTGATCATCGACGGCCAGCCGGTGACGCCGTCGAACGGCGTGGCGCTGCTGTCGTTCGACGCGCAGAACCGTGCGGCCATCGGCACGATCGGCGGCCGCGTGCCCGACGGCACATGGCAGGCGGCGGCGGGGTCGCGCCAGATCGTCACCGCGGGCCAGAATACCGGCGGCGACGACACCGCCCGCCACCCGCGCACGGCCGCGGGCCTGACAGGCGACGGACGCACGTTGGTGCTGCTCGTCGCCGACGGCCGCCGGCCCGGCTGGGCGAGCGGGTTGACGCTGGCGGAACTGGCGCAGGAAATGATCGCCCTCGGCTGCCGCGACGCCATCAACTTCGACGGCGGCGGCAGCAGCACGATGGTCGCCAAAACCCCCGACGGGAAGCACAAAGTCCTCAACACGCCCAGCGACGGCTCCACCTTCCTGCTGCCCCTGAGCGTCGAACGCCCCGTGCCGTACGTGCTGGGTGTGCGCGTGAAACGTTAGAGCGGATGAGGTGAACCACGAAGCACACGAAGGACACGAAGAGGTTTGCGACGCTCGAAATCCGCAATCGCCATCACCTTCTCCGATCGATGGATGAAAAGCAGTGACATCAAAAATCACCTGCCGGGCTCCCGCTTCGTGCCCTTCGTGTGCTTCGTGGTTCGCCCTTCCCCTGATTTGATTCACGTTCATCGTCGGGCCATGCTTCGTACATGGCCCTCATCAACTTCCGCTGGTTCAGCCGGGTTCTGGAGAAACAGGTCGAGACGCAGGTCCTGCTGCCCGAGCACCATCCCGAGCGCTGCGCGACGTTCTACCTGCTGCACGGCCTGAGCGATGACAGCACCATGTGGCTGCGTCGCACGCGCATCGAAACCGATATCAGCGGCCTGCCGCTGATCGTCGTGATGCCCGACGGCTTCCGCGGGTTCTACACCGACAACCACGTCGGCCCGGCGTACGGCCGGTACATCGGCGAAGAACTCATCGACGTGATCGACCGCGTGTTCCCCACGATCGCCACGCGCGACAAACGCTGCATCGGCGGCCTGTCGATGGGCGGCTACGGCGCGCTGCGCACGGCGCTGACCTACCCCGACCGCTTCGTCAGCGCCAACAGCCACAGCGGCGCGCTGAACGCCGGCCGGCAGAACGAGCCGCAGCCGCAGACGCCGATCGGACAATTGTTCGGCCGCATTTTCGGTCCCGACCCACACGGCGGGCCGCACGATTTGGTCGCGCTCGCCAAACAGGCCCAGACCGCCGGGAAACTGCCGCAACTGCTGATCGACTGTGGCGAGGACGATTTTCTGTACGACGACAACGTCGACGTCACGAACGAACTCCGCCAGGCCGCGGTACCGCACACGTTCCGCCGTTTTCCCGGCGCGCACGACTGGGACTACTGGGCCGAGCACGTGCGCGAGGCGGTCGATTTTCACACGTCGGCCATGAACGTGCGGCGGCCGACGGCCCGGTAGGGCAACCCGCTCCGGAGAAAACGAGCGTCCGTGAAGCGCCACCACGATAGAGGCACTCGTCTGAACGCCAGAAGGCCGGCCCCACGGGGCCGGCCTTCTGCTTTTCTGACATTACTTCGCGTGTCGATCAGCCGGGGCGGCTGGTCAGCAGGGGGAAGTTCTGCTGTTCGATTTCGCGCTGGATGATGATGGTCGGCTTGACCAGCACCAGCAGCACGCTTTCGTCCTTGGCGAAGCTGCGGTTCGTGAAGGCCCGCTTCAGGAACGGGATCTTGGAGAGGACGGGGACGCCGGCCTCGCGTTCGATCTCGCCGCTGATGGTGGTGCCGCCCAGCAGCAGGGTGCCGCCGTCAGGGACGCTGACGGTGGTGCGGATCTGGGTGAACTCGATCTGCGGCTGCTGGATGAAGCCGAACTGGCTCTGCGTCGACACCGGCGTCGGCAGCGTCGGCTGGCCGGGGATGGGAGTGACGGGGTTGGTGTCGAGTGTGGTCGCGCTGCCGAAGACCGGGAACGACTGGATGCTGATCACGCGTGACAACTGCGGCAGCAGCGTCAGCGTGACGTATTTCCGGTCGGCCGACACGGTGGCGGTGACGGCCAGCGACACGCCGCTCTGCAGGGTGTCGATCGTCGGGTCGAAGCCGAACGCCGACTGACCGACGACGGGCGTCAGGTCGCTGACGTACGCGGTCTGCGTGGCGACCAGGATGTTGGCCGTCTGGCCGTTGAACAGCGTCAGGCGCGGGGCCGTCAGCTGGGTCACGTTCTGGTTGCCCTGCGTGGCACGGAAGAGCAGGCTGGCCTGGAAGTCGTCGAGAAACGCGTTGACCTGCGTCGCCAGGTTCGGCTGGCCGAACGAGTCGGCCAGATTGCCGCTGACACCGGTCGACAGGCTGGCGGCGCGAGTGAAGTTAGACGAGTTTTGCGTGATGCCGATCGGGGCGACGCCGGTGCGGACGACGCCAGGATTAAGTGGGACGGCCGCGCCGGTAATCGGGTCGAAGCCGGCCGCGGTCGCGCCAGTACGGACATTTTGGGAGGCCCCGGCGGCGTTACCGTTCGACCCGGTGAGTCCGACGTTAATGCCGCTGGGAATCGTGCCGCCGGGGATCGCGCCGGCGAACGGGTTGTTGTCGAAGTTGAAGTAGAAGTCGAAATCGATGCCGACGTCTTCGAGGAAGTTCTTCTGCACCGTGAGGAAGCGGGCTTCGACCATGACCTGAATGGAGCGCTGCTCGCGCAGCTTCTGCAGCAGGCCGGTGATGGAGCGGTGGACTTCGGGGGTCTGGGTGACGATCAGCTGGCCGCCGAGTTCACGCAGGCTGCCCTGCAGGCCGCCGTCTTCTTTCCATGTGCCGACGCCGATGGTTTCGCGGATCAGGCTGGTGATGCTGTCAACGAGTTCTTCGCGGGACTGGGTATTTTCGCCTTGCCCCCCCTGTCCGCCGCCGCCACCGCCGCCGCCGCCGAACAGGCCGCCGCCGCCGCCACCCCCGCCGCCACCACCACCGCCCCCGCCGCCACTGCGGCTGCCGGACGACTGCTGCAGGCTGAACTGCGGCACGTCGGTGAAGTCGGGGATCTGGATGATCAGATCGCGGATGTCATACGTGCGGGTCTCTGTGTTCTTGGACAGGTCTTCGACCGTGCTGACGGTGATCACGCCGTCATCGACGGTGTAGTTCAGCTGCACCGTCGCGCCGCCGCCGACGCTGTCGAGGATGGTGCGGAGCACTTTGCTGAGCCGGACGTTCCGCAAACGGGTGCTGACCGGCGCGTTGCGGTCGATGCCGGCCGCTTCGAGGGCTTTCCAGTTCACGAAGATGTTCGCCTGCGTGGTGTCGCGCAGGAAGTCGATCACGTCGCTGAACGAGACCTGGTCGAAGCGGATTTCGGGCAGCGATTTTTCGAGCAGCTGGTTGACCGCTTCGTCCTGGGCCGACACCTGGCGTTCGTCGCGCAGGGTCTGGTCGCGGCGGGCGGACAGATCCGGCCAATCGGTCGGGTAGGTCAGCACGTCGGCGTACGGAATGGTCTTGGCCGTGACGTCGTTGAGCTGCAGGACCAGGTTGCGGTCGAACTGCTCGCGGCTTTCACGCTGGCTTTGCAGGCTGGCGCGGTCGAACAGGATCGCCCGGACGTTCGTGGCGTATTCGTTCTTCGGGTCCAGCACGAGGATCTGGTTGACGACCTTCAGGGCGTCCTGGTAACGGCCCTGTTCGCTCAGGCGACGGCTGTCGCCGATCAGGCTGCTGACGGCACGCTCGCGGGCGACGCGGGCGTCGGTTTCCTGCTGGGCGGCCCCTTGGGCGGCGACGCGGCGGGTTTCGTCGGCCCGGCGGTCACGGTCGGCGAGCGTGGCCCGTTCGACGTTCGTGCGGGCTTCGGCGACCTGCGTGTTGAACGACGCGATTTCCTCGTTGCGGAACAGCGTCGGGTCCGAACGGCTGGCCGCCTCGGCCTGGGCGATGGCGGTGCGGGCGGCTTCGAAGTCGCCGCGGGCGGTGTTCTCGCGGGCTTGGCCGAGGGCGAGGTTGAAGCTGAACAGCACGCTCTGGCGGCGGGCTTCGATCTCCCGCTGCAACCGGTCGGCGGTGTTTTCCTGCACCGGGCTGGTGCCGGTGAGCGTCAGCAGGCGCCCGCGGCCGGCGACGGCGTCGGCGTTGTTCGGGTCGGCGTCGAACGCCTGCGTGTAGAGCGTGCGGGCCTCTTCGTACCGCTGGGCGTCTTCGGCCTGGCGGGCGCTGTCGACCAGCTGGCGGGCCTGGGCGGCCTTGTTGGCGCGCTCGGCTTCCAGTTGGCGGACGTTGGCGGCGAGACGGCCTTGGTCGTCGCCGGGAGCCACGGCGATGATGGTGGGCGTGGCAGCGGGGGTGCTGACGCTTTCGGGCTGCGGCTTGCCGGCCGGGGCGGGGTCGCCCATGGCGGCGGTGCCGGGCGTGGCGGCGTCGGGGACGTCGCTCGGCGTGGCGGCGGGGGTGCTGACCGATTCCGGCTGCGGCTTACCGGCCGGGGCGGGCGCGCCGCCGGGCGTGTTGTTGACCGGCACGTCGACGGCGGCGACGGTCATGGACGGGCGGTTGTTGACCGAAGCCTTGGCGGCCAAGGAGGCGTCGGCCGCCTCTTTGCGGTCCATGCGGGCGAGGTACTTGCTCGGCTCGTCTTCGAAGAAGCCGACCTTGTAGCCGAGGCTTTGGGCCTTGTTGAAGTTCTGGCGGGCGGCGATCCAGTCGCCGCGGTTGTACTGGTCGCGGGCCGTCAGGTAGGCGGCGCGGGACTGATTGGCGTCGCCGGGGCCGGCGGCGTTCTTTTCGATCTGTTCGAGGTACTCGCGCGGCGGCTTGGCGAACCAGGGGGCCTTGTAGCCGGCGTTTTGCAGGGCGGTGAACTTCGGCTTGGCCGACGACAGGTTGCCGGCCTTGTAGTCGTTGACCGCTTCGTCGTACATCGCCTTCCAGTCCGTTTCCGTGCCTTTGGCACCGGCGGCGGCGAGGACCGACTGCTCCTGGGCTTTGGCGAGGGTGCCTTCGTCGGCGTAGGGATTGTTGGCGACGTTGCGGAAGCTGTTCTGGGCGGTGGCGTTGTCGCCGGCTTCGAGGGCCTTTTGGCCCATTTCGAAGTCCGCGCGGGCGGCGCGGCGGAGCTGGGTGGCCTGCTGGGCCTTGGCCGTCAGGTCGCCGAGGGTCGCTTGCTCGGCCTGGCCGAGGGTGTCGGGCTTGATGGCCTGAAGAGTGGTGAGGGCTTCTTCGTACTTCTTGGCGTTGAATTGCTGCTGGGCCGACTGCAGGGCGGCGGCCGAGTCGACGGGGGCGTCGGCCATGGCGAGCATCACCGGGGCGTCGGCCGCGACGGTGGGGGCCACCGCGGGCGCCACAGTAGGCACTGGGGCAGGCGTTTCCTGCGCCAGCGTGACGGACACGTACGCCACAGGGGCGGCCAGGGCGGCGGCCATCGCCAGGGCGGTGAGGCGGCGGCGGGCCCGATGCTCCGAGTTCGGGTGCTTCGAATCGACACAGGAATCAACGACGCTCTGCTTGGCCCGACGATCGGTATGCACGGCACACTCCTCCAACAAAGGCCCGACGGGCCCAACCCGCATGGTCAGCACTGCCGCACGGCAACGCGTCACGGGGGCGATACGACTCGGCATAAGCGGGGCATGAACGCAGATTCAGGAAGGAACGATGGCGAGACACCGGCCGGGCGACTGGCCCGGCGGCGGTCGTCGGGACGTCGCCCGACTGGGTGTTTCCCCGTTTGCCACCTTCGCGGCCCCGGTTCATCGGGCCGCGGCCATTCGGCTTCCCTGGTCTGACTGTCCCGCGCGACGCAGCCGACCGACGTCGGCCGACCGTCCACGCGGACGCCACACTCCGCCTCGCGGCGCGAGTTTAGTCGAACCTATTTTTTCTTGCAAACAAAAACGGCTACACAGGTAACGACGCGCCTATCGGACGTCGAAGCAGGGGCCTTCACCGTCGCCGCAGCCCGAAGAAAACGCCGGCCGCGCCGGTCGTGGAACTCGGCAGGTAATTCAAGACCACGTCCTTGAGCCGCGTCGCCTGGTCCGTCAGCCAGTGGGCGTCGGATTCGTACGCCGTGCGGGCGGCGGTGAGATCGATGTTGAGCACGTTGAAGTACGACAGCAGCGCCAGGCCGCCGATTACGACAAATGTCACGCTGGCCATGAACTTCAGGAATGCGCGGAACACGAAGCCGATCACGAACCCGCCGACGAAACCGAAGCCGAGGGCCGTGCCCTTCGCGCCGGCCCAGCCGGTCCACGAATCAGTCCCCGGCGCGGCGGCGGGGGCGGCAGCCGGCTCGGCGCTCAAGAAGCCACTCGCGCCGCCCGGCGGGCCGCTTTCGGGCGTTGAAACCGCCGGCGTTACGGGTTGAACCACCGCCGCGTAAGCGTACAGGCCCGCGCCGATCGACCCGATGATCAGGAACAGAGTCAGCAGCTTCCACTGAAACGGCGAAACCCGTCGGGCGTTGGCGGCTAAACGGGCACGGGCGGGCGTGGCGACGCGGTCGGTCATCCGACCTAAGATAACAAATCGCCCTCCGGCAGGCCCCGCTTCAGCGGGCCTGTCTGCCTGACGTGGTGTCCGAAGACAGGCCCGCTGAAGCGGGGCCTGCCGGAGGGTGCGAATCGAATGGAACGGTCAATGGTCATCCTGTCCAAACTGCAGGCACTCAGCCGCCGCATCTCGTCGCAGGAACTGTTCGTCCTGATCCCACTGCTGCTGGTCATCGGCGGCGGCTGGGCGTTCATGGAGTTGGCCGATGAAGTCGGCGAGGGGAGCACGAAGCGGTTCGACGAATGGGCCGTCCGGGCCATGCGCCGTCCGGACGACCTCTCAACCCCGCTCGGCCCGACGTGGCTGCAGGAAATGGGCCGCGACATCACCGCACTCGGCGGCATCGGCGTGCTGGCGCTGATGATCGTGATCGTCGCCGGCTTCCTCTGGCAACGCGGCCGTCACCACATGATGTGGCTGCTGCTGGCGGCGTCGGGCGGCGGGCTGCTGCTGAGTTCGACGCTCAAATACGTGATCAGCCGCCCGCGGCCGGACTTCGTGCCGCACTTGTCAAAGGTCTACACCAGCAGCTTCCCGAGCGGCCATTCCATGCTGTCGGCGGTCGTCTACCTGACGCTGGGTACGCTGGTGGCACGGTCGATCTCGGGCCGGGCGAGCAAAATCTATTGCATTGCCGTCGCCGCGTTCCTCACGTTCATCGTCGGCCTGAGCCGCATTTACATGGGCGTGCACTACCCCACCGACGTGCTGGCCGGCTGGACGGCGGGCCTCGTCTGGGCTCTGGGCTGCTGGACGGTATCGGCGTACCTGCAGCGGAGGGGTGCCGTGGAGCAGCCGCTGGAGGACAAGCTGAAGGACAGGGAGATCGGAAAAATATAGACGACAACCCAACGGCAGCGTTTCGAATCGAACTTAACGTCGTGGTGCCGCGCCGAATCTTTCCCGGATCGACTGAGCTTCAGAATAGTCGGTGACCGTTACCCCCTGGGCGTTTGCAGTAATTAGGCCACGCTCCTCGCATTCGACGATGGCCGCCAGGTAGTTTCTGAATGCTGGGTAGAAGAAATAATTGCCATCTTCGGCGAAACAATAGAAGAACGAACCGTCGGGCTCTGCACGTCCGGGATCGTAAAAATGTCCGTCTCCTGCTGGATCAACGATGACCTCGACCCACGCATCGCGGTGTCCTGCGAAATCGGCATGTACTTTCTGCAGTTCGGGCGTTTGCTGTCGCACCTGGCTACGAATTCGCTCGCGGTTCAGAAGAGCGACTTCAAGGGAAACCAACGAATGATTCGGGAAAACGTCAATGAACGCATTCTGATTCGTTCCGTTATGCCAACGATACAATGCACGCAGATCACTCGTGAGCTTAAGACCATATTTTGCTTCGAGTGCGTCTATCTGCGAATCGCTCAGGCCGGGTTGAAGGGCGGAAAAAGCGGTCGGAACCTTTTCTTTCAAAAATGCTTCATGACGCGCCAGCAGATCTTCAATGGCAGTGGAAACTGTCGGTGGCATCGTCGGTGCGAGCGGGTACATCTCTAACGGCGATAGCGTGGGCATAAATGAGTGGAGTAGTGATACCCGTTTAAGCCAGACAACCGCCGACGCTAAGGCGACCAACACAAAAAGGACAAGACAGCTTAAAAGAATGAACTGTCGCAAGTCGCCTCCGTCCGAGTCTGAGATGGTCACTTTTGGATCCGCGACAGACGGGAACGTGTGTTACTCCACCACCAGCACTGTGCTCTTCTGCGTGATCAGCATGTCGTAAACGAGGTTAACGTCTTCGTTCAGCAGGCGGACGCAGCCCATCGACTTTTTCTGGCCGATGCTGTTGGGTTCGATCGTGCCGTGGATGCCGTAGCTTTCTTTGCCGACGGCCTGGCCGCTGATGCCTTCCAGGGCCAGCCAGCGTTCGCCGAGGGGGTTGGCGGGGTCGCCGGCGGCGATCACGCGCGGGCCGGTGTCGCGGGGGCTGTAGTAGGTCGGGTTTTCCAGCTTCGTGGTGACTTTCCACAGGCCGGTGGGCGTGGAGTCATTTTCGCCCAGGCCGACGCGCAGGCGGCGGAGGAAAATGCTGCCCGGCTCGCCCGGCTTGCCCTGGTACAGGTCCAGCGTGAAGGCGGTTTTGTTCACGATCGCGTGGAACGGGCCTTTGACGATTTTCAGGTTCGCACCGAGGCGCATTTTGCGTGGGTCGCTGATGCCGTTGACCCGGCCGATGAACTTGTACGTCACGTCGTACAAGTTCGCGATTT
>DASVSC010000242.1:0-7796 GCA_036388295.1 Tepidisphaeraceae bacterium | reverse complement strand
GTGCTGTTCATCGCCGGCAGCACGTTCCCGGAAGTGGAGTTCGTGCGCAACGCCCTGCTGCGCGACACCGGCCTGAGCGCGTCGACCTGGCTGCAGACCGCCGACGCCCGCTACACGCACCCGGGCAACCCCAGCATCCGCCGCCTGCCGACGACGGCCGAGGAGTTGAACGACTTCGACTGCATTATTCTATACGACCCGGACCCCGCGCTCTGGCCGGCGGATTACCCGAAGCTCCTGACGGACTTCGTCGCCGACGCCGGCGGCGGCCTGGTGTTCGTCGCCGGCGAGCGCAACACCAAAACCTTGTTCGACCGTCCCGACGACGCGGCCACGGCGTGGCTGTCGCTGCTGCCGGTCGTCAGCGAGCCGGGTCTGTATCAGAGCGACGTGTCGGTCAAGCTCAGCAGCCGCGAGCCGTGGAAGCTGCAGATCACGCCCGAGGGCCAAGCCGACCCGATCTTCCAGTTCGGGCAGCGTCCGGAGGAGAACGAAGCGATCCTGACGCACCTGCCCGGCATGTTCTGGCATTACCCGGTCACGCGGGCCAAAAGCGGCGCGACGGTGCTGGCCCGCCACGGCGACGTCCGCATGCGCAACGAGAACGGCCAGCACGTGCTGATGGCGACGCAGCTGGTCGGGCCCGGCCGTACGTTTTTCGTCGGCTTCGACAGCACGTATCGCTGGCGCTACCTCGACGAACAATACTTCGACGGCTTCTGGGCGCGCGTGATCGACCGGGCCGGCCGCAACAAACAACTCGGCGGGCGCTACCCGTTCACGCTGTCCACCGACCGTGCCACCTACCGGCCCGGCACGCAGGTGACGCTGACCGCCCGCTTCGACCGCACCGCCGACCGCGACAGCGGATTGGACGCCCTGCGCGGCGAAGTGGAAGTGGCCGACGCCGCGCCAGTCAGCGTCACGCTTTCCCCGAAGGCCGGCGAAGCGGGCGCGTTCGAAACCACGTTCGACGCCAGCGCGCCGGGCCAGTATTTCGTGCGCGTCTGGACCGGTGTCGCCGACGCCGCCAACACCGCCGCGCCCGCCCCGCGTGCGGCCACGCTGCAATTTCAGGTGGAACTGCCCAGCGCCGAGTTCGAACACCCCGCCCTCGACCGCACCGGCCTGGAAACGCTCGCCAAGGCCACCGGCGGCGCGGTGCTGCCGCTGGAAGCGTGCGACCGCGCGGCCGCCCTGTTTAAGACGCGACGCGTCGCGCACGTGTTGGAAGACCGGCAGGAAATATGGGACGCCCCCGCGATCGTCGGCGCGGTGCTGACGGCCTTGTTCGCCGAGTGGGTCTTGCGGAAAAAGTACCGGATGGTGTGACGGACCATGGACGACCTGACGCATCATCATTTCGACGCGACCGTCGCCCGGCAACGTCTGCTGGCGCGCCTGGACGCGCTACGCCGCCGGCTGAAATGGCACGTGGCGGTGACGAGCGTGCTGCGCCTGCTGCTGCTGACGTTGGTATTGGCGCTGCTCAGCTTCCTGCTCGACCGCACATTCCGCCTGGGCTTGGCCGTGCGCGTCGCCCTGCTGCTGCCGGCCGTCGTATTCGTCGCGTATCGGGCGTGGCAGTGGCTGGCCGCGCCGCTGCTGCAGCCGATTGACGCGGTGACGCTGGCCGACACGATCGACCGCGCCGCCGGCCGGCCCGGCGACCTCGCCCCGCGCGTGGCCACGCTGCTGCAACTCGACCCGGCTTCCCCGCACAACGGCTCCGCGGCGATGGCGCACGCCGCCTTGGAATCGGCCGACGCGGAATTGCGGCGCGTCGACTGGCTGACGCGCCTGAACGAATCGCGCCTCGGCCTGCTCGAGATGAGCGTCGGCGGCGTGGTCTTCGTGGCCGTCGCGCTCGTGGCCGCTTTCCCGCAGTCGAGCGGGTTATGGGCCCGGCGCTGGTTCGCCGGGTCGAATGACCCTTGGCCGCAGAAAACGTATTTGACCGTCGGGGGCCTGACCGACGACCGGCGTCTGCTCGTCCCGCGCGGCGAGCCGGCCACGCTGTTCGTGCGCGTGCGGGCCGGCAGCGTGGAACCGGAGCAGGTGCGCGTCAGTCGTTTGCCCGGCTCGGGGCCGCGGGTCGACGCGACGATGAACCGCTTCGCCCCGTCCGATTTCCGCCACGAGCTGCCGCCGATGAACACGCCGGAGACGATCCGCGTCAGCGGCGGCGACGACGAACCGGAGCCGATCCGCGTCGAACCGATCGACCGGCCGCGCGTCGAGTCGCTGCGCCTGACCAGTCAACACCCGACCGACCTGTCGCCGACGACACACGACTTCGGCGGCGACAGCACCGACTCGCGTTTTCTCGCCCAGACCACGCTGCGCCTGCGCGTGCGTGTCAGCGTCGCGCTCGATAAGTTCGTCACCGGCGAGAGCGGCGTCACCGTGAACAAAGTCAATGACCGCGAATACGAATTGGCCTGGACGCACGAACGCCCGATGCACTTCCGCATGGACCTGACCGCGTCCGGCACCGGCCTGAGTGCGGAGACGACGCCGCTGACGATCGGGTTGCTCATCGACCAGCCGCCGCGCGTCAGTCTGGCGTACAGCGGCGTGCGCCAGCGCATCACGCCGCAGGCCACACTGCCCCTGACGATCGACGCCCGTGACGACTACGGCCTGCGCGACGCCGGCCTGGTCGCGAAGACCGAATGGCTCGACGCCGACCAGCAGCGCCAGACGCGCGCGACCACCCGGCCGGTCTATGGCCCGCAGCAGCCGGCCAATGAGAAGGAGGTTCAACTGCGCGACCAATTCAGCGTCGCCGATCTGCACGCGCCGCCGGGGGCGATCGTATCGGTGGGCGCGGTCGCCAGCGACGCCCGGTACGAAGGCTCGCAAACGGCCCGGTCGAAGGAAGCGGTGTTCCGGCTCGTCACGCCCGAGGATCTGTTCAAAGAGATTTTGCTCCGCCAGCAGGGCGAGCGGGCGAAGTTCAGGAAAGCGACCGATCAGGCGGCCGCGCTGGCGCAGGAACTGGCCGCCCTGTCGCCCGAAACCGCCGGTGGCGCGGCGCGGCGGCACCGCGAACTGCTGCGCGAGACCAGCCGCGTCGCCACCAGCCTGGTCGAATCGATCACCGAAATGCGGCTCAACACCCTTGGCACGCCCGAATCTTACGCCCTGATGCAGCGCAGCGTGACCGACCCGTTAAAAGCCCTGGCCGGCGGGCCGATGGCCGAGCAGCGCGACGCGCTCGACGCCACGGCCGCCGGCGGCACGCCCGACGCGGCCGCCGCTACGGGCCGGCAGGAGCGCATCGTCGCCCAGATGAACGCCATTCTGAAGCAGATGGCGCAGTGGGACAGCTTCGTGGACGTGATCAACCAGCTCAACGAAATCATCCGCCTGCAGGAACGGGCCAAGCAGACGACCGACGGGTTGAAGACCAAGGAAACCGACTCGGCATTCGACAACTGAACACACTCGAAAAGCCGTGTAAGGGCGACATATATGTCGCCCGTGAGCGTAGAACGGCGTCCGGCGGGCGGCCTATAGGTCGCCCCTACGAGGGTTAACCATGACCGGCGGCACACGAATTGTTTGGAATCGCGACCGAAGAAGCATTACCCTTCACCGCATTGCCTCGGGGGACATCATGCGACGGCGGCCGACAGCCTTGCTCCTGATTCTGGGTTTCATCGCCACGCCCCTGTTCGGGCAGACCACTCAAATTGCGCCGATCGATCAGGTGCAGTTCCTTCAGCAGACGATTAGCGCGCAGATGCAGGAACTGCAGGACCGCATGTTCCGCTTGTCGGAACTGACCCGCCAGTTGGAACCCGACGACTCGGCGAAGCTGGTGCTGGCCGTGCAGCGGGCGCGCGAGGCGCTGATCGTCGAGCAGATGAAGGACGTGATCGAACGCCTCGGCCGCCGCGATTTGGGCCGTGCCGCGGACGACCAGCGCCAGGTGCTGGCCAAGCTCGAAACGCTGAAGCAGTTGCTGCTCAGCAGCGATCTCGATTTGCAGGCGCAGCTGCAACAGCTTCGCAAGCTGGAAGCGGCCCTGAAGCAGATCGACGCCATCACCAAGCAGCAGCAGTCGCACCGCGCCGACACGGCCGCCCAGGCCAAGCAAACCGACACGGCCAAACTCCCCGCGCTGCAGCAGGACCAGACGGCCACGCGGCAGGCGACGCAGTCGGTCACGCAAACGGTGCAGACCCTCGGCGCCGACGCCGTGAATGCCGCCCAATCGCTCGGCGGCGCGTCGGCGAAAATGGGCAGCGCCGCCGCCAGCCTCGGCGGCAACAAGCCCGCCGAGGCCACGCCGTCGCAGGACGGCGCGTTGGAAGATCTGGCATCGGCCCGGAAAGAACTCGAAGCCCAGCGACAGAAAATCCTGACCGAGCTTGACCGCTCCGTGCGCAAGCAGGTGCTCGCCAATCTGCAGGACATGCTCGAACGGCAAAAGACGCTGCGCGAGGCCGAAACGTCGCTCGCCTCAACGGCCGCGGGCGGCAACCGCGACGCGCAGCTGTCCGTCCGCCGCCTGGCGCTGGCCGAGCAACGCATCGTGACCGTCAACGATCAAACGCTCGAACTCATCCGCCAGACCGAGTTCAGCATCGCCCTTCCGCCGGCCCTGGAAGACATCGGCCGCCGCTGCGTCTTCCTGCAAAACGACCTCGACACCGGCAAGACCGGCCCGCGCGTCGAAGACCAGTCGCGGGCGATCGAAGACGATCTGGCCTCGCTGATCGACACGTTCAAGCAACTCAACGGGACCCCATCCCAGTCGAACTGCCGCGGCTGCAAAGGGAACAAGAACAAGCTGCTGGCCGAGCTGAAAGTGTTACGGCTGTTGCAGACGCGGGTGAACCGCGAGACGAGCGACATCGACCGCGAACGCGCCGCCCTGGCCGACCTGCCGCCGGCGCTGCGTGGCAAGATCGACAGCGCCTACGGCCACCAAAACCAGGCGCAGGCCGTCGCCGAACGCATCGCGGCAGCCTTGGCCCCCGACGCCCCGACGCACTAACCGTGAGCCTTCCTATGCGACGCATCACGCTCCTCTTCGTCCTGACACTATCGGCCGGTTCGGTCGTCCTGGCCGGCCGGCTGCCCGGCGATCCCGCGGCGTCCGAAGACGTCGGCGACTTCCTCAAGCCCGCCCAGTCCGCCGCGGACGAGGGCGACGACATCGGCAAAACCGTCGGCGGCATGGCCGTCGCGATGGGCGACATCGCCGGCGACCTCGGGCGACAAAAAACCGACGCGCCACTCCAGACGAAGCAGAAGCACGTCGCCGATTCGCTCGACGTGATGATCAAAGCCTTGGAACAAGCCTGCAACGGCAATGGCGGCGGCAGCATGAACCCGACGCAGGGCGCGAAGAAATCCACCCTCGCCGGCGGGCCCGGCGGCATGGGCGATTTGCGTGACGCCCGGGCGGGCGAAAAACAATGGGGCGCGCTCAAGCCCAAGGCCCGCGAGCAGATCCTGCAGGCCCAGACCGACGGCTTCCCCAGCGGCTACGAATCGCTGCTGCAAAGCTACTACCGCCGCTTGTCGTCCGAAGAAACCGTACCCGCCGCCACCGGCAACAACGGCCCGACGACCCAGCCGGGGGCCGCCCGCCCATGACCTCGTTTGCGCTCCTCCGCACGCTGCCGCTGCTGCTGGTCCTGGCCGCCGTCGCCGGGGCGGCCACCGTGCGCCGCGCGGAAGAGACGACACTGACCGGGCGACTGGTCGCCGTCCGCGATGGGAAGTTGCGGCTCGCGACCGACGCGGCCGCACCGGTCGAAGTGCCGCTGGACGACATCGTCGAAGTCGTACTGGCCGACGCCCCAGCGACCGGCCCGGCCGTCCGGCAGGTCACGACGCTTCCCATTACGAAGCGGAACGATCCGGTGACCCAGGCCGCATCGACGACCAGCCGTCCCACAACTGTCGACACGCGGCCGTGGCAGGTGCAGTTGTCGACCGGAGACACGCTCACGCTCACGCCCTCCGGATGGAGCGGCGGCCGTGTTTCGGGAACGGTCAGCGGCGTGCCGCTGGACGTGCCCGTTGCGGCCGTGCGTGACCTCTGGTGCGGCGCGGCCAATCAAGTGGCCGAGGCGAAGGCGCTGGGCGAAGCCGGCGGCGCGGACGACATCGCCTTTGCCGTACGCGACGGGAAAATCATCGCCGTGCGCGGCGTCGCCGAGGGCGTGGAGGATAAAGCGCTGCGCTTCAAGTTCGGCGACCAGACCCGGTCCATCGCGCTGGCGCGGCTGGTGGGCGTGGTGTTCGCGCGCCCCGTCACGGCCGCCGACGCCCCGGCGGCCGCGCCCCAGCAGGCGTTCGTGCTGGCCAGCGGCAACGCCTTGCCCGGCACGTGGACGTCGATCGACGACAAATCCGTCGGCCTCACCACGACGTGGGGCCAGGCCCTGACGCTCCCGCGGCGGGACGTCACGCGCATCGCCTTTCGCAACGGGCGCGTGCTGAGCCTGTCGGACCTGACGCCGGCGCGCGTGGAGCAGACGCCCTACTTCGACCGCCTGCTCGGCTGGAAAATCGACCGCGCGCTCGACGACAAGCCACTGCAGCTGACCGACGGCCCCGTCGCGCGCGGCCTGGCGGTGCACGCCCGCACCCAGCTGACGTACGCGCTCAACGGCCAGTTCGTGCAGTTCCGCAGCCGTGTCGGCTTCCAACAGCCGGCCGGCCGCTCGGGCGACGCCGTCGTCCGCGTCACCGCCGACGGCCGAACACTGTTCGAGAAGCCGCGGGCCAAAGGAACGGACGCCCCGTTCGACGTGACCGTCGACGTGTCGGGCGTACAAAGCCTGACGCTGGACGTCGACTTCGGGCAGGACCAGGACGTGGGCGACCGCGTCGTCTGGGCCAACGCCCGCCTGCTGCGACCCCAAACGCCGAGCGAGCCCGCACGCCCATGACCGGCCGACTTACATCGTTCATCTTCGCCGTCTGCCTGGCCACCATGCCCGCCGGTTTAACCGCGGCCGAACCGGCGACAACGTCGTCCGCCGTCGAGGTGCGCGAGTGGGTCGTGTTCGACGTCGACACGACCCAGAACGTCGCGAACGCCCGTAAAGCGTGGCCGTCGACGCTGCCGCCGTTCGTCACGTCCCGCCGCGCGATCGCGGGGGCCGGCGAGGACAATCGCCCGCGTCCGATCGGCGTGATCCGTTTCAGCGCCCCGCTCGACGCCAAGAGCCCGACCGACGTGCTGCTGAGCGTTCCCGGCGGCGAAACGCAGGCGTCATGGCCGCGAGCGCAGGTCAAAACCGGCCGCCTGCTCTGGACGAACCTGATGCCGGCCGACGGCAGCGCGACGCCGGCCGCGCTGGAGCCCGGCCAATGGCTCGCACCGCTGCGGGCCGCGAACACGCCGCTGTTCCGATCGGACACGCAGGCCGAATCGTTCCTGCTGTACGACGTCTCGCTGAAGTTCCCCGCCCCGCTGCGTCTGACCGGCGGCCCGGACGGCGTGCGGGCCGCGAACACCACGGCCGCCCCGCTGCAGGACGTGACGCTCTACAAAAAACGTGACGGCCGATGGACGCGTGCGACGCTCGCCCGGCTGGCGCCCGCTATCGCCCCGGCACCACCGACGACGGCCAAGGCCGACCCCGCCGCCGCGTTCGACCCGCCGACGACCCGGCCGGCCACGGGGCCGACGTCACAACCCGCCACCGCGCCGGCGACCACGCAAAGCGCCACCGCCCCCGCCACGCGGCCGGCGGATTCGGGCACGCTGATGCCGTTGGTCGACGCGGCCACGGACGACGCGCAGCTGCTCGCGCCGTGGCGTC
>DASVSC010000241.1:0-18135 GCA_036388295.1 Tepidisphaeraceae bacterium | reverse complement strand
AACCCTTGCCACCCACAGATTCACGGCATGCGTATGATCTGCTTCGCCATGAGCGTCGCCAACGCGGCGGGTGGCACAGGTTGGTACGCCAACCTGTGATCTCGAAGCAGAATCATCCTTCCGACCCATCTCACACCGGTTCGAGTACGAACCAGTGGCACCCCTTAACTCTTGTCTTCGTGGCGCGCATCCCATCGGCGAGACTTGGCGTACACGTCCTGCCGCCCGGCGAAACACTGGCAGCCGGCGTTCAGTGAGGTTCGTTCCCAAGCGGCGGTTCCCGTTATGACGGCGTCGCGGTGCAGTATGACACCACGCCGGATCGGTATGACGCCCGGGCGGTTCGGTATGACCCAGCAAACGAGCGTTATGACGGCCGCCGCGTCCGGTATGACGCTTCGCTCGGGCGTTATGACGCTCGGCGAAACCGGTATGACGCGGCCGCTGCGCGGTATGACATCGGGTGCGAGCGTTATGACACCGACCGCGGTCGTTATAACAAGTTGTGATTAAGCCCCCCTGCCGCACGGCCGATGGGTGGAATATGCTGATCCAACATTGCGTGAACCCGAAGTCGAACGCCGAACGCCAGCGGCGCTTCCGGGAACGCAATCCCACTTACTACGCCCGATTGCAGGCGACCAAGCGGGCGAGTAACAAATGCGGGTTGCTGCGGATGATGGCGGCGATGCAGCAGGCGGAGGCGGATCGGCTTGCGGGACAGCCGCCCGCCGATTCGGACGGACAACTGCTGCTTCCGTGGGAACTGCACGCCCCGCCCGCGACGGCCGCATAGGTTTGAGCGGCGCGACGTCGGGCGGCGCGGAATTGTGCGATTAACTTCGAGATCTGCCCCCTACCATCCGGCATGGCAGCCTGTGATCCTGTCGTGTTTGAGGACGTGTCGCCCGAGAAGTGGGCGTGCCTGCAGGCGAAGATCGCGGCCGAGGGGTATGCCGTCACCGGCGACGCGGGCGAGGCCACCGCCAGCGGCGTCACGCTGACGTGGGCCTACGATTCGGCCGCCCAGACGCTGACGATTCAATGCACCAAGCACCCGTTCGTGCTGCCGTGTGCGCTCGTGAACGCGAAGATCAAAAGCCTGTACGACAACAGCGGCTGCTGATATCCGGCGGGTGGCACAGGTTGGTACGCCAACCTGTGTAGCATCGTGGAGTCGATTCGCTGCGTCGTCGCTACACAGGTTCGAGTACGAACCTGTGGCACCCAGCGGTCGACCGCACTATTCCTAGTAAACCGGACGATGCGATGAATCGCACCGTATTAGTAACACGGGGACGAATCAACCGGCGGTAGAATGTCATTCCCGCGGTGAAGGGTTGACACGACCCGTGTTCCGCCGTACCACGCGGGTATGCGCTCTACGATAATCGCCGTTGCGGTCCTCTCCGGATTGGCCGCGTCGGCGGGGGCGGCGGTCGTGTCGAATGCGGGCGTGTCATTTCAGCAGTCGACGGCGATGCCAGGCTCCAACTATGCCATCGGCGTGGCCCAGGCACTCGAGCACAGCATGGTCGACATCACGACTACGTGGTTCCTGCTCGCGACCCCTATCCCCGCCAACGCATCGGCCTTTCGGTTTCAGGCTGTTAATCACAATGTGGACGAGGCCTCGGATTGGTACCTCGCGCCAGCCGGGGCACATTTCACGCCGAGCAATATCGCGGCGAACCAGTTTACGCCACTGGTCGTCGAGAACACCTTTTACCCGTCCGTCAGAATGATCAATGACACAACCTACTATCTCGCCTTCGACACCGGCCTTCTTCCGGAACCAACGCGTGGCGAAGTGCTAGGCTGGCTGCAGGTGCGGTACACGACGGGCATGCTCACCCTGCTCAGCAGCGGCGTGGCGTATGGCGAGCCCGGCATCGTGATCGGCAGCACCACCGTCGTGCCAGAACCGGCCGGCCTGTTAGCGCTCGCTGCGGTGGCACTACTCGGTCGTCGACAACGATCCGCTCTTTAGCCAAGTCGTAACAGGTAGCACGGGTTGGTACGCCAACCTGTGTAGCGTCACACAGTGATTCGGCGGGCCGTCACTACAGGCTCGAGTACGCACATCCTAGACGCGATACGTCAGTCCTCTGTTACTGACGTATCGTTAGAATCCGCCACGTTCGTACCTGAAAGGAAACGATGCACGAACTGCCCGCCCCACAGCACACTTTTCTCGCCCGGCTCATTGGCAAGTGGACGAGCGAGATGACGGCCAGCATGGTGCCGGGTGAGCCGGAATACACGTCGCGCGGTGTCGAACGCGTTCGGTCGCTCGGCGGGTTCTGGGCCGTCTGTGAAGGCGAAGGCAACACGCCCGACGGCGACACGCACCGCTCACTCATGACCCTCGGCTACGACACGGCCCGCGGCCGATACGTCGGCACGTTTGTCGCCTCGATGATGAGCCAGCTCTGGCTGTACGACGGGACGCTCGACGCCTCCGGTGACGTGCTGACGCTCAGCACCGAAGGCCCGAGCTTCGCCGAGCCGGGGAAAATCGCGCCGTACCGCGACGTGATCGCGTTCGAAGGCGACGACCGCCGCACGATGACGTCTTACACGCCGATGCCGGACGGCACGTGGCAGGCATTCATGACCGCCCGCTACCGCCGCGTGACCGCTTAGGTCGTTTCTGGCTGATCACGTGGCCGCCGGGCCGCTTGTGTAGGGCAACGCACGCCGCCGGACGGGGACGGGCGGGCAGTGCCCGCACCACAGCAGAGGCCTACGCCAGTGGTACGTAGACAAACGTCGTGTAAAGTCTGCGCTCGCTTCGCTCGATGAAGCCTTTATGCCGACCCTGCGTTTTGTTCTGATGTCGCTGACCGTGGTGCTCGGCACCGGCGGGATGTACTACGCGGCATGTATGGCCCGCGAGGTCGATCGCGGGCGGTTCGATCAGCCGGTGCACGCGCAGCGAATCTTAATGTCGGGGACGGGCGAACTGTCGGCCGACGAGTGCGAGCTGCTGGCCGCTGAACTCCGCCGGGAGTACGCCGTCTGCCTGAATCAGCGGAATGGCTATTTCGACTAACGTATTGCCTCGTCTGGTGTTCCACCGGCCGGGGCAGTTGGCACGGGTTCGAAATCGAACCCGTGCCAACCGGCAGCCAGCCTGTTACTTCGGTTGCGCCGGTTTGGCGGCCTTCTCTTTGGCGACGCGTTCTTCCCACTTCGGCAGTTCATCCAGGGTGATCGTCGCGTCGCTGTTGTAAACCTTGGTCAGGTAGGCCTTGTCGACGCGGAAGACGTGCTGGTCCCAGTTCATGAACCACGACCAGTTGGCCCCCTCTTTGACGCACTGTTCGGTGTCGGGCGGGATGCCGCATTCGTGGAAGGCGACCAGCTTGCCGGGCACAGAGACGGCTTGGGTGGCCTTGTACATGCTCATGTGCGGGTCGGTGCGCCGGTCGTAGGTGTCGGCGGCGACGATGTCGTAGTACTGCGCGCCGGGATCGTAGTCCTTGCCCGGGCTGCCGTCGTAGCAGAGGACCCAGATCAGGTTGTTGAGCTTGCGCTCTTTCGTGAAGTAGTCGTAGGTGGTGCGCCAGAGCTTTTGGAACGCTTCGCCGCCGCTCTTGTCGTACCAGAACCAGCCGCCGCTGCATTCGTGCATGGGCCGCCAGATGACGGGGACATTGGCGTCACGGAGTTTGGTCAGGTGATCGGCGATGCGCTTCAGGTCGGCCCACATCGCCTTGTGCTCGGGCGTGCCTTCGATGAAGCACTGGTTGACGTCGATTTTGCCTTTACTGTTTTCGTACCCTTCGCCGACGGACGGGGCACCCCAGTGCCACATGGTCGAGGGAATAATGCCCTTTTTCCACCAGCCGATGACGTCGTCCATCCGCTTGTCGTTGCGGTATTCGAAGATCAGGTCCGTGCCCCAGATGGCGGCGTATTTGCCGGTCGTTTCGTGGACGTATTCGTATTCCTTCGTATCGCCGTGCTGGGCGGCCAGGACCTTTTTGCCCGACTGCTCGTGCAGGTAATTCAGCACCGCCCGGGCCTCCGGCGACAGGTCCGGGTTGACCGGCTCGACGGCCAGCGCCTCCCTGCCTATGCAAAGCATGGCAACGCCCAGGACCGTACCTGATAGAAATGACCGCACCGTAGAAACGCGCATCCAAGCCTCCGTCTTACAATCGTCCTCTGGTCTTACACGCCGGGGAATGAGGCGTTTATTGAAAATCGCTCTTGAGGCTGTGCAGCCTTCCGCTTTTGGTTAAACGGCGAATGCCCTGCGGACGGTTAGGATGGCGACCCGGTATGTTCGTCAACGTCGGCCTGGACCATCTGATCGTCGAATGGATGAAGACCCGCGTCGGGCGGATCGTCAGTTCAACCGTCTGCTGTGTCGGGATGACGATCGCGGCCTTTTTTGCGGTGCCGGCCGGGGCACGGCAGTTCGCGCTCGCTCATGACCCGACGGTGATTCGGGCCGATGTCGTTGAGACGCGGACTTATGACGGCGGCCCGGAGAACCGGGCCGAGATTCGCGCGGCCCTGCGGTACCGTTTTGTCGTGGACGGCCGGGCCTACCACTTCGTCGGCGCGGCCGGCAACGAGTGGGCGAGCGTGCCGGAGCCGGTTTTCGAAGAGGCGGAGCGGACGCGTCGTATCGACGTGATCTACCGCCGTGCCGACCCGTGGAACAACCTGCCCGCCACAAGGCTGCGCTGGCTGCCGGCGTGGGGCGTTGGCCTGATCGTGGTGCCGATCGTCCTGACCGCCTTGGCGTGGGCGTGGGTGGGCCGGGTGGTTCGTGACGAAGTTCGCAGAATTCGCCCGACCGAAAACGGGTAGAGCGGGTCCCGCCTCGTTGTGTCGCGAGGGCAAGGTTGCCGACGCTCGGCATGGCCACTGGGACGGCCATGCCCCGACGCGAGGTGCGACACGATGGATGCCTGAAAACGGTGCTAAACTCCGTCATGTACGTTCACGTCGGCCCGAATCACTTTCTCGTCCGGTGGATGAAGACCCGCACGGGCCGGTTCATCACGGCCTGCACGTTTTGCCTGGCCTTTACGGTCCTGGCGGCGTTCGCGGTGCCGGTGGGCGTGCGGCAGTATCAATTAAGCCGCGGCCCGGCCCGCACAGTTGCCGATGTGCTCGAGACGCATACCTTCGGCGGGAAGAAAGGGGAAACGCGTACCGAAGTGAACACGGCCGTGCGGTACCACTTCGTCGTCGACGGCCGCGACTACCACTACGTCGGCCCGACCGGCGGTCCATGGGCCGACGTGTCCAAGGACGTGATGGACACGGCCGAGCGGACGGGCAGGCTCGACGTCATTTACCGCCTGAGCGACCCGTGGAACAACGCACCGGCAGTCAAGGAACGCTGGCTACTGGCGTGGGCGGCCGGGCTGGTTTTCGGGCCGATGGCGTTGGCCGGGGCCATGTGGGTCTGGGTGGGCCGGGTCATACAAGACGAGGTCCGCCGCCGGATCGGACCAGACGCTCCCAGCGCGTAGTGGGCCGTGACGGGTGCCGGGACGGCATTCAGCGGGTAATGGGGAAAACTAAGCCGCCGAAAACGGCCGCAAGGCATACGATCGCTTCATGCGCATGACAAACAACACGATCCTCATCACCGGCGGCGGCTCGGGCATCGGGCGCGGGCTCGCCGAGGCCTTCGCCAAGCTCGGCAACCGCGTCGTCATCGCGGGGCGGTCGGAGCGGAAGCTTAACGAAGTCGTCACGGCCAATCCGGGCATGCGCGCTTTCACCGTCGACATGACCGACACCGCCAGCATCCGCGACTTCTCGACCCGGCTGGCGACGGAAGTGCCTGACCTGAACGCCGTGGTGCACAACGCCGGCGTGATGCGCATGGAAGACCTGCTGGACCCGAACCGTTCGCTGGCCGACGCCGAGGAGACCCTCACGACCAACCTGCTCGGCCCGATCCGGCTGACGGCCGAACTGCTGCCGACATTGTTGAAACAGCCGAGCGCGACGATTCTCACCGTCACCAGCGGCTTGGCGTTCGTGCCGCTCGCGGCGACGCCGACCTACTGCGCCACCAAGGCGGGCCTGCACTCATTCACGCAGTCGCTGCGGTATCAACTGAAGAAAACGAACGTGAGGGTGATCGAAATCGTTCCGCCGTACGTGCAGACGACGCTGACGGGCGACCACCACGCGACCGACCCGCGGGCCATGCCGCTGGACGAGTACATTGCCGAGGTGATGAAGATTCTCACGGACCAGCCGGACACGACGGAAGTGAATGTTGGGCGCGTCCGGCCGCTGCGTTACGCGGCCGAACAAGGCGCGGCGAAGTACGACGCATTCGTCGATTCCCTCAACGGCCAGATGGCGGCCGGCGAATGATTCGCAGCCGCGTCGGCGGTCTGACCTTAAGGCGGGCCCGCCTCAAGATTCAATTTCGCGAACGCGTTTTAAACGCCCGCCGACACCACAGACGGCCCGACGCAGTCGGTGGTGCCGCGTAGTTCCAAGCATTCGCGAAACCGCAGATGACGCCAGCGGCTCCACTGCATCAGCGGCCGCCAGACCGGGCCGGTCAGGCGGTGGCGGATCAGGAAGTGCCACAAACGGTTCGACCGCTTGTACAGCAGACTCATCGCCAGGTACGGCAGCACAGCGGCGGCGTCTGTCGGACGGCGTCGCCAGATCGACTTCAGCGAGAACAGCCGCTGGTAACACCACGCGTAGCCGTAGGCCAACTCTTCTTCGGTCATGCCGCGCGGGCGGAACACGACGTGGGCGGTGTCGTACTTGCCCCAATCCTTGTGCAACAGACGGCCCTCGGCTTCCATCTGCCGGAACAGCGGCGTGCCGGGGTACGGCGTGAGGACGTGAAACGTCGCGCACTCCAGCCGATTGGCCTCGATCCATTCGACCGTGCGTTCGAACACGTCGGGCGTGTCGTGGTCGAAGCCGAGCACGAAGCTGCCGTTGACCTGAATGCCGTGGTCGTGCAGCAGTTTCACGCGGCGGGCGTATTCATCAGGCCGCGGGCTTTTCTTGCCACTGTCAGTGATGTTGCCGGGATTCAGGCTTTCGAAGCCCACGAACACGCCGAAGCAGCCGGCCAATGCCATCTCGCGGACGACATCGGGTCGATCGGTGACGTCGATCGACACGGCCGCGCTCCAGAGCTTTTTCAGCGGCTTGATCGCACGGCAGAGCTTCAGCAGGTAGTCGGGCTTTGAGCCGAGGTTGTTGTCGATGAACACGCCGTACGGCTGATTGTCGGCAGCGAACTCGGCGGCGATCTGCTCCGGATCGCGCAGCTGATACGGCATGTGCAGCCCTTTCGTCGCCAGGTAGCAGAACCCGCAACGGCTGTGACAGCCGCGCGTGGCGATCAGGCTGGTGGTGGTCAGAAAGCTGCGCCGACGCAGCAAATCGCGGCGCGGCGGTGGGTCGTCGCGGTACGGCTTGAGGTAACTGCCGTCGTACCGCGGCTTCAACGTGCCGGCGGACACGTCCGCCAAAATCGTCGGCCACAGTTGCACGCCCTCGCCGATGGCCAGGGCGTCGGCGTGCGGGGCACATTCGTCCGGGCAAGACAGCACGTGCAGGCCGCCGAAAACCACCCGCGCCCCGCGCGAGCGGTACCAATGCGCCAGTTCATACGCCCGGTCGGCAAAGGTCAGGTGCACGCTGATGCCGACGACTTGCGGGAACGGCTCCGTTGGCGGCGGGCCTTGCAGCAGGTTTTCGTCCCAGTACTCGACCGTCCAGTCCGCCGGCGTCGCGCCGGCGACGCTCGTCAGCGCCAGCGTCGGCGTCAGCACGTGCTTGCCGAGGCTGGCCCAGCCGTCCTTGGGGTAAAACGGGTTGATCAGCAGCGCGTGACGCTGGCGCACGGGCGGGCGGCCGAAGTGGGCGTCCAACGCCGGCGGCGTCCGCATGATGTCGGGAACCCACGGCTGGCGGATCGACGGACGCTTTGACATCGAACTCCTTTAATTCGGATGTTTACTTTATATCATAGAGTATTCTTAGTTATCAAGCACAGTGTGGTCAATGGGCATCGATAGCCGCGTGGTGCGTGGGGCTACACTTACGGAATGGGGACGCCCGACGAGCAGGAGACGCTGAAGGCCGCCGCCAAGATCGTTGCGGACGCGATGCTGCAGGCGGGCATGAACCCGGCCCGGGCGATCGATCATCCCGTCGTGCAGGGCGTGGTCCGCAAATGGCTGCAAGGCGAATGGACGCAGGACGAAGTGATCGACGCCTGCGAAGACCTGCTGCGTTTGTACCCAGCCCTTCGCCTGGACGATTTGACGACGTAGCCGATGACCGCCACGCCAGGCGCGAATCGCAGATGCGGGTGTTGTGCCCACTTGGCTGAGCAGAATCCATGGTTTGCGCCACGGCATCGACCAGAAGGGTCTACGGCTGCTCGAACACCAGCAGCGCCACGCCCCGATGTTGCAGTCCGATTTTTACGACCGCCTGGCCCTGCTCAACGGCGATCAGTTCCGCCTCGCCCGCTGGCTTCAGTTGGCCGGCCTGCAGCAGTTCGTTGTATTGCTGCGGCGTCGGGTTCTGCGGCGAATCCATCTTCTTCCACAATTCGTGCGGGTTCGTGTGCGTCTCGTCGATCAGATAACGCGTCACACGCAAGCGGGTCGCGTCGGCAGGCAGACTGGTGACGCGGATCGTCGTATCGGCGCCCCGGCCGGCCACGTCGTCGTCGTGGTAATGCCACGCCAGCACGCACGTGCGGCCGCCCTCGGTCGCGGCGACGGCGCTGACGTCCGGCGCGCCGCGCACGCCGCCCGCCACGATCTTCTCCAGCGGCACGCCCGCAGAACTGACGGCCGCCACACGCTGGCCTTCCATTTTCGCCATCATGCGGAAGACGTTGAAGACCGGCAGGTTGATGCGGTTGGTCGCCATCACGCGTTGGCCGGCGAAGAAGGGTTGGTCTTCGAACTCGAACGCCCAGCTGAGCGCCCCTTCCAGGTTCACGCCGTGCTTGTCGGCCAGTTCCCATTTACGGGCGAAGCTGGCGGCGGTGTAGCTGCTGAACATCGTGGTGTTGCGATAACCCAGGTTCTTGCCTTGGCAGGCGGCGCAGCCGTCGGGATCGCTTTCGCCGATGACGATCGGCGTGCCCTTGAGCTGCGGGTGCCTGGCGAAGCGGGCGAAGGCGCGGTCGATGTTTTTCAACTGCTCGGCGATGCCCAGCCGCACGTGGCCGTCGACGAAGCCGGGCGCTCCCTTGGCGTGGAACGACAGGAAGTCCAATTTCGTGCCGATTTCGCCGGTCGCGTAGTTCTTGCCGTTCAGGCAGTGGTCGAGGAACGCGTCCATGAACTTTCCGCCGTCGCCGGCCGTATCACAGCCGCCGACGCGGGCGGTGGGCAACGCGCGACGGATGGCGGCCGTGCTGACGTCGTGCAGGCGGTGGAACTCCTGGGGCGTCCCTTTCCAGTAGCCGATGTTCGGCTCGTTCCAGGTCTGCCAGTACCAGCTTTCGACTTCCTTCTGGCCGTAGCGTTCGACGCAGTGCTTGACCCATTGGTAGACCAGCTCGCCGAACTTGTCGTAATCCTTCGGCGGGTACGCCCAGCCGGTGTAGACGTCGTCGTACTTCATGCCCGGCCGCCATTCGTGCTGGTACGGCTGCGGCTTCGTGCTCATCGCCTCGGGCATGAACCCGACCTGCGCGTACGGCTTGACGCCATTGGCCAGGTACGTGTCGAAGATGCGGTCGACGATCTTCCAGTCGTAGACCGGTTTGCCGTCGGCGTCTTCGGTGTAGGCGTTGGTGCTGCCCCACTTCAGGGCCGGCGTGCCGTCGCCGGTGGTGAGCAGGTTGTGCGTGCGGAAATAGGTCTGCGCTCGGCCGAGCTGGCCGATTTCCTTGAGCAGAACTTTGCCGTCCTTCATGTAGGCGTAGTTCGCCTCGTCGGCGCCGAAGAACCGCCAGATCGGCGTCATCGGACCGACGGGTTTGGCGACGTCCACGTCAATCGACACCGAAAACGCCGCCGGCCGCGACGTCGGTGCCGCGTCCGGCGCGGTCTGGCCGAGCGTGACGGCGGACAGAACGAGCAGCACCAACAGGGCGAGCGGCACGTGGTTCATGCCGCGATGGTAATCGCACGCCCCGCCGTTGCCAGTCCCGCCCGGCGGCGGTTGGCACCGTAACTTTTACACGTTAGATGCCGTCCGGCGGCTCGGAAAAGCGACCTGATTCTGCGCCGGGGCCGTCAGCTGTACGACACGCCGCTCGGGTTCGCCATGACGGCGGGCGTCGCGTTACCGGCCGACCCGTGAACGCCGGCGGACGTGACGTCATCGGTCCAGACTTTGAACTGCACCAGATTCGCCTGCCCGAAGATGGTCGTCAGGGCGACGTCTGTGGCGTCGCGGCCCCGGGCCATCAGCACGCGGCCGATGCGCGGCGTGTTGTGGCGGGCGTCCATCGTCCACCAGCGGCCGCCGAGGTAGACCTCGAACCAGGCGCTGAAATCCATCGGCGCCGGGCTCCATGGCACGCCGATGTCGCCGAGGTAGCCCGTGACGTAGCGGGCCGGGATGTTCATGCAGCGGCAGAACGTGACGGCCAGGTGGGCGAAATCGCGGCAGACGCCCTGTCGTTCGCGGAACACGTCGGCCGCCCCTTTGGTGTTGCGGGCGAACTGGTAGCCGAACGTGACGTTGTTGTGGACCCAGTTGACGATCTGCTGCGCCAGCATCCACCCGGGCGGGCAGTTGCTGAACAGTTGCCAGGCCGTGTCCTTGAGCAGATCGACTTCGCAATAGCGGCTGGCGAGCAGGAACTGCAGCACGTCGGGCGGCAGGTGTTCGATCGGGTGTTGCACGGCGCCGACACCCAGTTCGTCGGGCCAGCCGCCGTCTTCGACGATGGCGTCGTTGTACAAACGCAACCGCCCCGCCGGCGCGTGCAGGCGGCCGCAGGTGTTGCCGAAATCGTCGGTGTACTGCGACAAGTGTGCCGCCGTCGGCTCCACGCGCAGCGCCTCGGCCCGCCGCACGCTGGTGAGGCGCGAGGGGTGCAGATTCAGGTTCGTCAGCACCGGCGCAGGGGCGGGCAGTTCAAAGATGACATCGAAGCCGACACGAATGAGCATTAGGGTCCAATCCAGCGAAGCGGGTTCCCGGCCCCACGATAGACGAATGGCAGGGAAAGGCGAGGAAAAAGAGATATACGCTTGCCGATTTGGATTGGTTTTGACGAAACAGTGAGGGGAAATGCCGGTCCGCCCCCCAAGCCAGAAGCGTTAGGCAGGCCCCGCTTCAGCGGGCCTGTTGACCGCCCGACGAGCCCGAAGACAGGCCCGCTGAAGCGAGGCCTGCCGAAGGAAAGATTGGATTCGTTCGTGATCCACAGATTTACTTGTCCCATGTCACGCTTTTCGCCACCGGCTCGGCCTTTTCCATCAGGCTCGGCATGAACCGCACGTCGGCAATCAATCCGACCTGGCAAACCGTGTCGCGCTCCAGCCAGACGGTTTCGACGCGGTCGGTGTCGAGATAGCTGTTGGTCGTACGGCCGTCCGGCGTGGCGGAGGTCACTTTCGTCTTGGCCGTCCAGTGAAAGGTCCAGGCGGGACGGCCGGCGTAGGTCAGGGCGCGGTCACGCGTGAACTTCACGCCCGGCGTCATTTTCTGCAGCGCCGCGCGGGTGTCGCCGACCACGTCTTCCAATGTCTTCTGCGTCGGCTTCGCGGGCGACAGGTAGACCGAGACGTACTGCTGGAACGTCACCTGGCCGGGCTTTTTCTTAGGTGCCGGGTCGAAGAAAAAGACCGCGTCCGGCGAGGCGTTCGGCACCTCGCGCCGTTGCCACAACTTCGGCACGCGGAACCGCGCCTTGACCGGAGCGGCGACGTACTCCGTCGTGTTCGGGTCGGGCTTGGCCGGTTTGGCAGGCGGCTTGGCACCCGGCGCGTCCGGGGCCGGTCCGGCGGCGGCCGTCAGCAGGGTCGCCAGCACGATCCATGACGGGGCCCACGACGGGGCAAGGTGTCGCATCCGTTCAACGCTACTCCGCACCCGCCCGACGGTGCAACCGAATAATCGGCCCCGACGTCACCGCCGCGTCAGCCACTGCCACAGCCACAGGCCGGCCGTCAGCAGGACGGAAAGGACGATGCAACTGACGATCGGGAAGTAGACGCGCACGTTGTCGCCGCGGTAGGCGACGTCGCCCGGCATGCCGCGGAACCCCATCCGCCCGGCCGCGTAGAAAACGATGCCGGCCACCAGCAGCGCCAGCCCGGCGAAAATCAGGATCTTAGCGAAGTCCGGCATCATCGGCCGATGGTAGGACCGCGCGCCGGCGTTTGCCGTCTCAGGCCTTTCGACCGGTAAAATCGTGGAAACCCTCCCCGGGCGACGCCGATCGCGTCGGTAAGATAACGAGCGTGAACTTGCGAATGCATCCGATCAGCAGCGATTCGGCCGGCGGACAGGCGGCGGGCCGACTCCCTCGGCCGACTCTGCCGCTCCAGACCCGCGGCGCGCCGCCCCACCCGAACACCGCGTCGACCCTCGGCCGCGCCAACAGTTATGCGTTGTGTTCGGTCGCCAGGCGGCGTTGGCGGCCGGCGTAAGCTATAATCGGGATAGCCATGGCCAATCCCTTTACCATGAACGACCTGCGACTGGCCCGCAAGACCGGCCGCCGGGTCGCCATGCTGACGTGCTACGACTACACCACGGCCCGCCTGCTTGAAGCCGCCGGCGTGCAGATCCTGCTGGTGGGCGACTCGGCCTCGAACGTCATCCTCGGCCATTCGTCCACCCTGCCGATCACGCTCGATTTCCTGATCGAACTCACCGCCGCCGTGAAACGCGGCGCGCCCAATACGCTGGTCATGGGCGACCTGCCCTTCGGCAGCTACCAGTCCGCCGGCCCGACCGCGATCGATAACGCCTGTGAGATGATCAAGCGCAGCGGCTGCGACGCGATCAAAGTCGAAGTCAGCGAATACCACCTGGACCTGGTCCGCGCGCTCTCCCAGGCCGGCGTGGCCGTCGTGGCCCACCTGGGGCTGCGACCGCAGGCGGTCGGGCTGATGGGCGGCTACAAGTTCCAGGGCCGCACCGTGGACGAGGCTAACCACATCGTCAAACAGGCCGCCGCCTTCGCCCACGCCGGGGCGGCCGCCGTGCTGCTGGAGGCCGTGCCGGGCGAGGTCGGGCGGAAAGTGGTCGACGAAATCGACGTCCCCGTCATCGGCTGCGGCGCCGGGCCGGCGTGCCATGCCCATGTCGTCGTGCTGCAGGATTTGCTCCGCCAGACCGACCGTCAGCCGAAGTTCGTGCCGCATATTGAGTTGTCCGCAAGCCTGACCGACACCGCGGCCGGGTACGTAAAGCTGGTGGAGACGGGCGCTTATCCTGCGGCCGCCCATGGCTACAGTATGCCGGACGACCAGCGCCGCCTGTTCCTGCGCGACACCGCTTCGGTCTGAGCCGTTGCCGGGGCGTCCACGCGTCAAAGGACACGATTGCCGGCAACGCCCGGCGAAATTGTCCGTACACCCGTCGGATTACGCTAACATCGCCGGACCCGGTTCGGTCGTATCAACAGCAAACCTTTGGAGGATTCTTAGATGAAACCCGCTCGCAGACTCTTGACCCTCGTCGCCGTCGGCGGCATCGGCGCGGCCACGTGGGGCGTCGGCACTTCGCTCGTCAAAGACGTGCAGTTCGCCCGCGCCGAGGCCCAGGTGGCCGACGCCCGCTCGACCCTCGCCACCGCCGGCGACATGTCCAACGTCTACAAGGCCGTCAACCACGCCATGGAAAACAGCGTGGTGCACCTGACCGTCAGCAAAAGCGTACGCGCCACGCCCGGCCAGATGAGCCCGCAGGATCTGTTCCGCTTCTTCGGCCCCAACGGACAAGGCCAACCCCGCCGCGGTCAGCCGCAGGAGCCGGACGCCGACGGCAACAACGAAGAGGCCCAGCCGCCGAGCCCCGAAGAACAACAACAACTCGAACGCGCCACCGGCAGCGGCGTCATCATGGACGCCAAGGACGGCGACGCCTGGATCGTGACGAATAACCACGTCGTCGCCGACGCCAGCGAAGTCGACGTCGTCCTGAACGACGGCCGGCGGATCGAAAACGCCACCGTCGTCGCCACCGACCCGAAAACCGACCTGGCGGTGGTCAAGATCAAGGCCGACCGCGTGATGGCCGCCAAATGGGGCGACAGCGAGACGCTGGAGAAGGGCGACATTGTCGTCGCCTTCGGTAGCCCGTTCGGCTTCGTCGGCTCGATGAGCCATGGCATCGTCAGCGCCCTTAACCGCGACCGCGTCGACATCATCAGCCGTCAAAACACCGGCGGCTTCGCGTACGAAAACTTCATCCAGGTCGACGCCGCCATCAACCCCGGCAACTCGGGCGGCCCGTTGTGCAACACCCGCGGCGAAGTCATCGGCATCAACACCGCCATCGCCAGCCGCAGCGGCAGCTTCAGCGGCATCGGCTTTGCCATCCCGTCCAGCCAGGCCAAGACGGTGTTCGAGTCGCTCAAGACCAACGGCAAAGTCGTCCGCGGCTACCTCGGCATCGGCATCGACGACATCCACAGCGACAACCCCAACACCAAGGCCGGCGTCGAAGCGGCCGGCTTCAAGGGCGAGAACGGCATTTTTGTCAGCTCCGTGCTCTCCAACAGCCCGGCCCTGAACGTGCTGAAGCTCAGCGACATTATCACCGAACTGAACGGTCAACCGCTCAAGAGCATGACCGAGTTCCGCACGAAGGTCGCCGCCATGCCGCCGGGGCAGGTTGCCAAGCTCAAGGTCTGGCGTGTCACTTCCAGGAGCGACAACGACGGTGACGGTAACGGTATCATTAACGTACGCATGTTCATTGATGTCGAAGTGAAGCTCGGGACGCAGCCCGAAGGCGACCTCGCCATGGCCGGCGGTCAGCCCGGCGGCCGGCAGACGCCCGCCCCCGCGCAGCAGATGAACGCCTTGGGCCTGAGCGTTTCGACGCCGACGGCCGAGGAACTGGAAGCCGCCGGCCTGCCGGGCGAATCGCGCGGCGCGATCGTCAAGCAGGTGCGTCCCGGCTCGCCCGCTTCGATGCTCGGCATCCGCCCCGGCGACCTCGTCACCCGCATCGGCCAAACGCCCGTCACCAGCGCCGAAGACGCCCGGGCCGCCCTGGCGAAAGCGGACCTGACCAAGGGCCTGCGCATCGACACGCTCAACAAGCAAGGCGAACGCATGATGATGCTGCCCAAACGCGGGCGGTAAGCCCTCACCGATTCGTATGAAATCCCATGGCCGGCCGGCGTCGAAGGACGCCGGCCGGCTTTCTTGTTCCCTCTCCCGTTTGAACAAGGGCGAGGGCCGAGCGTCAATCGGCTCGGCGGGCGGAGCGGATTTCACCACGGAGGCACGGAGGCACGGAGAAGAAAGAGAAGGACCATTGCTTGTTCTTCTTCTCCGTGCCTCCGTGTCTCCGTGGTGAATCCGCTTCGCTTCCGAGCGTTGTTCGGCGTTCCGCCCTCACCACTAACCCGCGTGCCTGCGGCACGTCCCGGCGTACTGGATGAGGGAACAATTACTGCTCCTCGATATCTAAACTGACGTCCAGCGCCGGCGCGGAGTGCGTCACGTAGCCGACGCTGATCCGCTCCACGCCCGTCAGCGCGATCGGCCGGATCGTTTCCAGCGTGACGCCGCCGCTGGCTTCGAGCTGCAGCCGGCCCTTCTTGCCGCTCGCGTCGCGCAACTGCACGGCCTGGGTCATTGTGGGGCAGTCCATGTTGTCCAGCAGCACGTAGTCGACGCCGTCGATCGGCAGCACCGCGCGGAGCTGGTCGAGGGTGTCGATCTCCACCATCGTCGGCCGCTGCGGCGCTTCGGCGCGGGACGCCTTCACCACACGCGCCACGCCCGCCGCCCAATCGCGGCTGCCGAGGGCGGCCAGGTGGTTGTCTTTCAGCAGCAGCATGTCGTACAGGCCCGTGCGGTGCCCGGCCGCCCCGCCGGCGAGGGTGGCGTATTTGTCGAGACTGCGGAAGCCCGGCATCGTCTTGCGTGTGTCGACCAGCACGGCCCCGGTGCCTTCGGTGCGCCGGGCGAACTTCGCCGTCAGCGTCGCCACGCCGCTCATGCGCTGCACGAAGTTCAGCAGCACCCGCTCGGCCGACAGCAGACTTCGCATCGGCCCGCGCACGCGCAACAAGGGCGTCTGCTTCATGTCGCTGAACCGCCCTTCGATGATCTCCATGTGAAAGCCGGGAATCATCTCCACGCGCAAGCGTTCGTCGTACAGCCGGCAGACGTGCTCAACGATCGGCAGCCCGCACGCGACGCCCGTCTGCTTCTGCAGCAGCGTGCCAACGCCGATCAGGTTTTCATCGACGGCCAAGCGTGACGTGCAGTCGTCCAGGCCGGGGCCGAGGTCTTCCAGGCGGGCCAAGCGGATCAGGTCTTTGAAGGTGTCGAGGGGTGGGAACGGGGGCATGGTTCGCATTCTATCACTGGGCCGTTTTGCCAGCGGGCAGACCTGGCGGGTAAACCGCAAATGGGGTTGGTGATTTCGGTGCACGCCGCGTAGGATTGTTCGACTTGCCATGACGTCGCCCGACACCGTCCAAACTCCCGCCGATGCGCCCGTGCCGGCCAAACGCGTACGGCCCGTCGCGCCCCCGCCGGCTGGCTGGTTCGACCGCGTCGAAGCCTTCATCAGCCGCCTGAGCACGCGGGACAATTTCTGGCACTCGATCTGCAGTTTCATCTGGCTGCCGCTGGCGTTTTTCAGCGGCATTCGCACGAAGCAGATCGGCGACGACCGCTACCAGGCGATCCTGCCGTTCCGGAAGTTCAACCGCAACTGGTACAACGCCATGGCCGGCGGCGCCCTGCTCGGTAATGCCGAAATCGCCGGCGGCATGTACGTCTTCGGCATCGTCGGCTCCGACTACACCGTCGTCTGCAAGAACCTGAACTACACCTTTCTCCGCCCCTGCCTCGGCCCGGCGGTTTATCACATGCGGAGCCGCGAAAACCTCCGCGAAAAAATCGCTACTGGCACCGAGTTCAACTCCACGCTCGACATGGACATCATGCAGCAGCCGATCGGCAAGCAAGGCCGCGAACGCCGCGTCGGCAAATGCGAAGTGACGTTCCACATCACGCCCAAGCTCCAGCACAAGGTCAAAGCGCTGCGCAAGCAGAAGTAATCGGCTACAATTCGGCCCATGCGCTACACCGCCCTGTTCGAAGCCGAACCCGACGGCGGCTATCACGCCTTTTGTCCGGCCCTGCCCGGGTGCCATGCCGAAGGTGACACGCTCGACGAAGCGATCGCCAACCTGCGTGAAGCCATGAGCGTGTATCTCGAAAGCGTGCAGGCGCACGGCGAGCCGTTGCCGGTCGAAGACCTGCTGATCAAGCCGATCGACGTGGCGGTGGCCTGACGCGTGCCGAAGATCCCGTCCATCCGTGCCCGCGAAGTCGTCCGCGTGGCAGAATCGTTGGGCTTCGTGTTCGACCGGCAAAAGGGGAGCCACGCGGTTTATCAACGCCCCGCCGATCGCCGTCGCGCGGACAGGCCGATGCACGCCGGCAAAGACCTCAAAGCGGGCACGCTGCGCGGCATTACCGCCGATTTGGGCCTGACGATTGAAGACTTCGCCGCCCGGTTGTGAGTGGGCAAAGGCACGCAGTGCCTGCTCTACGACAAAGCCGGGCCGAGTGTTTCGGCGTAAGTCAGAAAAAGTGCGTCGATTTTGTTCCGGCCGTTTACAAACGCGCAGCGCGCTCCGGCCTGCGGCCCGGCCATCACTTCGGCGAAAAACAAACCCGCCCCGGCCGTACGGCCCTTGCCCAGCCTGCCGTGAGACTTGCGCCGCGTGATCGGCGCGATTTCTCCACGGCAAAGCCTGCAGCGCAGATGTCGGAACGACGGCCACCCCTGCACGTTACAAGGCCGGCCGACCGTGTCAGTAAAAATCCTGCCCGTCGGCGCGGCTGTTACGGAAGACGCTGTTTTTATTCCCTGTTCCTTGTACTTACGGGGGATATCCCTCCGTTGACGCAGCCTCGGCGTACCGCGACCCGTAGAATCGGATGATCCACAGGCAGGCATGATGGTTTCAGCCGCGGGTGTAAA
>DASVSC010000240.1:0-4658 GCA_036388295.1 Tepidisphaeraceae bacterium | reverse complement strand
GGAACGTTGGAGCCGCGCGAAATCTCTTCGTGCTCCGCTTCGTGTCCTTCGTGTTTACTCCGACTGCCGAAAACGATTGGTCGCCAGTATGCCGGCCGTGGTTTATAGTGAGGGTATATGTCGAAGCCTGCCATTGAAGCGTTGGAAAATCGTCAAATGTTCGCCAGCCTGACGGCCGGCCAGACCGTTATGACGTCGGTTAGCACGTCGGCGACGACGAAGAACTGGACGCTGCCGCTGAAGGCGGGCCAGGCCTACGCCGTGGCGGTCGGCGACACCGGCACCAGCAGCTTCGCCACCGAGCTGACCCTCATCGGCCCGGACGGCAAGACCGTGATCACCACCAGCGGCGACAAGGGCGCGTTCGTCAACCGCACCGCCGCCGTCACCGGCAATTACACCGTGCGCGTCCGCGACGTCGGCCAGAACCAGTCGGCCACGGTCCGCGTGACCGCCTTCTACACCGGTTCCACCAGCGTGACCGACAGCGACGACGCGACGACCGCCCAGAGCGGCCGCCGCACGCCGGCGACCATTCAGCCGGGCGACCTCGACGTCTGGAAAATCAACGGCAAGGCCGGCCAGTTCCTGAGCGTCGTAGCGACCGAAAACAACGTCGGCAGCCCCCTCGACGTCGGCGTCCTCCTAGTCGGCCCGGACGGCCGCGCCATCGTCACCAAGACCAGCGAGACCGGCATCAAGATCGACCAAAGCAGCATCAAGACCGGCACGTACTACGCCGTGGTTTTCGAGAACGGCGCGAACGACACCGGCCGCTACGGCATCAGCTTCGGCCAGACGCCCGGCACGCAGTACAGCGGCGACCCGGACACGCAGTCGCCCCTCGTCAACGGCGGCACCCGCAACGGCGACCTGCCCGGCGGCGACATCGACATCTGGCAAGTCTCCGCCACCGCGGGCCGGAAGTTCAGCCTCTCGATCACCCGCTCCACTGGCAGTCTTGATCCCGAGCTGCTGCTGATCGACCCGAGCGGCAAAGTGGTCGCCAGCGCCAACGGCAGCACCAGCGCCTCGCTCAATTACACCGCCCTCACCAGTGGCACTTACAGCATCCTCGCCCGCGACCGCGAAGCCGACGACGGCGGCCGGTTCAACCTGACGTACAAGCTCAGTTGATCCGTTGGTCTGTTGATGAGTTGAACAGTGGCGGGCCGACGCTCGACAGCGCTTTCGAACGTCGGCCGGCCACTGTTCAACCCACCCACTCATCCACCGATCAACCCATTTGACAGATCGCCTTTCAGACGCCACAACGGACGTCCCGAAAGGTCCGTTATGAACGTGCAACTTGAAGGTTTGAAGTTCGACGACAAGGGACTGATCCCCGCCATCATTCAAGACGCGGCCACGCACCAGGTGCTGATGTTCGCGTTCATGAACCGCGTCAGCGTCGAGAAGACCGTCGAAACCGGGATGTGCCACTATTGGAGCCGCAGCCGTCAGAAGCTGTGGCTCAAGGGCGAATCCAGCGGCCACATCCAGCACGTCAAATCGATTAAGACGGACTGCGATCTGGACGTGCTCCTGATCGAAGTCGAACAGACCGGCGCGGCCTGCCACGACGGGTACGTCAGCTGCTTCTACCGCACCTACGAAGACGGCGCGGCCGACTGGAAGATCGTCGGCGACAAGCAGTTCGACCCGGCCAAGGTTTACGCGAAGTGACGGTGCCCGCCGAGGCGACGCCGGCGGCCGTCGCGCCCGGCACGCTGACCCGGGGCAGCCTGCGCTGGGTCGGCGGGCTGGCGCTCACCTGGGCCCTGCTGCTGGTCGTCGGGTTCCTGGCGCTGCGAACGCGCGACGCGCTGGGCGCGCGGAACTCGGTCAGCTTCGATCGGGCCCTGTTCACGACCGCCAACATCGGATCGGCCGCCGGGTTCGTCGTGGATTTTGCCAAAGCGGACGATTTCGCCTTGGGCGTCCGGATCCTGTTCGTGCTGCAAACGCTGGCCGGCATTGCGCTGAGTCTGGTCGGCGGCGGGATGCTGCTCGCCCGCCTGCTCGGACGCACCTATTCCGACCGCCGACTCATCCTTACGGGCTTCGGCCTGATGTCGCTGGCCCTTCTGGCGGGTTGTTTCACCGTCCGCCCCGGCGAGCCCATCGGCGTGGCTGCATTCCGCGGCATGTGCGCCCTCGGCAACACCGGCCTTAATTTCGGCGAATCGCCCCGCCCCGGGCTGGCCTTTTCGCTCGCGCTGGTGCCGATGAGCCTGCTCGGCTCACTCGGCGTCGTTGTCATCAACGACCTGCTCGCGCATTTTCGTGGTCATAACTCGCCCGACGGGCATGCCGGGCGCGTCGTGACGCTGGTCGCACTCGTCTATATGGTTGGCACGTGCGCGATCGCCAAACTGTCGATGAACGACGGATTCGATTCGTCACAGCTCCCCGCCGCCGACGCCCTGTTCTGGTCCGCCCATCACTGGGGCCTGGCCGGCGAAGGAATCGCGCGAACGTACTGGCCCCTGAACCTGACGTACGTCGTCGCGGCCGTCATCGCGATCGGCGTCGGAACGGCGGGCACGGCAACCGCGTTCGGTCTGGCGTGGCTGTTCACGATGCCGCCGCGGCTGCGGACGATCGTCAGCAACGGGCTGATGATCCAGCTCTTTCTCGCCGTCAGCCTCCACACCACCTTGGCATGGATGGAGCCGACGCTGCAGCCGACGCGGCGGCTGCTGATCGTGCTGTCGGCGGTCATGAACCTGGGTGTGTCGCACCAGCCGATCAGCATCACCGGCGTCGGCCTGTGCGCGCTGTCACTTGCGATTCTGGCGGCTAAAGTGTTGCCGCTCGTCGTTTTCGCCGCCGCCCTTCGATCCAAGGACACCGCGTGACAGGTTACCTGTTCGGCATCGACTTAGACGGCACCCTGCTTTCGCCACGCGGCGACGTCACCGACCGCACCCGCGCGGCCATTCACGCCCTGCTCGACGCCGGCCACAAAGTCTGCTTCTCGACGGGCCGTAACGGCATCGAAGCGTCCACCGTCTTCGCGTCGGCCGGACATCAGGCGCTGGCCGTGCTGGTCAGCGGCGCGATGGTGGTCGACACGCGCGACGGCCGCGTACTTCACCGCGGCCACATGCACGCTGACCTGGCCGCCGACTTGTGCCGGGCGATCGAAGACGTCGGCGAACTGTCCATCGCCTATCAGGACCGCGCCGAGACCGACATCGACTACCTGATCAGCGGCACCCGCGACCCGCACCCGGCCCAGGGCATGTGGATCTCCACGACCGGCCAACGGGTGCAGCGCCTCCCCACACTGGCGACGCACGACCATTCCAAAACCCTGCGTGTTAGCGCCGTCACGGGTTACGCCGGTGCCGCGCGCGTGCGGACCGCCATTGCCGAGCGGTTCCACGACCGGGTTTACATTCACAGCATCGTCGTCGCGAGCGAAGAGGCCGAGATCATCGAACTGTTCGACCCGACGGTGAACAAATGGCAGGGCCTGCTGCGCGTGGGCATCGAATACGCCATTCCGCCGGAACGAATTATTGCGATCGGCGACGACACAAACGACTTGCCGATGATCCGCCACGCCGGGCTCGGCGTGGCGATGGGCAACGCACGGCAGGAGGTCAAAGCCATCGCCAAACGCGTCATTGGCCGGAACGCCGACGACGGTTTGGCCGAGTTCCTTGAGGCCTGGCTGGCGGAGCACCGCTGACGCCTCGCAAAGCCGCCGGAAGTCCTTAGAATCGGCCCATGATCTACCGCATCGACGTCTGGCCCCGCCGAGAAGACGAAGCCGCCAGCGCGGTCGCCAAACAGGCCACGCAGGCCGGCGTCGCCGTCGACGGCGCTCACGAGGCGCGGGTGTTTTTCATCGACACGGATGCCGACACAGACGCCGTCCGCCGCGCCGCAGCGGCCGTGCTGGCCGACCCGGTTGTCGACGCGTTCGACGTCGTGACCCGGCCGTACGACGACGACGGCCGCACGCGCATCGAAGTGCACCTGAAGCCGGGCGTGATGGACCCGGTCGCCGCGTCAACGACGATGGCGCTGACCGAGGCCAAGCTGCCCGTCCGCCAGGTCCGCACCGGCCGGGCGTACCGGTTCAATCGGTCGTTGGACGACGCCGAGCGCAAAACGCTCGCCAGCCGCGTGCTGGCCAACGGCGTGGTCGAAAACGTCTACTTCGACACACACCTCCCCGCCACGTTCGCTGCCGCCGCCGACCGGCCGTTCGAGATGCGGCGTGTGCCGCTGCGCGACCTCGACGACACCGCCCTGGCCACACTCAGCCGGCAAGGCCATCTGTTTTTGTCCGTGACCGAGATGCGGGCCGTGCGCGATTATTTCGTCGCCCGGGACCGCGAGCCGACGGACATCGAATTGGAAACCGTCGCCCAGACGTGGAGCGAACACTGCGTTCATAAGACGCTCAAAAGCCACGTCGAAGTCGTCGACGAAGCCGGCACGACCCTTCGCACGTACGGCAATCTGATCAAGGAAACGATTTTCGCCAGCACCATGGAGCTGATGAAGCGTCGCAATGACGGCTTCTGTTTGAGCGTGTTCAAGGACAACGCCGGCGTCATCAAGTTCGACGCCACCGACGCCGTCTGCTTTAAAGTCGAAACCCACAACCGCCCCAGCGCCATCGAACCCTACGGCGGCGC
>DASVSC010000239.1:0-8496 GCA_036388295.1 Tepidisphaeraceae bacterium | reverse complement strand
GGCGCTGAGCGTGTCGACGCCGTCGATCTTGATCTCCGGCGTGCCCTGGCCGGTGATGCGGGCACCCATTTTGTTCAGCAGGTTGGCGGTGTCGGTGACTTCCGGCTCGCATGCCGCGCCCACAATGACGGTTTCGCCCTCGGCCAGCGTCGCGGCGCACATCACGTTGATGGTGCCGAGCACGGTCGGGCCGCTCGCGCCGCCGAGGTACATGCGGGCGCCCTTCAGGCGGCCCTTGACGCTGCCGACGATGTTGCCCCCTTCGAGGTCGAACGTCGCGCCGAGCTTCGATAAGCCGCGCAGGTGCAGATCAACGGGGCGGTCGCCGATGGCGCATCCGCCCGGGAGACTGACGACGGCCCGGCCGCGGCTGGCCAGCAGGGGGCCGAGGACGCTGATGCTCGCGCGCATTTTGCTGACAATGTCGTAGCCGGCTTCGACGCCCTTGGCGTCGGTCACTTCCACGTCCAGCCGGCCGTTCAGGCTCGGGCCGCCGTGGACGGGGTTGGCGGCGTTCTCCTGACGCGTCACCCGGCAGCCGAGGGCGCGGAGCAGGTCGATCATGGAGTCGATGTCGCTGAGGCGCGGCACGCCGTGCAGCTTCGAGACGCCGCCCGCCATCAGGCAGGCCGACAGGATCGGCAGCGCGGCGTTCTTCGCGCCCGACACGTCGATCGTGCCCGTAAGTGCCGTGCCGCCTTGGATGAGAAAACTGTCCATAACGTCTCCGCGTTCAGGCCGACCGCGACATCCGGTAAAACGGCCCCTGAACAGAAGGAGCTATCGGCCACCGGAGCAAAACGCGATCAGCAACATTGGTACGCACGGCGAAGCGGACGTACCGATAACCCACGCTAATCCGGCCAGACCCGACGACGGCCCGATAATGCACTCGCTCGGCGCGACGCAACTTGTTGATTTAAAACATCTTGTGAGATGTTTTGGGTCCGTTCGGGGGAGGCCGTGAGGGGTCCTTACCGGACGTGGTATGATACACGATTTTCCGGTCAAGTCGGCCCGGTTTTCGACCGGCCGGAATGACTGTTTTCGCACCGTCCACCGGCCGGCGACAAGCCGTCCCCAACGGGCCGTCCACGGGTGGTATAATAAGACCTATGCCAAGCATCGAACAGATTCAGCAGGATATCGAACGCCTTACGGCGGATGAGCTTCTCGAATTATCTGCATGGATGGAAGCACGCGAGGCGGTCGCCTGGGACAAACGGTTCGAAGCCGACGTCGCGGCGGGCAAGTTCGACGCGATGGCAGACCGCGCCTTGGCCGATCTGGATGCCGGCCGGTGCACTGAATTGTGAGGCACCTAGCCGACGCCCAATTCTGGGCCGCTTACGACCGGCTGCCATCCCACGTCCAGAAGGCGGCGGACGAAAGCTTCTCGCTGTTGAAGTCCGATCCCCGCCACCCCTCGCTGCAATTTAAAAAGGTCGGACGGTTTGTGTCGGCGCGAGTGGGGCGTCATTACCGCGCGGTTGCCGTTCAGCGCGGTTCGGACGTCGTCTGGATCTGGATAGGCTTGCACGACATGTACGAACGCAAGATTCAGTTCTAATCGTCTCACCCGCCCGTGCCGAAAAACCACCAGATCGCCCACAGCCACAGCGGGATCGTCACGCAGCTGCCCACCGTGGTCCAGAAGACGCAGTCGGCGGCCAGGGTGACGTCGCCGTCCAGTTCCATTGTCATCAGCAGTGTGTTGACGGCCGTCGGGACGGCGGCGGTGAGGATCAGCAACTGCGCCGGCCAGCCGCTGGCGTCCCACAAGTCCAGGGCCGGGATGCCTAGTTTGTGCAGGGCGAACAGCAGGGCGGCCATTTGCAATGGGCCGAAGCCCAGGCGCAGCAGCATGGCGACGCCGACCGGTTTCCAGCGCGGCCAGCGCGGGTTGCTCGCCAATTGGGCCCCCAGGGTCGCCAAGGCCAGTGGCACCAGGGCGCCGGCGACATAAAACGCAGGCTTGGCGATCATCGTCGGCAGCTGCCGGGCCGGGTCGCCGCTGAGCCAAAGTTTGGCCGCCAAACCCAGCAGCAGCGCCGGCAGCATCGGCAGTGTTAGCACGCGCTTGGCGTTGGACCACGCGAACCCGCTGTGCGCCGCCGCCGCGATGGCCAGGCCGACGGTGAACGTCAGCAAGTTCTGCGTCATCAGCACGAACGCCTGCACCGCGCCGCCGTCGCGGCCCGACGTCTGCTGCAGTTGCGTCGGGTACGCCAGTTCCGCTAGCGGCAGGCCGTAGTTGCCGCTGTTGTAGAACATCACCGCCAGCGCGACGGCCGACAGCGTTTTGGGCGGCACGCGCAGCAGCCGGCCGACGCCGAAGATCAGCGCCCCCAGCGTCCCGACCTGCAGCACCGTCATCAGCGCGATGCCGCCCATGTCTGAAAAGGGCAGTGTGCTGGTCGAAACGGTGTGAAAGATGAAGGCCGGGACGGCGAAGTAGATGTTCAGCTTCGACAGCGTCGGCAGATCGAGCTTGAACTTCAGCCGCAGCACCGCGCCCAGGCCGATCAGGACCACGATCGGGCCAATCACGTCGAGCAGGATGCGCAGCAGCATGAGGCCGAAAAGGTACGGCCGGCGGGCGGCGGGGCCAAATGACGACGTGTTGGGCGTCACGCCGTCTCGTTAAATGAGAGCGAACGAGGCACGGCCCGCTTCAGTGGGCCTGTCTGCTATGACGCGGACGTAAGACAGGCCCGCTGAAGCGGGCCGTGCCTCGTGATCGGCGTGACGAGATCAGCGCTATCGAACCAGGACCGCGGAGACGCCTTCGATGGCGGTGAACTTGATCACGCCGACGTTGTCCCACCACCAGCCTTTGGCATCCATCACACCGATGTACAGCCGCGTCGCGCCGGCGGGAGCCTTGAAGGTCTGGAGCCTGACGGACGAGCTCAGCCCGTCGCCGATGAAGAAGACCTGTTTGAGCGCCGGGGCGTAATTGGCGGCGTCGCGGCTGGCGGGGGTGGTGTAGTCGAGCGCGCCGGCCATCGCTGAAGCGGTCGGCTGGGTGTTGTTCAGGAACACGCCCATCATGCCGTTCAACGGCGCGATGGTGGTGTTGATGCCGTTGCAGGCGTCCTGCGTGATGACGGTGGTGGTGTCGCCCTCGGCACCGGCCGACCCGGTGCCGGCGTTCGTCCAGCTGCCGCCGCCCGACCAACTCGTAGTGCCGCTGGTCTGGGCGAAGCGGTAGGTCCGGCCGGCGGTGATCGGGAAGGACGTGGGGCTGCTGTCGGGGGCGACGGTGTTCTGGTTGTTCCACCCGGCCTTGGGCACGATCGACCCACTCGGCATGCCCGCCAGCCACGGACAGGCCAGGGCCGGCACGTCTGCGCCGGTGACGCGGCCGACGGTGGCGATGGCGCTCGCGGTGACGTTTATGGTCGGCTTGCCGATCGCGCCGCCGAAGGTCAGGCGCACGGCGTTGTTGCGGCTCGCGCTGCGCCGCACGGTCACGCGCACGGCCGTGGCGGCGGACTCGCTGGCGGGGTCGAGCGTCTGGAACACCCGGCCGACCGGGTCCCAGATGCCGAACTCGATATCCGAAGCGGTCAGGACGACGGCGGCATTGTCCACGCGGTTCTGCCCCGCGGCCGAGATCGCTTGGGCGCGTGCCTCGGCGGGCGTGCCGGTGAGAATGCCGTTGGCGGCGTACAGCGCGGCCGCATCGGCGGCGTTCTGGGCCTGCGTCTTTCCCAACTGCACCTGGCCCCAATCCACCGCCAGCGACGCCAAGGCGAGCAGGGCGACGAGAACGATTGAGGCGTAAATGAGCACCACGCCCCTGCGCCGCGAGATTGCACAAGAATGGAGCAAGTCTTAAGTCATCGTCGGCCATTGCCGGGAACTTAAGCGACCCCCCGGCGATACATCGTTATCGGGCGTCATGTCTAAGGAATATCAGAAAATCGACGCCACCCGCAGCGTCGCCACGAGCAGGTCTTTTAGCGCTTTATCCCGCCCGAACTGCCGCCCGAAGGGTTGGCCAGCGGGGCGGCCGCATCCTGCGACGCTTGCCGTTTATCCGTAGCTTTTCAAAAAGTAGGAATCCACTTGAGATTTGGTCGCAGTAGGATAGGGTGTCGGCTGTGCCTGCAACTGAATCTCAACCATCGAAATCTCTGCCCCGCCGCCATACCGCGACCGCCGCGCTGGCTTTCGCTTTGATGCTGGCCTCCGCGCCGTTGTCGGCGCAGACGATCGCGCCGCCGCAGGTGCCGCTCGACGTCAAAGGCCGCGACGGCGTGAAGGCGTACCTGGTGACGGTCGTCGACAGCGTCAACACCGCCGCCGCCGACCTCAAAACCGCCGCAACCGCCTACGCCGACCTCGCCCAACAGGCCGGCGGCCCGGCCGAGGCGGCCAAGAGCAAGCCTGCCGAGGTCGCCGCCCAAATCAAAAAACTGCGTGAGGCGTACCAGCGCATCGACAGCTTCGGCTACGAATACGTCGAGGGGATCGTCGCCGGCGTGCCGAGTCTGTCGAAATACGACGAAGAACTGGACAGCGGCCTGCCCAGGAAGGACGCCGTCAGCCCCAACGACATTGTCGCGAACGTCGTCATCAAGGCCGGCCCCGACACGCTCGATCGTGAAGGCAGCCTCAATAACTTCCTGATCGAGCCGACCGTCTTCGGCACGAACGACAAGTTCATCGTTGGAAAGGCCACGCTGCCCGGCTTCAGCGAACCCGTCGGCCTGCCCAAGCCGCAGCTGATCGTTGCCCTGGCCGACTACGCCGTGGACGGCTACGCCCGGTTGCGTAAAGACGCCCGGGCGTGGCAGCCGAACAACCAGGACTGCTTCCAGGCCGTCTACGCCATGACGCCGACGCTGGCGGACTACTTCGACGAGTGGAAAGAGACCAAAAAGGGCGGCGGCAGCATGGGCGGCCGGTTCGTGGCCGTCAGCCGCGTGAGCGACATGCGCGGCATTATGAGCAGCGTCCAACTCACCTGGGACGGCCTGTCCGAAGACGTCAAAGCCAAAGACCCCGCCCTGGCCGAGAGCGTCAGCCGCGGGTACGGGCAGATCATGAAGTTCATCGACACCGTCGACGCCCGCGACCAGGCCAAGCCGCTGAACATCGAGACGATCGACGCCTTGGGCAGCCAGGCGAAAGAGCGGGCCGACAAGCTGACCGTGCAGGCCGCGCAGGCGGCGGCGCTGCTGGGCGTGAATGTGGAAGCGAAATAGCGGGCACAACGAACTGTGTCTGGTTCCCTCTCCCGGTACTCACGGGAGAGGGTTAGGGCGAGGGCGAGCGTGTGGAAGGACGAAGGCCAAAGGAGGCCCTCATCCTAACCCTCTCCCGTGAGTAACGGGAGAGGGAACAAGAGGCCGTTCGAAATACGATGCGTGCTCACTTATCAATCGCCGTAGCGTTGGTTCTGTGCCTCACCGCGGTCCTGCGCGCCGCACCCGTCGACGCGCTGCACGCGTACGAAGAGACGCTCGACAGCGCGCTCGTCGACCACTACGCCGACCCCGCCGGCCCGGCCACCCCCATCGCCGCGCCGGCGGAACTGTTAGGGGTGTTCGACCCGACGCTGCGCCAATCGATCGAGACCGCCGCCGCCGCCACCAACGACCTGCCCGGCCGCGTCGGCACGATCCGCGGCGCGCTGCAGCAGGCCGTGACGCTGCGCATGGTCGAGGCCGTCCAGAAGGGCGACCTTGTCGCGGCCCGGCTCTGGCGCTGCGAGCTGACGCTGCCGCGCGGCGTGTCGGCGGTCGAAGGATCGCTGCTGCTCGACGTCCTAGGCGCTCAGCCCGACAAGCGCGGCGAAGCCGTCCGCCTGCTGACCCGCGAGGCCATCACCTGGCAGACGACGCGCGCCCGCCAGTTGCTCAGTGAAGTCGGCCGCAGCACGCAGCAGCCGCATGCCATGCCCGGCCGACTGCGCGAACGCCTGGCCGAGGCGGCCGTGCTGGCGGATTTGCCGACGCCGCTGGCGACCGCGGCCGGCATCGAAAAGTACAAAGCGCCGACGCCGAAGCAGGACGACATCCGCGCCGTCGCCAGCGCCGATTGGGCAAAGGTGCCGGCCCTGTACGCGCCGCTGCGCAAGAGCATCGAAACCAGCCTGCCGTCGCTGCTGAGCGCTTCGGAGCGTGAACGCCGTCAGCGGCTGATGCTGAAGCTGGTAATGCTGGTGCCGCGCGAGTACGCCCCGGGCGTGCGCGACGGCAAGATCGTCGTGCCGCTGGAATACCGCGAGAGCGTCGCCTTTACCGCGCAGGCCCGGCAATTGCTCGGCGAACTGGCCCCGCTCTGGCTGGCCGAATCGGACGCGAAGCGCGACGCGCTCGACCGCGCCGAACAGCATTTGCAGACGGCCGAGGAAACGATCGCCCGCCTGGCGCCGGCCGAAGAGGTGACGGCGGCCATGAAGCAGGCCGAAGACGTGATGACCGGCGATCTGGGCATTAATCTCGCCCGCCGGGGCACGACCGCCGACATCGTCGACGAAGTGATGCTGGAGACGCGCACCTTGCTCGGCGAAAGCCTGAACGCCGCCCTCAAGGGCGACTGGGCGATGGCCGAAAGCCTGCGGCTGGAAGCGTACACGACGTACGACCCGGAACTCGAAGCCCGCCTGATGCCGCGTGACCCGCAACTGGCCCTGGATATCGAACACCTGCTGCTGGACGGCCTCGACCAGCCGGGCGTGAAGGTGCTGCTGGACCGCCGGGCGGGGCAGGCGGACCTGGAAGCCGGGTACGGCCGGGTGTACGACGGGCTGGCGCAGGCGGCGGCGCTGCTCAAGACCGGCGTCTCCCCGAAAGCGGCCGCGATCAATGCCGCCAGCGTCGTGCTGCGGGAAGGCCTGGAAGGCCTGCTGGTGATCATCGCTATTTTCGCAGGGTTGCGCGGCGCGGAGAACGCCCGCCGCCGCCGCCTGTTCTGGGTCGGCATCCTGGCCAGCGTGGCCGTCACGGCGCTGACGTGGCTGCTGAGCCAGACGATCATGACCAGCCTGCGGGCGTACGGCGAAGTGATCGCCGCCGTCACCGGCATCATCGCCATCGCCACGCTGCTGCTGATCACGAACTGGCTGTTCCAGCAGGTCTACTGGAAGCAGTGGATCACGACGCTGAAGAATCAGGCCGCCGAGGGAGAAAGCGTCTGGGCCCTGATGACGGTCGGCTTCGCCGTGGGGTACCGCGAAGGGTTCGAGACGGTGCTGTTCCTGCAGAGCCTGGTGCTGGACGCCGGCACGGCCCCGGTGATGCGGGGCGTGGCGGTCGGCACGGTGCTGCTGCTGGCGCTGGGCATCGCGTCGCTGTACGTCGGGCTGAAGCTGCCGTACTTCAAGCTGCTGCTGGTGACGGCCGCCTTGATCGGCCTGGTGCTGATCACCTTCACGGGCGGCACGGTGCGGGCGCTGCAGACGGTCGGGTGGCTGCCGGTGCACAAGTTCACCGACGGCTCCTGGCCGGCGTGGATGGGCATGTGGCTGGGCCTGTACAACACCTGGGAAAGCATGATCGGCCAGCTGCTGGCGATCGCGTCGGTGCTTGGCACGTGGGCCGTGGCGCGGTGGAGCGCGAAGCGCAAGAGCAAACAACGCCGCGCCGCCGTCGCCGCGTGCAAGCTGGACGCCCAAACCGACCACATGATCCACTGCGGCCCGGAAGGGTGCGCCCAGGACTGCGACCAGCCGGTGCCCGTCAGCGTCACGATCTCCCCGAACGTCCGCCGGCCGGAGCGCGTGGTGGAGCCGGCGGGGCGGTAGGGAGAAGAAGATTTAGCCGCAGATCTACGCAGATGAACACAGATAAGAAAAAGCCACTCTTCTTTTCTTATCTGCGTTCATCTGCGTTTATCTGCGGCTAATTCCGCTTAGCCGCTGCCTGCAAGACTGCGATCACGCTATTGCTTTGCGACTCATCGAATCCGCCCGTGCCCGGGTCGTCGGTCGCGTTCGGCCGCAGGTAGAAGCGCTCGGCCGGGAAGCCGCCGGGCCAGCCCCAGATCCAGGCGTCGATCGATTTAAGTTCCGGGTGTTTCGCAGCCGCTATCAGGATGCCGCGCCAGACGTTCGCCGCTTCGGCCGGGTCGTACGGTGTCTCCTTCGGCCAGTGCCAGCGGTAGGGAATCAAGGTCGCCGTGTCGTACGGCGGGATGCCGAACTCGCCGATGCGGACCGGTTTGTTCGTCGCGTCCGCGACCGGCTTCACGCGCTTCGTGTAGAACGCGTCGAAGTTGCGGGCCACGGTGTCGATGAACGTCTGCCCGTCACTGTTCGTCCCGCGGCAGTCGTCCGGCGACGCCAGGCCCGGGTGGCCGTGTTCGGGCTGGTGGTCGAGGTAGGCACTCAGGCTGACGGCGGTGATCCGCGGGTGTTGCCAGATCATCTCCACGGTTGCCTTCTGGTCGAACGTCCAGTGCTGCGTGGTGTAGCCGACGTCGCGGCCGAAGGCGTCGGCGGCAGTGTCGATCAGCTGCTTCCATTCCGACGCGTTGGCCCGG
>DASVSC010000238.1:0-10573 GCA_036388295.1 Tepidisphaeraceae bacterium | reverse complement strand
CGGCGAGGAGACCGAAGGTGACTGCGAACAACGCCGCCGCCCCGCGTCCGGCGGGGCGGACGTCCGGCCGAGTGGCCAGGAATGTAGCCGCGACGGGCAACGCACTGCTGGCGAGCAGGTAATGCACCAGCGTCAGGCCGGCGGCCCAGCCGACGCGCGGGTCGCGTTCGAACAGCCACCGCCGGGTGTTGCCCCCGCCCACGCCGGCCGGCAGCGGCAGGACGACCAGCGTGGCGTAACAGGCCAGCAGCGCCAAGGCCGGCACGCGCAAGGGCGTGACGCCGCGGTAGACGAGGAACAGGCCGCCGATGAGCAGGGCGACCAGGCTGCCGCGTCCGATGGCGGCGGGGTGGCCGCCGATGACCAGGTCTTCCAGTGGCGGCAAGTCGTCGCCGAGCAGGCGGGCCACCGTCTGGTTCGTCCGCCCCGGCGGTGGCCGCCGGTCGACGAAATCCTGCAAGGCGGCGGCGGCCGGCGGGGTTTCCAGAACGGGGGCGGGCGCGGGACGCAAATCGACCCACGGCTCGGCGGTGCCGCTTGAGCGTTCCTCCGTGCGGACGTCCAGAATATCGCCGGCCCCCAACTGCTGCGGACGAAGCACGCGACGGGTGTCCACCAGCCACGGCACTGCGAGCGTCAACAGCGCGGCCGTCAGAACGGCCGCCTGTGCCCGCCCGCGGCCGAACCGCCGAACGGCCCAGTCGGCTAACGCGAGGAACGCACCAACGGCGAGCAAGGCCGGCCACCGGGCGTCAGGCTGAAGCAGGCTGCGGTCCACGTCGAATAAGGTGGCCGGGACGAACAAGCTGACGACCACGCACTGGACCAGCAGCGACAACATCCCGGGCGTGGCGATCCAGGTGCGGAATCGGGACAAGATCACGCGTGCGGCCGTCGCGCCGACGATGATAAGCGCCCACACGCCGACGCACCGCCAGCCGAACAGCAGGAGGCCGCTCACGGCTGGGAAGAGCAGACCGAGCGCCAGGTTCAGGTCGTCCTGGTGGCGGGAATCAATACGCCAACGCGTCATGCGATTGAAGACCGCCAGGGCTTGTCCGTCTACGTCGACCGGGCCGAATCAGGCCAGTGGGATGCTATTGCGCGACAAAATGGCTTTCAGCGCATCGGCCGCCGTTTTGAACAGTTCAGGGCCGGTCTCGCCGTGGCTGTGGCCGGCGACTTTCAGGTGCGGCTCCAGCGTCAGGAACCCGCGGTAGCCGCTCGCGTAGGCGTCTTTCAGGATCGCCTCGATGTCGCCGTCGCCGTGCCCGGCCGGCACGACGTGGCCGTCGCTCATCGCGGCGTCCTTAATATGAATGTGCGTCGTGTACGGCTTCAGCAGCGGCCAGTTGTTGATCGGTTTTTCGCGGGCCTGCACGAAGTTCGCGAAGTCGAACGCCGTGCGAAGTTTCGGCGAGTTAACCGCCTTCATCAGGGCCAAGCAATTTTGGACGCCTTCGCCGAAGATCCCTTTTTCGTTCTCGTGCACGAGCGTGACGTTGCGTTCCTGCACGTACTCGACCTTCTGGCGAAAGCGGTCGAAAATCTGCTCCGCGTGCGGCGAGACGTCGCCTTTGCCTTCGCCTCCGGGCGGGTAGTAACTGAACACGCGGATGAGCCGGGCCCCGAAATACTCGGCGGCATCGACGGCTATTTTGAAGCGGTCGAAATGTTCGCCCCACGGCTGATCGATGGCGACCTTCCCGATCGGCGAACCAATGGCGACTACGCCGAGGCCGGCGTCTGTGAGTGCGCTCTTAATGGCTTTGCGCTGGTCGGTAGAGAAGTCCAACACGTTGATCTTGTCGACCGACCGCAGCTCGATATGCGTGACGCCGTTGCGACGGCAATGGTCGATTTGCGGGCCGATCGCGGGGTCGATTTCGTCTGAAAAGGCCGCCAGGTGAAGCATGAAACGAATGTCGGGCGGGGGGCGGGGGAAGTCAAGCGTCGGCGGGGCACGGCAAGCAGGGCGGCCGGGCGTGGAAGGCAGCGGGTTCCACATTTTCCTGCGCCCGCGCCTGCCGCGTGCGCGCTTCGCTCATTACAATGCCGCCCGCTCAAGCAGGGAAGCGATTGAGACAACGATTATTTCGATTTTTAGCCATAGCAGGATTGTTGGCGGCGGGATGCCAGGCCCCGCCGGCGTCGCCGCCGTCGGTGACTGTTCCTGCCATCGTTGTGCAGGCCACGACGCAGGCCGCGCCGACGCCGCCTGCGCCCGCGGATTCGCGCGCCGAAGCGGCCGCCCGGTTGGCGGAGCAGCAGGCGAAATCGATTCAGGAACTGCTTGACGCGCGGGCGGGCAGTTCGGACGCCATTCCGGTGATCGAGCCGGCGAAGCGGCCGCCGCCACCGGCTGCGGCCGCGGTGGCCAATGTCCCGCCGCCTGCCACGGCCAAGGCGGCTCCGCCCGCCGATGAGTTCCGTCCCGTGCCGCCGCTCGGCAGCGCGAACGTGTTGCCGGACGTCGCTCCGTCCGCCCCCGTGCCGTCCGCTGTGCCGCCGGTCGCGTCATCGTCCGTGCCGGTCGCATCGCCGGAAGTCGCCCGTGTCGCGTCGCCCGCTGATACGGGGCTGAATCGCCAGCTGGCCGGAGCCGCCCGCGAAAGCCCGCGTGATTTGGCCGCCCAATTGGACGAACAACTCTGGAAGTTCGCCAAGGGCGAAGCCGTGCCGTCGGCCGAATCGATCGCGGGGCTGAGTGAGGAAGACCGCGATCTTCTGACGGGTCTGTTGGACGGTTTATCGAACTTCCGTAACGCGATCCGGCAGGACCCGAACCTGCTGATGAACAAAAAGATCCTGCCGGTCATCGCCATGGCCGACCGGTTGCGCGCCAAGGCGGATCTGCACGTCAGAAACTTCTCCCTCTGCCGGGCCGTCGCCGGGTATGGCAATTACACGCCGTTCGCGCCGCTGCGGCTGGCGCAGGGCGTGAACCATAAGCCGAAGATTTACTACGAGGTCGAGAACGTCGCCGCCCGGCTGGACGCGAACAACATGTGGTCGACCGTCATGCGGCAGGACCTGACACTGTTCGATGCCAACGGCAAAGCCGTCTGGAATCTGCCGGCCGTGCCGGTGACGGACGTGTGTCGCAATCGCCGCCGGGACTTCTTCTTCGCCCGCGCCATCGATCTGCCCACCAGCCTGCCGCCGGGCCAGTACGTGCTGAAGGTGACGCTGGCCGACCTGGTGGCGCAGCGGGTCAGCGAGGCGAGCCTGAACCTGACGATCGTTCCCCAGAACGCCGCACCGGCCCTGCCGCCGGCGGGGCCGCCGCTGGTTCAGTAACGGCGAAGGCGCCGCACGTTCGACGCGGCTGGAGCGGCAGGCGGTGTTGGCCGTTGCGGTTGTGTCCGCGCTTCGGCGGGTCTTCTGCTATCATTCCCGCCCATGAAAGCGATGCTGATGCTGGCCGCCTGCGTGCTGCTGGTCACCGGGTGTTCCGTACAGAGAAACGTGACGATCACGACGCAGCCGCCTGACGCGCTGATCCGGGTCAACAACGCCGAACGCGGCACCAGTCCGGTGATCGAAAGGTTCGTCTTCCAGAAGCCCCAGGACGTCTTCTACGTCACGGCCAGCCGAAAGGGCTTTCAGGACCAGACCGTCAGCGTGATGCGCGACTCGGTCGGCGAATCACTGAACATCCAGCTCAAGCCGTACGTCCGCCGGGTCAGCATGATGGTGCAGCCGGTGCCGGCGATCATCAGCCTCGACGGCCGTCCGCTGACGGCCGAGCCGGTGTCGGCGTTCAGCGCGGACATCGAGTTCAGCGTCGATAAATCGGACAACTGGGTTCCGCACACGCTGACCGCCGAGCGAACGGGCTTTATCAAATCCGAAGTGCCCGTGAAGTGGTCCGACAGCACCACGCTGTACGCGCTGAGGCTCGACCCGATGCGCAAAGATTTGCGCATCACCAGCGAGCCCAGCGGCGCGAAGGTATACATGGACGGCGAAGAAATCGGCACCACGCCAGTCCAACTGCGCCAGCGGGCGTTCGAGTTCGATACCGTGGCCAACGCCTGGGTCGACCACACGCTGCGCCTGGTCAAGCCCGGCTACGACGCGATCGAACAGCGTCTCAGCTGGGACAACGGCCAGACGGATTACGCCATCGGCCTGATCCCTAAGCGTAAGACGGTGCGTCTGATCACGGACCCGCCGGGCGCGACGATCAAGATCGACGGGGCGACCGTCACCAGTGACGCCCGCGGCGCGTCGGCCGATCTGGTCTTTGCCCCGATCAACGAACGCGGCGACCTGCGCACGTACAAAGCCCGCATCACCAAAAAGACGCCCGAGAGCGAGTGGTACCCGATGGAGGTGACCATCCCCTGGGACGACGGGCGTGTCGATTACCCGATCAAACTCCGCGAAATTCTCAGCCAGCCCGCGCCAGCGACAGACCTGGCGATGGTGCGCGAGAACGAGGAATGGGTGTTGCGCGTCAAATCAACCGCCACGACCAGCATGAAGTTCGTCACCGAACCGGAAGGCGAGCAGCCGCAGAAAATCGTAGACGCGAACAAGGGGCAGACGATCGGATCGATTTCGGTCAGCCCGGACGGGCAGTACCTGGTCTACAGCCTCGTGTCGTCAGGGCCGAACGGGCCGCGGTCGGTCATGTCGCGCGTGCGCACGGACGGCACGGGCGGCGCGACGTCCCTCAGCGACGGCCGCAGCATTGACGCGACGCCGACGTACTCGGCGGCGGGCGACAAGATTTTTTACGCCTCGAACCGCACCGGCAAACGGCTGAGCATCTGGGCGATCAACGCCGACGGCACCGGCGGCGTCACACGCTACACCGCCAGCGACACCAATGACCTGTGGCCCGCGGTAGACGCCAGCGCCAAGCCGCGTTTGTTCTACCAGGCGCACGTCGACGGGCGGCCTGACCCGCGCCTGTTCATGGTGCAGGTCGGCACGCCGCTGCAGACGGACCTGACGACGCTCGGCGGCCTGGAGCCCAAGATCAGCCCGCGCAACGACAGCGTCGTTTACACGCTGCTGAACGAAAAGACCGGAAAGCGCGACATCTGCCGGGTGGGCGACCGCGGCGGCGCGCCGGAAAACCTGACGAGCGACTTCGACAACATCAACCCCACCTGGGACGCCAGCGGCGGCCGCATTGCGTTCGCCAGCGACCGCGGCAAAGAGGCAGAGGACGGCCGCCAGAACTTCGACATCTGGGTCCTGGACGTGGCCAACAGCAGCCAGCCGGTCCAGATCACGCGCAACGGCAGCGTCGACGACCTGCCCGTGTTCGACCCGGCCGGCGGCGCGATCTACTTCCGCTCCAATCGTGGCGGCGTGTGGGGCATCTGGAAGATCGCGGTGAAGTGAATGTCGACTGTCAAGGATTTCTACCACGTCATGCAGTCGCACGGCCCGATCGCCATCGGGCGGCGCGTCTACACCGAGATGACCAAGGACGACGTGTTCACCAACGCCGCCGCCATGGCGTACGCGTGGGTGTTCGCGGTCTTCCCGATGATCATCTTCCTGATGTCGCTGGTGCCGTACTTGCCGAAGGATTTCCGCGACGCGATTCCCGAGTACATTGCCACGATCATGTACCAATCGGGCATGACGTACGCGATCGTCGATCCGGTGCAAACGACGGCCAAATCACTGCTCAACGAGACGCACGGCGGCCTGCTGTCGTTCGGTTTGCTGCTGACGCTGTACGCCGCGAGCGGCGGCATGAACACGACGATGTCCTCCCTCGACGCCGCCCTCGATATCGACAAGCCGCGGCCGTTCTGGCTGAAGCGATTGATCGCGATGGCGCTGACGCTGTTCATGGGCGTGGCGTTTTTCATCGTAATCGTGATGCTGCCGGTCGGTGCGTTGCTGACTGCGCTGCTGTCGAAGTACGTGCACCTGCTGCCGGGCTTCGCACAGGAATGGGCGACGACGCGTATGTTCGTGGTCACGACGATCGTGCGGTACGTCATCGGCCTGACGGCGATGCAGCTGATGATCGGCGTGCTGTACCAACTCGGCCCCAGCCGCCGCCAGCGACTGAGGTTCTTCACCGTCGGCTCGATCTTCACCGCTATCGGCTGGATCGCGACGGGCATCGCCCTGCAGTTCTACTTCACTCACTTCAACAGCTACTCCAAAACCTACGGCACGGTGGCGGGCATGGTGATCATGCTGATGGTCTTCTACCTCGACGCGGCCGTCATACTGATCGGTGCGGAGTTGGACAACGAAGTAATGAAGGCGCGCTACGAGACGCCGCCGGCCGACGCCAAGCCCGCCGCGACGGCGGTCGCGTAAACGCCGGACCTGTCCGGCGGGGGAACATCCGCTATCCTAAAGCCTATGTCTGACCCGCTGGAACCGTTTCGCAAGCAGATCGACGAACTCGATCGCAAGATCGTCCAGACCCTGAACGAACGGGCGAAGGTCGTCGTCGAGATCGGCAAGATCAAGCAGCAGCAGAACCTGTCGATCTACGCGCCCGACCGCGAAAAACTGGTCTTCGACAAAGTCCGCAGCATCAACACCGGCCCGCTGCCCAACCGCTGTTTAGAAGCCGTTTACCGCGAACTGATGAGCGGCAGCTTCGCCCTCGAACGGCCGCTGCGCATCGGCTTCCTCGGGCCGGCGGGTAGCTTTTCACACCAGGCTTCGCTGCTGAAGTTTGGGCGGTCGGTGGAATATTTTCCGCTGTCGGACATTCCATCGGTGTTCGAGGAAATCACACGGGGCCACATCGACTACGGCCTGGTGCCGGTGGAAAACAGTTTGCACGGCGGCGTGGTCGACACGCTGGACGCGTTTCTGTCTTCGTCCGCGCGCATTTGCGCCGAAGTGCTGGTCACGATTCATCATCAGTTGCTCACGAGCGGGCCGTGGGAGAACGTGACGACGGTGCTGAGCAAGGACGCGGTGTTTGCCCAATGCCGCAAGTGGCTGGCGGGGACGGCCAAGGGCAAAGACGTGCGGGCCGTCGACAGCACCAGCCGCGCCGCCGAGATGGCCAAGGCCGACCCGACGATCGCCGCCATCGCCAGTCGTCAGGCCGCCGAAATGTACGGCCTGCACATGCTGTTCGAGAACATCGAGGATAACCCCGACAACGTCACCCGCTTTTTCGTCATCGCCCGCGAAAGCTGTAAACGCACTGGTCAAGACAAGACGGCCATCATGTTCACCACGGCCCACAAGCCTGGCGCGCTGGCGGAGGTGCTGGACGTGTTCCGCGACAAGGGCATCAACCTGACGGACATCGAAAAACGCCCCAGCCAGAAGGTGAACTGGGAGTATTACTTCTTCATCGACGCCCAGGGTCACGCCGACGACGCGGCGATGCAGGAGGCGATCGCCGAGGCGGGCAAGCATTGCCTGCAGCTGACGGTGCTGGGGAGTTATCCGAAGGCGATGGAAGTGCTGTGAGGCGAGGGGTGGGCAGTGGGCAGTGAAGACCGGAGGTCGACTTCGATTCTCCGCGTTTACTGCCCACTGCTACCTGCCCACTGCCCCTACCGAATCATCTGCGTCGCAATGCTCACGAACCTCGAGCGCAGGTCGTACAGTGCGGCGTCCAGCAGCGACTGTTCCTCGGAAGTCAGGTTACCCTTTGTCTTGGCTTCGATCACCGCCAGCGTGTCGATCTGGTGTTTGGCGATGTCGAGGTTGAACATCGGCTGTTCGCCCTCGTCGGCCAACTCGCCCATGTAGAAGAGGGCCTGGGTCATCACCGATTGCACGAGCGTGGCGAAGCTGGCGTCGGGCTGCTGACGCGCTGCCGGCGGGGCGGTCGCGGCGGGGGGCGGAGGCGGCGGGGCGGGCTTGCGGGCGGCGGCTTCGCGCTCGGCGAGCTTACGCTTCTCTTCCTGGGCCTGCCGCTTCCAGTCGTCGTCGATTTGCAGGATCGGAGAATCGCTCATGGAAGAGAGTATAGGAGTTGATCGGTTGAACCGTTAATCGGCCAACTCAAGGCCGGGCAGCGGCCGGCGGCGGAGGAACACGATTTTTCGTCCGCCGCGCCAGTTCAGACGTATGATTAGCAGGAGAACCGATGTTCAAAGTCAAGAGCTTGTTCGATGCGGTTGAACTGGACGACGGCCTGCGACTCTGGGTCGAACCGGTCGGCCTGACCAAGGATTTGACCGAGTGGTGCGAAGTGCACCATTCGCCGCCCGGCCTGGCGCCGGAGGCGAAGCTGGTCGCGTGGTTCGGCCGCCACCCGGACGGCTACGATTTCTTCCGCGGCCGCTACCACGAAGCCCTGCGTGCCGGCCCGTACATGCCCGCCCTGCGCGACCTTGCCGTGCTGGGCCAGAAGGAAGCGATCACGCTCCTTCACCAGGGCGAAAACCCGAACGAAAACACCGCCGCCGCCCTGCACGAGTTCCTGAGCGAACTGCAGGCGTACGTTGAAGACGAGGGGTGAGGGCGAAGGCGTGAGGCGTGAGGAAGACGTAGAAGGGGATCGTATTTTCGGTGTCCTGCTCACGCCTCACGCTTTTCCCCTATACACTTCCTCCCCGTGTTGTCCCAAGACGAATTGCTTGCCGATCTGACTCCGCCGCAGCGTGAAGCGGCCACGCATACCGACGGTCCGCTACTCATCATCGCCGGCGCGGGGTCGGGCAAAACGCGCGTGCTGACCCGCCGCGTGGCCTACCTGCTGAGCCTGGGCATTCCGCCGGCGAACGTGCTGGCGATCACGTTCACGAACAAGGCCGCCGGCGAGATGAAAGAGCGCGTCGGCCACCTGCTCGGCCGGCCGATCAAGGACATCGGGCGGGTCGATCAATACCATCCGACGATCTGCACCTTCCACAGCCTGTGCGTCCGCATCCTGCGCCACTTCGGCCAACGCATGGGCGTGCCGAACAACTTCACGATTTTCGATTCGGCCGACCAGACCAAGCTGGTCAAAGAGGCCCTGAAGCTGCTCGACATCAACAGCCAGAACTTCACGCCGGGTCAGATTCACAGCAGCATCAGCAACCTGAAGAACCAGCTGATCACCAGCGACGACTACGCCCGCACCGCTGCCAGCTTTTATGACAAGACCGTCGCCCGCGTGTACAGCAAGTACCAAAAGCTGCTGGAGGCCAACAACGGTCTCGATTTCGATGACCTGATGCTCCGCGTCGTCCTCGGCTTCAAGCAGTTCCCTGACGTGCTGGCCGAGCTGCAGGAGCGCTACCCGTACATCCTGATCGACGAATACCAGGACACGAACCACGCGCAGTACATCCTCGCCCACGCGATGGCCCAGAAATACCGCAACATCTGCGTCGTCGGCGATCCGGACCAGAGCATTTACGCCTGGCGCGGCGCGAACATCCAGAACATCCTCGACTTCGAAAAAGACTACCCCGACGCGCGGGTCGTCCGTCTCGAACAGAACTACCGCAGCACCAAAACCATCCTGGCGTTGGCGTCGCAGTTGATCGCCCGCAATTCGCAGCGCAAAGACAAAGCCCTGTGGACTGAAAACGTCCAGGGCGAGCGAGCCAAGTTCTTCCTGTGCCAGAATGAAGAGGACGAAGCCGTCACGATCATCGACCAGTTCAAGCAGCTGAACGCCGGCGGCACGCCCTGGAGTGACATGGCGGTGTTCTTCCGGATGAACTCGCTCAGCCGCGTGATGGAAGAAAAGTTGGTGGCCAACCGCATTCCGTACCAGGTCGCCCGCGGGACAGAGTTCTACAACCGCAAAGAGATCAAAGACGTCCTGGCCTACCTGCGCGTGCTGGCCAATCCGTCGGACGAAGTCAGCCTCGCCCGCGTCGTCAACACGCCCACGCGCGGCATTGGCGACGAAAGCATCCGCAAAATGCAGCTCTACAGCGTCGGCCAAGGCACCACGCTGTTCGGCGCACTCGAACAAGCCCGCTTCGTTCCAGGCCTGAGCGCCCGGGCGGCCAACAGCACGGCCTCTTTCGTCCAGCTGATTCGCCACCTGCGCGAGAACGTCTCCGGCAGCCCCGGTGATGCGGCAGACGGCATGTTCGCCGAAGTCCGCAAGGGCACAATCCAGTCGATCATGGAAGCCGTCGTCGCCAAGAGCGGCATGCTGACGAGCCTCGAAAAAAGCACCGATCCGGACAAACCCGAACTGGCGAACGTGAAGGAACTGATCAACTCCGCGGCCACGTATGACCAGGACAATCCCGAGGGCACGCTCGACGAATATCTCAGCCAGATCAGTTTGATGAGCGACGCCGACAAGGTGCAAGGCGCCGGCGGGGCGGTCACGTTGATGACGCTGCACGCCGCCAAGGGTTTGGAGTTTCCCGTCGTCGCCATGATCGGCCTAGAGGAAGGCGTGCTGCCGCACAGCCGGGCGCGCAACAGTCCGGACGAACTGGAAGAAGAACGCCGACTCTGTTTCGTCGGCATCACGCGGGCACAGAAGCAGCTGTTCCTCAGCCGCGCTTATGCCCGCACGCTCATGGGCCGGCGCGAGCGGACGGTGCCGTCGCCGTTCCTGAAGGAAATGCCCGACGAGCACATAGAGACGATCGACCGCATGGACAGCGGCTTCACCGCCAACGGCCTCGGCAGCAATCGCAGCGGCTTCCGC